>DATELB010000194.1:0-6829 GCA_035277085.1 Nitrospira sp. | reverse complement strand
CCTGGCCGCTTACTTGGATTCAGGTCGTTCCTGACACTGCAGCTCTTCGCAGAGTTTTTTGACCGTCACTTTGAGCTCCTGTCCGAGATTGCTGCCCAGACGTGAGATTTCCGGCTCGATTTTTCTGCTCAGCTGTTGAATTTTGTCCAACAGCTCAGGAATCGGTTTCGGCATATCCTGAACGCGCAGGGAACCTTTTGCCGGTTGCTGGGGTTGGTTTTCCTCCGCCAAGAGTGGCGATGCGACGGCGATGGTCATGATGGTTGCGATCATGATGCGTGTCATGTAAAGGCTCCTCAAATGAAAAATCGTGGAAGAAAGTTAAAGTGGCCCGCCTGCCAGTGTTTCGCTCGGCAAGGTCCCTCCAGGAACGGTGCCGCCAGGCAGCGTGCCCCCCGGAACCGTCCCTCCGGGAACAGTTCCGCCCGGCAGCGTGCCGCCCTTCAGGGTCCCCCCAGGGATCGTGCCGCCTGGGAGTGTTCCTCCAGGAAGCGTACCCCCTGGCAAGGTGCCACCGGGTAGAGTGCCGCCCTTGGGAGTATTATCGAGTCCTGTGAGGGGTTTGAATTCATCGTACTGCCGCGGCTGATCCGACCCAGGAGCCGGTAGAGGATTGTCCGCAGCATTGCTCGACGTGCACGGCAGCGCAATCAAGAACACTACTGAAAACAAGACATGTAGAAGGGCCGGATGGCGACCTGTCGATGTCATGGTCCACCTCTTTTATTCAGCCTACAAGCCGCAAGTGAGTCTTTGCCACGAGGGAACCCCCGAGTGACTGGCATCGAATTTTTGGCCACTGTTGACGTGAACGCCGGACTCTGATCGTTTGTACCGGACTATCGCGCGCGTCATCGCCTCGTTCGAGCCGAGCGTTCGGCATCTGCCGAGATGACGGCAGCGGTTCATTCGTCACTTGGCCGGACATCGACGTATCAGGCCTTGTCTTTCTGGTGATTCTCCTGAATTCTCACTGGCTTGGTCAAACTATTAGGCCATCAACGAGTAGGAATGATTCGTGCGTCATGCATGCGGTAACGGCAGGGTCGATGGGCATAAGAAGACAAGGAGGGCATCATGGGTTCACTCAAAGGAAAAGTGGCGGTCGTGACCGGAGCATCCCGCGGAATCGGACGAGGAATTGCCGAACGCCTAGCGGCGGACGGCGCTGCGGTTGTCGTCAACTACACGAAAGCCGCCGGCGAGGCTGAAAAGGTCGTGGACGGCATCAAGGGCCGAGGCGGGAAGGCCATGGCCATCCAGGCGGACGTGAGCAGGGTGTCGGACATTCGTCGGTTATTTGAAGAAACGAAACGCGCCTTCGGCCGGTTGGACATTTTGATCAACAACGCGGGTATTTTTTGGGCGAAACCGCTCATTGAAACAACCGAAGAGGAATACGATCGCATGTTTGCCGTCAATGCCAAGGGGCAATTCTTTGCGTTGCAGGAGGCGGCGAAGCACATGGTGGATGGCGGCCGTATCGTGAACATCTCCACCGGCGCGACGAAGGTCGCCTTTCCAGGAATCAGCGTGTACGGCGGGAGCAAATCGGCTCTCGAATTTTTTACCAAGGTGGCGGCAAAGGAGCTGGGCGGCAAGAACATTACGGTCAATACCGTTTCTCCCGGCTATACCGAAACGGACATGCTCAGCGATCCCCAATTCCGTACGATCGGCGTTCAGGCGTCCCCGCTGGGCCGGCTCGGCGTGCCGGCGGACATTGCCAATGTCGTTTCCTTCGTGGTCAGCGACGAGGCCGGATGGATCACCGGCGACACCATTCAGGCAGGGGGCGGGGCCGCGATGTAACCGGCTCGCACGGCCGCAGAAAAGGAGATGCAGGAATGGCGGTAACATTGATCAACGTATTTTCTGTCCCCAAAGGCAAAGAGGCTGATTTCGTACGATGGTGGGAGGATGTGAAGACGAACATCACGGCGCAGAAGGGCTTCGTCAGTGGCAAATTCCACCGAAGTCTCCGGCCGGAGAGCCGGTACAATTTCATCAACGTCGCGATCTGGGAGAGCGAGGAGCTGTATTGGCGCGCTTATGAGAAGAGCGTGACGCCGATGAAGGCCGCGCTCGAGCACTTGGCCGTCGAGATGGTTCCGGCGCTCTATCAGGTGGCATTCGAATACTGACGTGGCTCTTGATCTTCCCTAATAGAGCTCTTAAGCTTTCACGTCCCTGTTCGAAGCGAGCCGCGATGTGGGCGGTGGGTGGTGCCAAGCAGGCCGAAGATGGCGTACGACGTTCGAGTCATTCCGATTCGGGAATTCATGAAAACCGACATCAGGGGTGAGTTGGACGTTGCCGAGACCCGCGAAATGTTGAGCCAGATCATGACAGCCTGCAAAGGGGAAAACATCACTCGTATCTTGATCGACTGCCGGGAAGCGAGCAGCCATTCAACCATCACCGACGTCTGGACGCTGGCACGAGACCTCGGGTCCCTCGGCGTGACCCATGAGAATCGCGTCGCGATCTTAAACCGGCCGAAAGACGGATTTGACCGGGCGGCGTTTCTCGAGCTCTGCGCCGGCAACAGGGGCTACCACATGAAAGCGTTCCGCGAATTTGAACCGGCCTTTATCTGGTTGGTGTCGGAGCAATCCGGCGGCGAAGCCGCCGGAGACACGCCAGCGTGACGTGTTGAGCCGTCAATCCGCCTACAGCCACCTTCGAACTGAACTCCGATAATTCCTGAATTGTTCTCCGAACTTCACCGAGAGGGCGCGTTCCTCCGGCTCAATCTGAAAGCGGTTGATGTACAGGACAAAAAACGGCAGGAGGGCAAAGGCGAGGAGATGTGAAAGCCACAGCGCCCATCCGAGCAGAGCCAAGAGCAGACCGACGTACATGGGATTTCGGCTGTACCGGTAGATCCCCGACGTGACCATCGCGCTCGCCGCCGCAGGGTTGAGTGGATTGACGGTCGTCTTCGCGCGCCCAAACTCGAATACCCCCGCCAGAGCGATCCCGACGCCGAGACACCACATCGTGACTGCCACGGTCTTATGCCAGGGCACCGCCAAGGCCATCGACGACTGAGACGTCGACAGCAGCCACATGGATCCGGCGAAGACCAGCATCACCACCGGCGGCGGAATTTTGTGTTCAAGAGTCTGCATGTTCCCCCGTATTACAGCATAAAGACAGAACCGGAGTCTGCGGGGAGTTTCCGTATCCACTGCGGTCTTTCCGCGTTCCGTCCGGCGTGCCGTTCCGATACGCTCTTCATGATGCATACTCCTTTGGCCACGCCGCGTCACCTGTCCCATGCCATCCATCGCCATTTCCTTTGGTTTCTGCTCGGCGCGTATGCCGTGGCCGCGGTTGTGCCCGCACCGGGGTTATGGACCAGAGACGTCACGCTTGGCGACATTACTGTTGGGAAGACCGACATTCATGTATCCCTGCTGTTGATCCTGCTTGCCACTCTTATGTTCAACGCCGGGCTCGGAGTGAAGACCGCGCATCTGCGCACGTTTTTCCGGAAAGGCCCGCTGCTGGCCGCCGGACTGGCGGCCAACGTGCTGGTCCCGATCGTCTATGTTTCGGTCATTACAACCGTGGGACTTCGGTTTTGGCACAATCCCGAGGAGGCCCAACACATTCTTGTCGGGTTGACCTTGGTGGCGGCCATGCCGATCGCCGGTGCGTCGACCGCCTGGACGCAAAATTCCAATGGGAATTTGGCGTTGAGCCTGGGGCTGGTGCTCTGCTCGACATTCCTCAGTCCTCTCGTCACGCCGATGGTGTTTTATGTCTTCGGTGAGATGGCCTCTCGTGAGTACGAACGGGTGCTTCACGACTTGGCGCACTATAGCTCGGCGGCGTTCCTTGGGCTCTGGGTCGTCCTTCCGTCGTTGCTTGGGCTCGGTCTGCGATTCGTGGTGCCCGAGTCGCGGCTGGCGGCCGGCATGCCGTACATCAAGCTCGGCAACTCCATCATCTTATTGACCTTGAACTACTCGAATGCGTCCGTGTCGCTGCCCAAAGCGGTGGCCGAGCACGACCTTGATTTTTTAGCCCTGACCTTGAGCATCACCACCGGCCTATGCGTGGCGGCGTTTTCCGCGGCCTATTGGTTGAGCTGCCTGTTCGACACTGACGAGGCTGAACGAATATCGCTTATGTATGGATTGGGCATGAACAACAACGGCACCGGACTCGTGCTTGCCTCCCTTGCGCTCGCCTCGTTTCCCCGCATCATGGTTCCCATCATTTTCTATAACATCGTCCAGCATCTCGTTGCCGGCGCCGTTCACCACATGATCGGCAGACAGTTGCCGACGGCAACGACGCTCGCCAAAGCTACGTAAGCCCGCCTGGCAGCGACGCGAACTCCACGTGTCATATCGCACAGTTACACAGAACGTGTTCGTGGCTCTGCTACACTTTCTGGAGGAAGCGGCCTTTGTTTCTCAAGGAAGGAGACGGAACATGACACAACAGATGACGAGTCGGCACCGCATGGCGTGTCTCTGGCTGGTTGGCGGTCTGGTCGGAATCCTGCTTTCTGCTCCAATGGCCGAGGGCAAATCGTCTCAGCCGTCCGGCGCCAAGCCTGCGGGCTGCGACTATCGGGCCCATCCGATGATTACGTCGGTCACGCCGGTTCAGGTCAAACCGGGGCAGAAAATTACGATCAGCGGCAAAAATTTCGGAACGAAGCATTGCTTCCACAGCGTGTCGTTCGGTGCGAAAAGTACCGACGCCTGGACATATGTGAGCACGACGACCGTCGAAGCAACGGTGCCCAACCTCCTGCCCGGCGCAATCCCGCTGACGGTCTCCACTGAGAGCGGCACCTCGCAATATCAGCTCCAGATTCAAGCCAAGTAACCGCTCTCCATCCATCCGAGAAGCCGGAGACCAGGCGGTCTCCGGCTCTCTTTCTTCGACAGCCCGTCGGCCCAAGCTGCTAGGATGCGCGGCCATGACGGACACGGCGGCTATTACCGCGCCTCGGCGCGCTGCAGTCCTCTTCATTCTGATCACGGTTTTGCTGGACATGCTGTCGTTCGGAATCATCATTCCGGTGTTACCGAAGCTCGTTGAAGAATTTCTTTCCGGCGACACGGCACAGGCGGCGGTGATCTATGGCTTTATGGGCACGGCCTGGGCGTTGATGCAGTTTATCTGCTCGCCCATTCAGGGCGCCCTTTCCGATCAGTACGGACGCCGGCCCGTGGTGCTGTTGTCCAATTTGGGATTGGGCCTTGATTACATCGTCATGGCGCTGGCGCCGAACGTTCTCTGGCTTGTCATCGGACGGTCGATTTCCGGGATGGCGTCCTCGAGCTTCAGTACGGCCGGCGCCTACATTGCCGACGTGACGCCGGTGGAGCGGCGGGCCGCGGCTTACGGAAAGATCGGGTTGGTGTTCGGTGCCGGGTTCGTGTTCGGACCGGCGTTGGGCGGATGGCTCGGGTCCGTGGATCCACGATTGCCGTTTTGGGGCGCGGCGGCGTTGAGTCTGTTGAATGCCTGTTATGGATTCTTCGTGCTCCCCGAATCGTTACCGCCGCACAGCCGAATGACGTTCCGCTGGCGTCGCGCGAATCCCGTCGGCTCGCTCGTTCTCCTCCGATCGCACCATGAACTCTTGGGCTTCGCCGCAGTGGCGTTCCTCGGCTATCTCGCCCATGCAGTACTCCCGAGCACATCAGTGCTGTACACGGGCTATCGCTATGGCTGGGGGACAGCAAGCGTCGGGCTGATGATGGCCGGTGTCGGCGTGGCGGCGATGATCGTCCAAGGCGGGCTGATCCGGCCGATCACGGCGCGGCTCGGCGAACGCCGGACGCTGCTGGCAGGATCGGTCAGCGGTGCGGCGGGATTTTTCATCTATGGCGTCGCGCCGGAGGGCTGGATGTTCTGCCTTGGGATTCCGATCATGGCCTTCTGGGGGCTGGCTGGGCCGGCGACCCAGGCGCTGATGAGCCGGCGGGTCAGTCCAGCCGAGCAGGGTCAACTGCAAGGAGCGATCGCGAGCATTAACGGGGTGACTGGGATGATCGGTCCAGGACTCTTCACTCAAGTCTTCGCGTTCTTCGTCGGTGCCGGTGCAGGATGGCATATGCCCGGGGCGCCATTTCTGTTGGCGTCATTGTTCCTGATCAGCGCCGCGGCGATTGCCTGGCGCACAACCGGCCGCGATGTCCAGGTTGACTGACGAACGACACGACGGGCGTCCCGTGATAGTCTCACACCATGCTGCTGTTTGACCTTGATGTGCGGCAAGCAGTTCTTTCAGAATAGCAAGAGTGGAGAACGCTGACGGAATGCCACACCGACGACTACCAACTCTGTTTTTCATGGGACTGCTTTTGATAGGCACCGCTGGCGGCCTCGTGTCGCATGGCCAGGACATGCCCTCCGAGCAGGGTTTGTCCGTGCCTGTGCTCGATCCTCCCTCGATGGACAAACCTCCGGTTGCCGACGGGATCGTTGACCGCTATTTGTTGAATGCGCGAGGCGACGTCAACGGCTTGCTGTTGCAGGACGGCTCGCAGATGCACATTACGCTCAGGGCCGCCCAAGACCTCACGAAGACCATTCAGCCGGGCGACCATGTGCGGGTGCATGGACGCCGCGTGTCCGATCTCCCCCTGATCAAACCCGACGTCATCATCAATGTCACGGATGGCAAATCTTTTACGGTGCCGTATCGGCTGGATCTGCCGATGCCCCCGAGGGAGGAACGACCGACGGTCAATGAGATGAAGGCGGCCGGCTCCATCGAAGTGTTGCTGTACGATCCGTTGAAAGAGGTCGTAAACGGTGCCCTGCTGTCCGACGGCACGCAGTTCCGCCTGCC
>DATELB010000193.1:0-3598 GCA_035277085.1 Nitrospira sp. | reverse complement strand
CCGTTCTTCCGCAGCTCGCGGATGGCCAGTTCCGCATCGGTCGTATCATCTTCGACAATCAAGAGACGCAACGTTGCCATAGCCTGCTCTCCTTCCGAGGTCCGTTGATGTTCAGACAGATAGTTCCGCCGGCGCCTGATTTAGCGTCATCCAGTACAGCCCCAGCTGCCGCACCGCATCGCTGAACTGGGGAAAATCGACCGGCTTGACGACGTAACTGTTCACGCCATAACTGTAGCTTCTCTCCACATCCTGCTCTTCCCTGGAGGAGGTGAGCACCACGACCGGTATGTGCTTTGTCCGCGGATCGACTTTGACCTTTTGTAAGATCTCCAGCCCGTCGACCTTGGGCAATTTGAGATCGAGCAAGATGAGTCTCGCGTTGTGGCAGAGGCTTCGATCGGCATAACGGCCCGTGCAGAACAAGCACTCCAGCGCCTCTTCGCCGTCCCGCACCACGTGAACCTTGCCTGTGATGTGATGCTTGTGAAAGGCCCGCAAGGTGATCTCGACGTCTTGCGCGTTGTCCTCGATCAGCAGAATGTCCATGTCATCTCTCATCGCATCGCCTTTCGTAGGGAGAAAAAGAACGTGGCGCCGCCGTCGATCTTGCCTTCGGCCCAGACCCGTCCGCCATGCCGTTGGACGATCCGCTGCACGATGGCGAGGCCGACACCGGTGCCCTCGAATTCATCCTTCAGATGGAGGCGCTGAAACACACCGAAGAGCTTGTGCACATACTTCATGTCGAATCCCACGCCGTTGTCTTTGACGTAATAAACGCAGGCATCGGGTTGGCGGTCATCAGGGAGCCAGCCGACCTCGATGTGCGCGAGCGGGCGTCCCCGGGTGAACTTGAACGCGTTGGAGAGAAGATTCGTCCACACGAGCTTCAACAGCCGCCAGTCGCCGTGACAGAGAGGCAGATCGCCGATCCGGAGGTCGATGTTCTGCCGGCTCTGCGTCAGCGACAGTTCATCAGCCGCCTCCCGGGCGATTTCCGCCATGTTGGTCGGCCGGAAATCGATGCCGATGCGGCCCAGCCGGGAAAATTCGAGCAGATCGTCGATGAGCTCGCCGGCCTGGCCGGCGGCTTTGCTGATGATCCCCAGACAACGCCGCACCTCGGCGTTCAAGCGGGGGCCGTGGTCCTCTTCGACGATGCGCACGTAGGCATCGATGGTGCGCAACGGCGCCCGCAGGTCGTGCGAGACCGAATATGAAAAGCTCTGGAGCTCCCGGTTGGCTTCGGCGAGACCGGCTTTCTGGCCGGTGAGCTCGTCGTTGGCAGCCGTGAGCGCTCGATCGCGGTCCCGAAGGGCTTGCTCGGCCCGTCGTTGTTCCGTGACATCGTGGAAGACCACGACGAGACCGGTCACTTCGTCGCCCGACCACATGGGCGCCGCACTGTAGACGACGTCAAAACAACTGCCGTCTTTACGGATGAACACGTCTTCATGGTTCAGGAGGGCCGCGCCAGTCGCGAAAACTCGACGTTCCGCACAGTCCTCGGCCGGAAACCGCCTGCCGTCCGGATGCTTGTAATGGGTAAGGTCGTGCATGTTCCGCCCGAGCAGCTCTTCCTTGGTCCAACCGAACAGTGTTTCGGCGGCGTGGTTCATCGAGACGAGATGGCCCTGCCGGTTGACAGTGTAGAGCCCCTCGCCCATGTTGGTGACGATGGCCTCCTGGTATTGCAAGGCCTGACGCAGCCGTTCCCTGTTTTGGGCCAGCACCTGCTCCTGTTCGACGCGCTCGCTGATGTCGCGTGCGATTTTGGACGCGCCGATCACCTTTCCCTGTCCGTCCAACAGAGGAGAAATCGTGAGAGACACATGGACGTCCGTGCCGTCCTTGCGGCGTCTGATTGTTTCGTACGTCTTGATGGTCTCGCCCCGCGAGATTTTTTCCAGAATGCGCCGTTCTTCGTCCTGCCGGTCGCTCGGGATCAATTTCAGGACGGGTTGGCCGATCATCTCATCGGCCCGATAGCCGAAAAGCCGTTCCGCCGCCTGGTTCCAACTCGTGATGATACCGGTGAGATCCTTGCTGATGATGGCGTCATCCGACGACGTCACGATCGCCGCCAGATGCGCGGTGACGCGCTCGGACCGCAAGAGGTTTGAAATATCCCGCAGGTAAACCGTGAAGAACGGCGGAACTCCCTGTCGGCGTGTCGCCGTGATGGAACATTCCACGGGGATTTCCGTTCTGTCGGCCCGCAAAGCGGGCATCTGGGTTCTTCGTCCCAGCACCATGGCTTCGCCCGTCTCACTGTAGCGCCGCAGGCCTTGTCTGTACCGCTCCCGCCACTGCGGCGGCAGGATCAGATCGGTAAACATCCGTCCGACGGCCTGGGACTTGCTGTACCCGAACGTCGATTCGGCGGCCGGATTGAAGTCCAGAATCCGTCCGTCTTCATCCATCGTGATCAAGGGGTCGAGCGACGACTCAAAGATCGCACGCGCGATGGCCTCGCTTTGGCGAAGCCGTTCTTCCGCCGATTTTCTATCGGTCACGTCGCGGGTGAAGCATCGAGTGTGGACGAATTGGCCGTCTTCAAACCGCGCATTTGAATTAATCAGCACCTCGCGCACCGACCCGTCCTTGCATCGAAGTCTGGCCGAATACTCGCGGAGAGTTTCCCCACAGGAAAGGCGGCGAAGAATGTCGTTGACGACCGGTTGATCGACGTGAAACTCGGCGATAGGACGGCCGACGTACTCTTCACGGCTGTAGCCGAGAAGGTCGAGCTCGGCTTGATTGACGCGGAGGATGATTCCGTCGGGCCCCACCCAATGAATGCCGAGAGTCGCATTCTCGAAGAACTCCGACAACTCGCTTTCGCTGTGGCGGAGGGCCTCCTGAGTCCGTTTCTGCTCGGTGATATCGAAATTCACTCCGGTCAGACGCACCGGTCGCCCTGACGAATCCCGGATCCACCGCCAACGGCCGACCAGCCAGCGGATTTCGCCATTCGGTCTGACGATGCGGAACTCCCGGTCCTCCGCATCGCCGCTCGCTCGCGACTGGTCGACGGCTTGAACCATCATGTTTCGATCGTCCGGATGGACGTAGCGCTCCCATGCCGCTTGGGTGTTGCCGAAGTCCGCCGGCGTGAGCCCATACATGGCATACAGCTCGGGGCTCCATGTATTGACCCCTGTTTCCAGATTCCAGTCGAACGAGCCGATGTTCGACGACTGCTGTGCCAACGCCAGCCGCTCTTCGGTCACACACAGGCCCTTTGCGAGCTCCTCGGCGCGTTGCCGTGCCCTCTGCATGGCATGACCAAACGCCAGGAATGTCAGGCCGGCTGCGGCATAGATGAATATGCCGACTTGTTGGGAGACATCACTGACGTGGAATGAAAAGCGCGGTGGAATGAAAAACCAAACCGCTCCGAGCCCTCCCAGCACGGTCGCCGTCAATCCGGCGGCCAAGCCTCCATACCACGTCGCAAACGCAATGGCCGCGAAAAAGGTCACGTAAGGAAGTTGATCCCCAAGGAAGTGGGCGACGGCAAGACGGCAGGCCAGTGCAATGGTGCTGCCAACCAACGCAGCCCCCTGCCCTGCGATCATGGAACGTGTGATGG
>DATELB010000192.1:0-9916 GCA_035277085.1 Nitrospira sp. | reverse complement strand
GAAATCGTGTTGATGACGAACCGGCTCAGGAGCGTAATGACCGTTTCGATCAGACTGCCCATGTTCTCTTACCGCGGCTTGCGTGCCTTGAGCGCCGGGCGCCGCCGGCGGAGGGCCGGCTCCCAGGTCCGCAACTGATCGAGGACGGAATAGTTGGTGCTGTCGAGGTGAAGAGGCGTGAGGGAGACGGCGCCTTCCGCAATGGCCTCATGGTCCGCATCCTTGTTTCTGCTCCATGATATGCGCGTCCCCGCGATCCAGAAGTAGCTCCGGCCGTGAGGATCGACTTTCTCGATGATGGGATTATCAAACCGCCGCCGGCTCAGGCAAGTGACTCTGACGCCGGTCACGGCCTCGGCGGTGCGGTTGGGAATGTTCAGATTGATGAGGGTCTCTTCGGGAAGGCCCCTCTGCAAGATCAATCGGGCGACGCGGACGGCATACTCGGCTCCGGTCGAAAAGTGAAACTCATCCCGTCCCTCCTGCGACACCGCCATCGAGGGGATGCCTAGAATCGTGCCTTCCACAGCCGCGGACACGGTGCCGCTATACAACACATCGTCGCCGAGATTCACACCCTTATTAATGCCCGACACCAGAAGACGCGGGCGAGTCGGCAGGATATTCAACAGGGCAAGGTTCACGCAGTCCACCGGAGTCCCGTTCACTGCATAGACCCTCTTATCGATGTGATGGACTCTCAAGGGCTTGTGCAACGTGACAGCGTGGGCAACCGCCGTGCGTTCCCGGTCCGGCGCAACGACCCAGACCTCTCCGACGCGCCGCAAGGCCTTGGCAAGGCACTTTAATCCGATGGAATGGATCCCATCGTCATTGGTCACCAGAATGTGGGGTCGTGCCTCAGGCATAAAAAAAGCTGCTCCGGAGCAGCTCATACAAACCATGTGGCATGGTTGAAAATTGGTCGGGGCGAGCCGATTTGAACGGCCGACCACTCGCACCCCAAGCGAGTACGCTACCGGGCTGCGCCACGCCCCGACGTGTTTGATAGTCCTGTGCTGCGACGCTCATTGTCGCCTCGCAGCCTGGTCGATTGCAACCGTGCGACACCGACCTTCTTCACGAATGGGAGTCCAGAATTTTCAGAATCGCTTGCAGATTGCCGCGCAATTTTTGCGCCAATTCCTTGGGCTTCATCCGCTGACCCGTGACCCGGCCGCGACGCGCCCAATACCGCTTTACGCCTTCAAGCGTGTGGCCTTCCTCGTATAGCATGCGCTTGATTTCCAATACCGTCTCCACGTCTTTACGAACGTACAGACGTTGGTTGCCCCGGCTTTTCTTCGGCTTCAAAAACGGGAATTGGGATTCCCAGAATCGAAGAACGTAGGCTGGAAGCTTCGTCACCTGGCTGACTTCGCCGATTTTGTAAAAGACTTTGCTGCCGAGCCGGGGCTCATTCCCCATGGTCCGGTCCTCGCGGCGGGAGTTGTTCCGGGTGTGCTACCTGTTACGAGTTGACGTATTTCTTAAACACTTGACTTGGGCGAAAGGTCACGACGCGGCGAGGCGTGATGCCGATCTCTTCGCCGGTTCGCGGGTTCCGGCCTTTTCTTGCCCCCTTGCTTCTCACGACAAAGTTGCCGAAACCGGCGATTTTGACGGAATCTCCCTTTTGTAACACGGCTTTGAGCATGTTCAGCACGAGTTCGACGATATCGGCGGCTTCGTTTTTGGAAATTCCGACCTGCTTATAAATTTCGTTTGCGATATCAGCCTTTCTCATGCTCTTCCCCCTTGCGCCAACCACGCCGTTTCGTCGAAGCGCCCGTCTCCGGGAGGCAGTTTTACCATAAGTTACGTGAGGTTAGATAGGGTGTCAAGGACTATTGTTGAGGGGGTGAGATCACAGCCTACCGGTCGGAGGCCAAGAGTTTGTACTCGATGCTGTCCGCCAGTGCCTGCCAACTCGCTTCCATGATGTTCTCGGAAACGCCGACGGTTCCCCATTTATCTTTATGATCGCCGGATTCGATCAATACACGCACTTTGGATTCGGTCCCTCGGTTCGCCGAGAGGACCCTGACCTTGTAATCGAGCAATTTCACTTCCCGCAGCTGAGGATAGAACTTTTCCAAGGACTTGCGAAGGGCATGGTCGAGCGCACTGACAGGCCCCGGGCCCGTCGCGGCGGCCTCTTCCACCGCCTCTCCAACCTTGACCATGACAGTCGCCTCGGATACCGAACGCCCGTCCTGTTGTTTTTTCTCGACAATCACACGAAAACCCAACAGCTGAAACGACGGTTTGTGGGTTCCCATCGCCTTTCGCATCAGCAACTCGAACGAGCCTTCCGCGCCTTCGAACTGATAGCCCTCGTTCTCCCGTTCCTTCAGCGTAGCCATCAATTCCTGAACCTTGGAATGGTTCTTGTCCAGCTTGATGCCATACGCTTCAACTTTTTCAAGCAATCCGCTCCGACCGGCGTGATCCGACACCAGCATCCGCTGGCGATTGCCGACGAGCGAGGGCACCACATGCTCATAGGTGGCGGGATTTTTGAGAACGGCATGAATGTGCACGCCGCCTTTATGGGCAAAGGCGGAGTCTCCTACATAGGGCTGATGTTTGTTCGGCATTAAGTTGGCGATTTCAGTCACGAAGCCCGATACTTCTTTCAAATGGTTCAGCCGTTCTGCCAACGCGGGGCGTTTCATCTTGAGCTGCAGATTGGGAATAATCGAACAGAGGTTGGCATTGCCGCAACGCTCGCCGATTCCGTTAATCGTGCCCTGCACTTGCACGACTCCCATATCGATGGCGACCAATGAATTGGCGACCGCCATTTCGCAATCGTTGTGGGCGTGAATGCCGAGCGGCACCGGACATTCCTCCTGGACGACGCGGCAGATATTTCGGATCTCCCAGGGCATCGTGCCGCCGTTCGTGTCGCACAAAATGACGCGTTCCGCGCCGGCTTCGACCGCCCGCCTGATGGTTTCGAGGGCATACTCGGGATTGGTCTTGTAACCGTCGAAGAAATGCTCCGCATCATAAAAGACCCGGCGGTGTTTCGATTTGAGATAGGCGACTGAGTCGCCGATGAGCTCAAGGTTCGTCTTCAGCGCGATGCCCAGGGCATCCGTCACGTGCAGGGACCAACTCTTTCCGAAGAGCGTAATGACCTTGGTCTCGGCCTGCAGAAGCGCCTGAATGTTCGCGTCCTTTTGGACGGGATTGCTGGCTTTTCTCGTGGAGCCGAAGGCCACGACCGTCGCCTGCGTCAAGGGCGTTTCCTTGATCATGCGAAAGAATTCGATGTCCCTGGGATTGGCGCCCGGCCAGCCGCCTTCGATGAATTGGACGCCCAACTCGTCCAAGCGCCTGGCGACCATGACTTTGTCATCCGCCGAAAAACTGACGTCTTCAGCCTGGGCGCCATCGCGCAAGGTCGTGTCATAGATTTCGAGGGAGGCAGGCGCCGGCGGGGGAGCCGACAATGCGGCCTTGGATGGCGATTTACGACGAGCCCGTGACCGAGATTTAGCCATGGGGCAGAGGGTAACAGGCGGAGGCCAAGCCTGTCGAGGGTGTAATCAGTGCGCGGCCGTCACCTGCCGGCAGGAGCCTGATCGAGTCCGAACGCGGCATGCAGGGCGCGCATGGCCAGTTCCATATACTTCTCATCGATGACGCAGGAGATTTTGATCTCCGAGGTGCTGATCATCATGATGTTGACGCCTTCGTGGGACAAGACGTCGAACATTTTAGCCGCGACGCCCGAATGGGAGCGCATGCCGACGCCGACCAGCGAGACCTTCGCAATGGCTTCTGTCACCGAGACTGACTTGGCGCCAATGTCCTTCGCGGTGTCGTCAATGATCGGCATCGCCTTTTTGACGTCGATGCGCGGAATCGTGAACGAAAAATCGGTCAGCGCTTCATGGCTGACGTTCTGAATGATCATGTCCACCAGTATATTGGCCTTGGCCACCGGGCCCAACAGGCGCGCGGCGATGCCCGGCTTGTCCGGCACGCCGACGAGCGTAATTTTCGCCTGATTGCGATCGCCGGTAATGCCGGAAACGGCGACGGCCTCCATGTCAGCGTCCTCGCGTTTCACCATTGTTCCCTTTCCTTCTTTGAAGCTCGAGTTGACCTCCAATGGCACATTATATTTGGCGGCGAACTCGACGGAGCGGCTTTGCAGCACCTTCGCGCCGAGACTTGCCATTTCGAGCATCTCTTCATACGCAATCTTGTCGATTCGCCGCGCCGTCGGGACGATGTTGGGATCTGTGGTATAGACCCCGTCCACATCCGTAAAGATGACGCACCGATCGGCTTTCAAGGCCCCCGCCAGCGCCACCGCCGTCAGGTCCGATCCGCCACGTCCCAAGGTGGTGACGTCCGAGTGCTCATTGATCCCTTGAAAGCCGGCCACGACCGGCACAACGCCCCGCTCGAGCGCCTCGCGCAGGCGTTCCGCGGCGACCCGAGTAATCCGCGCCCGGGTGTGGGCGGTATCGGTCATGATGCCGACCTGGCGTCCCGTGAACGAGCGTGCGTCCACTCCGCGTCCCCGGAGCTCCATCGCCAGTAACGCAATCGTGACTCGTTCCCCTGTCGACAGCAGCATGTCCAGCTCGCGCTCATCCGGAAGGGCGGCCACTTCGTGGGCCAGCTTCATCAATCGGTCCGTTTCACCGCTCATCGCCGACAGCACGACGACGACCCGGTGGCCCTCCTTGACCGCTTCCTGAACGCGGTCCGCGACACGGTGGATCCGCTCGATGGACCCAACGGACGTCCCTCCATACTTCTGAACGATGAGCGCCACGATCAGGAGCCTTTCGCGAAGAGCCGAACGACGAACTTCGTGGCATCGCGCGGCGCGCCGGCCAGGGCCTTCGCGTCCGCCTCGGTAAAGCGTCTGCCTTTGCCGGCAGTGGGCTTTGAAGAACTGTCCTGGTAGGCATAGGGCCAGTGCGCGTGCCCCATGTTGCTCTGATGGACGCTGCCGGGATCGCTGATCGTCACCAATCGATACGGGCCTAATGCGGCCATCCCCTCCAGGAAGGGACCGACAAATTCTCCGTCTACCGCCTCGATCGCGCGCACCTTGGCCTTGACGTCGGGGTCATAGACGACCTCGTCCGGCAGCTCGACGTGCACGTAAGCGAAGTCCTTTTTCTGCAATTCATCGAGGGCCACCTTGGCATGCGCACGAAGATCGGCCAAGCGAAACGGATCGACCGCCTCGAGGCCTGACAGAAGGCCAAGGCCCCGGTGGACGTCTCCTGAGGACACCACCACACCGGGAATGCCGAACCGTTCCGACAGGCTTGGCCTCGGAATCGCGCGGCCTTCGCCCCATAGCCAGAGGCAGTTGGCGGGTTTCTGCCCGGATTGCCGCCGCTCTTCGTTTACGGGGTGATCGCGTAAAATCATTAATGACGCATCCATGAGCTTGCGCAGCATGTCGGCGCCGTCACCGGCCGGCAATGAGTCGTGAATCGAACGGCCGACCAACGATTGCGGATCAACGCACACCGCCCGCGGCTTTCCGTTGACCCACACCATCAGATGTCGATGGCCGGAGCCGGGGAAAAACTGAATGATCTCTGAACCGAGTTCCTCATTGACGGCGTCGATGAGTTCCCGCGCCTCCTCACTCGTAATGAGGCCTGCCGTGGCATCATCCATGAGGACGTGCGGGCCGAGCTTCTTGACGTCGGCAGCCCCTCCCTTGAGAGCGGCCGGCCCTTCGGGTTTTAAGGTCACCATCGTACAGCGGTACACGACGTCGTGTTCGCCGACCGTCACTCCCAAGCTGGCCGCTTCCAACGGTCCCGGCCCTTGGTAATATTTTTTGGCTTCGTAGCCGAGAATCGAGGTCCCCGTCAGGCCGCTCCCGTGGCGCCCGTTGTCCAGCGTGACCGTGAGCAGCCCCAACTCGCTGTGTTCGGCCAACCGGTCGAGGTTCGGAGTACAAGCGGCTTGCAGGGGAGTCTTGCCGGCTAATTCCTGGCGGGGGTGATCAGACATTCCCTCGGCGTGAAGAATCACGTATTTCATTGAGGATACACTCGCATCTTCCTACACCTTCAACAGACGAGCCACGTCCTCCGTTGTTGCTTGGACCGTTGTGGGCTTGGTCGAGATACTGATGGCCGTATCCGCATCCTTCAAACCATGGCCGGTCAGAGTACACACGATTGTGTCTCCATCGCGCAACGCGCCCTGCCGGCTGAGCTTCATGACCCCTGCGACCGAGGCTGCGGAGGCCGGTTCGCAAAACACGCCTTCCGTGCCGGCGACTGCTGCATACGCTTGCAGTATTTCCTCGTCCGTCACTGAGTCGATGGCGCCGGAGGATTCCTTCGTCGCCTCCACTGCGGCCTGCCAGCTGGCGGGATTCCCGATGCGGATTGCTGTGGCGACGGTTTGCGGGTTTTCAACCACACGCCCGAGCACGATCGGGGCGGCGCCGGCCGCTTGGAAGCCCATCATGCGGGGGAGCCGGGTCGTTTGGTGAGCCGCGCGGTATTCTTTGTATCCTTTCCAGTAGGCGGTGATGTTTCCGGCGTTTCCCACGGGCAGCACATGCACGGCGGGCGCATCCCCTAATTGATCGCACACTTCCATGGCTGCGGTTTTTTGACCCTCGATCCGGAACGGATTGATTGAATTGACGAGCTCGATATGATGCGCTGCAGACAGCGTTTTCACAATCGAAAGCGCTTGGTCAAAGTTCCCATCGATCTGAATCACGGTGGCCTGGTGCATCATGGCTTGCGACAGCTTGCCGAGGGCGATTTTCCCGGCGGGAATCAGGACATACACGGGAAGCCCTGCCCGCGCTCCGTAGGCAGCGGCCGACGCGGACGTGTTCCCGGTCGACGCGCATATTACGGCCCGTGCGCCGTTCTCAACGGCCTTGGACATCGCCATGGTCATCCCGCGATCCTTGAACGACCCGGTGGGATTCGCACCTTCGAACTTCAGATACAGATCGATGCGTGGAGCGATTCGCTTGGCCAACCGAGACGCGCGGATCAGCGGAGTGTTCCCCTCCTGCAGCGTGATGACCGGTGTGCGGTCGCTGACCGGCAAAAATTTTCTGTATTCTTCGATGACGCCGCGCCAGCTCATGGCCTTTACTCGTCCTCGCCCTCGATTCGGATCAAGGTCGCCGGCTCGGACATGAACGGCATGCGGTTGATCTGGCCGAGAGCGGTCTGCACTTCGCGTTCTCTTGCGCTGTGGGTTTTGATGACGATCGGAACGGTCTGTCCCTCCCGCCTTCCCTTCTGCAGCATCGAGGCAATGCTGATGCCGTAGCGTCCCAGCTCACCCGCGATTTGGGCCAGTACGCCGGGGCGATCGGTCACCATGAAACGCAAATAATAGAGCGAGCGTATTTCTTCCATCGGCCGTATGCGGAGGGGTCGCCGTTCCTGAGGCTGGAAGGACGCCGGAGGTACACGGCCCGCTCCACCGTTAAGCAGATTGCGGGCTCCGGCGATGATGTCGCTGACGACGGCGCTGCCGGCGGCCAGGTCTCCCGCTCCCCGGCCGCTCAACACGACGTCGCCGACCGCATCGCCGGTCAACTGAATGGCATTGTACACTCCCTCGATTTTTGCTAGCGGGGAATCTGCGCCCAACATCGTCGGATGCACGCGGGCCTCCACGTCGCCCTCGATGAGTTTGGCAATGCCCAACAACTTGATCGTGTAGCCGAACTCCTTTGCATAGGCAATATCGTGCTCGGTGATGTGTGTGATCCCTTCCGTGTAGAGATCTTTGAAATTGACCGGCGTGCCGAATCCCAAATTCACGAGAATTGCCAACTTGTGCGCGCTGTCGGTGCCGGCCACATCGAACGTCGGATCGGCCTCGGCGTATCCCGCCTTCTGTGCCTCGCTCAAGGTGTCCACAAATCCCCGGCCTTCATTCGTCATTCGAGAAAGAATGTAGTTGGAGGTGCCGTTGATGATGCCGTAGATGGACTGGATGGTGTTAGCCGCCAATCCCTCCTTCAACGCATGGATGACGGGAATGCCGCCGCCTACGCTCGCCTCAAATCCAACGTCAATGCCCTTTCGGGACGCGGCGGCGAAGATTTCTTCCCCATGAAGCGCCAGCATGGCCTTGTTTGCCGTGACGATCGTTTTCCCGGCGGCAATGGCATCCAGGATCAAGCGTTTGGCAAAATCACAGCCGCCGACCAGTTCGACGACGATGTCGACGGCGGGATCGGTCAATACCTGCTTGGCGTCTTTCACGAGCACGCCCGGCGCGAGCGTGATTCCGCGGTCCCTGACCACGTCCAGATCCGCGACGCGAACGAGCTCAATGGGCACGCCCACGCGCCGGCGGATCAATCCTGCATTTTCCAGCAGTATTTTGATGACGCCGGTACCGACCGTGCCGAAGCCCACCACGCCGACGCCGATCCTCGAAATCATTCCTCTCCCCCGTCGAGCTTCAAAGCCTTCCTGATTCCTCGAACCGCCTGGCGGGTTCTGTGCTCGTTCTCTACGAGCGCGAAGCGCACATATTCGTCGCCGCCCTCGCCAAACCCGATGCCCGGAGAGACGGCAACTTTGGCCTCGCGCAGCAGCAGCTTCGAAAACTCGAGCGAACCTATGTGTCGATAAGGCAAAGGGATTCTAGCCCAGACGAACATCGTGGCGAGCGGTTTATTAACGTTCCACCCGATCCGATTCAAGCCGCCGACCAGGACATCGCGTCGTTTCTGATACCGCTGGACCGTTTCTTTGACGCACTCTTGAGGCCCATTGAGTGCGATGACGCTCGCGATCTGCAACGGCTGGAAAATTCCGTAGTCGAGATAACTCTTGATCTTCGCGAGCGCTCCCACGACCTCCCGGTTGCCGACGCAGAAGCCGACGCGCCAACCCGGCATGTTATAGGCCTTGGAGAGCGTGTAGAACTCCACACCGACGTCTTTGGCGCCGGGGACTTGAAGAAAACTCGGCGCTCGATACCCGTCAAAGACCAGATCGGCGTAGGCCAGATCATGGATGACGATGACATGGTGCTCTTTCGCGAACGCCACGATTTTTTTGAAGAACTCGAGATCGACGATAGCTGTCGTTGGGTTGTGCGGGAAATTAATGACGAGAATTCTGGGCCGTGGGAGCGTCTGCCGGTACACCCGCTGGAGATCGTCGAAAAAGTCGCTGTCCTGACGCAGCTCGATGCCGCGTACTTCTCCGCCGGCGATGATAAAACTGTACATATGAATCGGATAGGTCGGCGTGGGCGTGAGCACCACATCGCCAGGGCCGATCATGGCCAGAGACAGATGGGCGAGACCTTCCTTGGAGCCGATCGTGACGATGGCTTCGGTTTCCGGATCAAGTTCGACGTCGTAGTTGCGCTGATACCACGCGGCAATCGCATGCCGCAGTTTGGTAATGCCGCGCGAGGCAGAGTACCGGTGGTTCTTGCCTTTCCTGGCGGCCTCGATCATCTTGTCGACGATGTGGCTGGGCGTGGGCTGATCAGGGTTGCCCATGCCGAAGTCAATAATGTCCTCCCCTCGATGGCGGGCTTCAAGTTTAAGGCTCTGAACCTGAGCGAAGACGTACGGGGGGAGCCGCTTGAGCCGGTAAAAATTATCTGACAATCCCATGACCGTGCGCTGTCGAACCCTTCAAGCCGGGGGAGAAATGACCTACCCTGTGCGATGGAGGCCTATTGTAATTGCGGCATACCGTAGAGTCAAATTATCTTGTGATTCAGCGGGGTTCCGCACGCGTCTCGATGCGCCAGCGCCCGAGAGCCGGAGCCTTGCCCCTCGGAAGAGCTTTCTGTTACAACAGCGGCGACCGCACGTCCTCGCTCAATTCCGATTCCCTCGTCGCCAACCAACCGGAGGTCTATTGTGGCCCGACTCGGTGTCAATGTCGATCATGTCGCC
>DATELB010000191.1:0-3642 GCA_035277085.1 Nitrospira sp. | reverse complement strand
ACGGCTGCAATCAGCACGCGGCGGCGGCCACGCGACGCGCCTGCGGTTTTTCGTTCATCCTTCCTGTCATCGTTTTTAGACGCCCCCCGTGGGGCCGGTGTCGGCGCGGCCTTGGCCGTATTGACGGTGTTCGCCTCGTCGGTCGGCTGGATCCGCTGCCCCATCCAATTGGCATACACTTGTGTGAATTCGGCGCCGTACAGGAGGATTTGAACGGAGTAATAGACCCACACCAACACCAGAACGAGAGAACCTGCCGCTCCGTAACTGCTTGCGACGTTGCTTTTGCCCAAATAGAGACCAATGGCGAATTTCCCGATCGTGAACAGCGCCGACGTGAGAACCGCGCCGATCCAGACATCACGCCAGGCGATATGGGCATCAGGGAGCACCTTGAAGATCAAGGCAAACAGTCCGGAAATGACCGCGAACGACAGAAGCACGTTAAATATCTGGAGCACCGTCTCCGGAAGCGGCAACAGATTGCCGAACCATTTGCCGAATGCGGCGAGCGCTGTGCTGAGGACCAAAGACACGAGCAGAAGAAAGGCTGTTCCGAGCAAAGTGGCAAAAGACAGGAAGTTGTCTTTCAGGATTCCCCAGATGCCTCTGCCTCCCTTCGGCTCGATGCCCCAGACCGTATTGAGGGCGTCTTTGAGCTGTCCGAAGAACCCTGCTGCTCCCGCGAGGAGGGTGACGGTTGCGATGATCGTGGAGACGATGCCGGACGATGGCTGGTCGGCGCGATGAAGCATATCTTTGATGGCGGCTGCGCTTTGCGGCCCGATCAGATTGCTGATTTGACCCATGATCGCGGACTGCGCCGCTTCCTGGCCGAACACAAGACCGATGACTCCGATGATGACGATAAGCAGAGGAACCATCGAAAAGATGGTGTAGTACGCGAGCGCCGCCCCAAGACGCGGAGCACGGTCTCGGCTCCAGTCGGCGGCCGCCGCTTTGAGGACTGGCCATAGCTGTTTTGCTTGGGCGTACCACTTGTTCATCGGCCTGAAATGTCTGGTGCAAGACACAGACCTTCAACACACAGGAATTTTTCGGACCTGTTCGCCTGCTTAAGCGCGTGGACCTCCGCACAGGCCTGAGGACATGCTTCGGTTCCTTGGAGGGTCCGTTCGCCAGCGGTTGTACGGCACGGAAAGATTGTCTGGCAGAGTGCAGGCTGTCCGACGCCGATCACTCTCCGGTCCGGCCTCCGCGGCGGGGCTTACCCCAGCCGAAGCGCGGTGCGTGCTGCCCATGGAAGAACGAACGCCCTAGGGAGAATCCGCGCCGAGCGAATGTACCGCGAGACAACATGTCTGGGGAATGGGCCAGGCGATGCCAGCCGGGGACATGGGGGGCCTCAAATCGCCGCTTTGAGATTTCTTACGGCATCGACGATGGCAGGATAGAGACTGCGCACCACATCTGCCTTGTTGATCACGGAGCTTGCGCCTGCCGAAGTCATGGCCATGTCTCGTTCGTCCGGCTCCCCCGCGGTCAAGCCAATGACGACGGTGCCGGGGCTCCGCAATTTGATCTGTTTGGTCGCTTCGATCCCATCCATCATGGGCAAGTGGATGTCGACGATTGCGACAGCGGGCTGCAATCGGGCGGCATGCCTGACGGCGTCTTCACCGTTTATCGCCTCGGCAGCGATGGAGACGTCCGAATATGTCTCCAACACCTGCCTGAGGAGTTCCCGCATCACAGGGTGGTCGTCGACGATTAGAACGTTGATCATAAGGTACGCACCTTAGGCTCTCTCCGTCACGTCTTCAATTCCTCACAAGAGGGATATCGCAGCTCTTATCGAGACAAAGTGTCTCATCGGCAACAATCAGGATGTGAGGAATTTCCGTTACTTAGGGTTAGGCGCCGACATTGCAGCATCTACAGGGCTGAATTGAGAGGCCTCGCTATGACCCGATACGAAAGGAGGCGAATATGCTGAGGTGGTCGTTGATTTTTTTCATCATCTCTCTGATTGCCGCGGCCCTGGGCTATGGCGGCATCGCTGCCGATTCGGCGGAGATCGCAAAGATCCTGTTCTTTATCTTTTTGGCGATTTTCGTCGCCACACTGATTCTGGGATTGATTGCAGGAGAAAAGTTGTTTGGCAGGAAAGGGTCATAAGGCGGCGGACAGAGAAGGCCGCCAGGTAAGGCCGGGAACGCCGAATTACTGCAGTTGCTCCATGGTGCATTGCCTCGGTGCTTTGTCCGGACGAAACCTGAGTAATTTGGTGCCATGGCGGAAGCGATCGTCGGTGACATGATCGAAACTGACTTCCACGACCAGTTTCGGTGACAGCGGCTTCCATTGCGTTGACCGTTCGGTCGACCACCGGCTCGGTCCTCCCGGAGCCGTGCCGGTGAACCCCGGTTCATGAATGAGCGTCTCAAGTGTCTTGGTCAGCGATGGCTTGTCGGCCTTGGCGATGGCCGACGTGAAGCCGACGTGATTGAGACGGCCTTCTTTGTCATAGAGGCCGAGAAGCAGCGAGCCGACCTCGTGTGAATCCTTGGCATACCGAAAACCTCCCACCACGCAATCTGCCGTTCGAATCGCTTTGTATTTCTGCATCACCCGTTCCCCAGGCGCATAGACAGCCGTGCTGTTTTTGGCAACGATGCCGTCGATGTACCAACCGGGCGAATCCAGCCACTTCATGGCTTCCGCGACGGAGTCGGTCTGCGGCGACAGCGTGATGGCTGTTTCTTTTGAACAGTGCTGCCTATAAAAATGTTCCAGCTCCTGGCGGCGCTTCGAGAACGGCGCAGACATGACATTCGCGCCTTTGTCGGTCTCCAGGATGTCGAAGATCACGAACGTCGCCGGTTGCTCCTGCGCAAGCATCTTGACCCGGCTTGCGGCCGGGTGCAGCCGCATCTGAAGATCGGAAAAGGAATACCCGCCGGCCCCTCTGACCAATAACTCTCCGTCGAGGACGAACTGCTTCGCCGGCAGCTTTTGGAGAACCCCGACGATGTCGGGGAAATATCTTTCCAGCGATTTTCCGGATTTCGACCGCAACGTCACACCGCGCTGGCGCTTGAGGGCGAGGCAGCGAAATCCGTCCCATTTCGGTTCGTATCGCCATTCTTTGCCCTCAGGCAATCGCCCGACGAGCAATGCTTCCATCGGGAACAGATGTTTTGTTGCGGCCATGCTTGTGTATCCTTTCTGCCGCTGACTTCGGCAACCGCTGTTTCGGCAGCGCCTCTTGGAGCGCTTTTGCCTGCAGTCTTTTGAGAACGGCCTTCATGTCGAATTGGTCGGCGCGGTGGAGTCGTGACAGTTCGCGCCATTCAAGCGGGACGGCGACAGGCGCTCCCTGCCGCGCGCGCAGCGAGTAGCCGGCGATACCGGTGGCCGTATAATCGTTACGGAAATAATCGATGAGGATTTTCCCTTTGCGCTTCGATTTCGTGATGGTGGCGACGTATTTGTCCGGCGCCTCTTCGACCATGGCATGCGCAAAGGCGGAGGCCCAGTTTTTGACTTCGTCCCAACGGTGCGCGGGGGCCAGCGGCACGACAATGTGCAAGCCTTTGCCGCCTGTGCATTTCAGGAAGCTTTCAAGACCTGCTCGTGCGAGCCGCCTCCTGATGTCCATCGCAGTGCTCTTGACGTCCT
>DATELB010000190.1:0-9435 GCA_035277085.1 Nitrospira sp. | reverse complement strand
TGCGAACCGTTAAACGAATCTCTTGATCTTCACCAACCGGGACCGGCTCGTCGCTGAATATTTTTGAATAGTCCTTGTGGTGGACCATGGCGTGAGCCTCAAATACTCGCTTGTATTTTGCAGACCGGTCGCTGAAGTAATTGCGCCTGTGCATAAGTCTGGCATGCACTTGGTGTTCGATAAAGGACATCAACACGCACGAAAGAACCAACCAACCGGCTAACTGTAGGATGATCATATCTTCTCCCAATGATACCTAAGGTTGAATCAGTGTAGGATCAGACGAATTATTCAACCCGAAATTTGCCTTGTCGCTTCCACGATAGAGGCTTATACCCCGAGTCCCTTGCCCTCTACTAAACCACAAACCCCTCAAATTTCTTGGAAAGAACTGGAGCCGGCGACCCGGATTGAACGGGCGACCTGTCATCGGTTCGGCTCTGAAACCTGCCTCACCGATTCCTACGAAGGGGGCCAGCCCCCTTGTACCATCCCCACGAAGGGGACACATCCCCTTCGAATCCCCTCATGTCGCCCATTCACGTATGTGAACTAAGTGGTAACTGGAGCCGGCGACCCGGATTGAACGGGCGACCTGCGGTTTACGAAACCGCTGCTCTACCAACTGAGCTACGCCGGCTTGTGCGGGAAAGAAGAGGCCCTACCCTAACACGGGGTTTTCCAATGCCTCAAGGGAAAAGACAGACAGTCATTTGAGCTTGGCGACGGGCTGCAGCCGCACCATCGCCCCCTGCCCCGGCCCCGGCACGCAGAGGGGCTCTTGGGCGTTGCCGAACTGTTCGCGGGCCATTTTCCCGACCTGTCCCTTGGCATACATACACAGTTCGCCCGCCAGGATGGTCCCGTCCCTGTCTACGTCTGCGGCACCGTGAAGGCCCTTCAACACGTAATAGGTGAACAGCCCGTGTTGACCCAGATCGAAATGGTGCGCCTCTTGAACGGCCCGGTTGCCGACCATCCACATGATCCGCTCCTTGCCCTGCTCGTCGCGCGGCCAGACGGGCGCCGAGGGATCGGCGCCGTCTTGAAGCGGCGGGTGCTCCAGCGACAGGTCGACGATCACAATCGCGCGCTGGGCCGGCAACTTGGTCAACGCTTCCTGCAAGCGGCGCAGCGAATACAACCTGGAGGACGACGCCGCCGTGCCGTCGAACGGAATCACGGACACCGCGCCGGTCGTCGGGTCCACCTGACCGCGGCCGGCGATAAAGACGTAGACCACCGTCGTCCCATCGGCCTGTTGCGGCAGCCATTCTTCGAACGTCTCGATCAGATCGTTTTTCAACGCTCGGCTGTCGAGCAAACGGCGGATCCGTTCGGAAGGAATTCCTCCAACGACATTCCAATACTTGGCCACAACGTCGGCATCCTGCTGTGCGTACTTCACGCGTGAGACGCCGTTGTCACGAAACTGTCCGATGCCGACGGCAATGCCCACGGCTTTCGGCTGCTTGAGTTTTCCGGATGGCTTCGGCAGCTGATCCACATCGACCGGCACGGCCAGCGCGTCAGGAGCATTGGCCGGCTTGACGGCCATGAGGAACTTCTTCACAGACGGCAACTGCACACTCGGCGACTTTGCCTGCAGGGCGAGCACGAGCTCGGCTTGAGTGTCCTCGGTCACCGCACCGACCTTGCCGTTGACCGAGAGCCGCTTCACGTCACCGGCTGGAATGTCGCCGACCGGCAGCACTGCAGGAATCATTTCGACCAATGCCGCGTTGCCGCTCACGAGGATCTCCACTCCCGACGCAAGCCCGGGTCCCTCGTTCTTGACCTCGATTTCCACGGACACGCTTTCTCCCTCGTGCAGGAGCTGATTGCGGTTTTCATCGCGGATGATGGCGCGAAACACCAGCGTAGAAGGCTGCTCATCCGATGCGGAAGGGCTCGATGCGGAAGGGCTCGATGCGGAAGGGGCGGACGCGGCCGGCGCCGGCACGGGGACGGGAATGACGGGAGCGGTGGATGCGGCGGGCGCGACCGGAGAAGGCGGCGGCGTGGCCGCTCCGGAAGCCGCGCCGACATGACCGGCAGCGGCAGATTGCTGAATCTTTACCGAAGTGCCAAGTTGCTCGGCCATGCCGTCGGTAACAAACATAATCGCCTCGTTGACGATTTTATCCAGCCCTTTCACTTCGCACGAGGACTCACTCACTTCCACATCGCCGCTGCCGGCCGCCTTCAGTTTTTTGCTCAGGAGCACCGTTCCATCCGCCGCTGTGTAGGCAAACTCGAGACCGATGGTCAGTATAGCCGGATAACTGCGCGCCACTTTTCTTGCAACGAACAAATCCAAACTCGTCAAGCCGACCGACACATCTTGGTAGCCGTCGACAGGCACCGGCGGGGGCCCGGAACCGGTCACCACCTTCTCGAAGACACGACCGGATTTACGATTCACGGCTTCGGCCAGTTGTGGACCAAACGCGACGACTTGGTTTTTGCCGCAGGCGTCCTGATACGCCACCTGAGCCGCCGTGATCGTAGGTGTCTGACGGAGTTGGACGGTCAAGGGAAGGTAATAGCCGGTTTGGGAGCCATCACGGCTGCTGAAGAGGCCGCACCCCGTCAGCGACAAGCACAAGAACCCAACGCAAGCCCAGCGGCTCGGGCCGCGCCCGTCAACACGTGAATGATGTACCCGCACAAGCATCGTTATACCGAAATCACGCAGCGCGACACAACCGCGCCGAATTGACCGGGGTAGGCCCCTCGGGCTACGGTGCGTTCATGTCGACATCATCCGCCAGGGAGACAGTCCCCCGGCTCAGCTGGTCCACTGTCAGCCGCTTGATCCGGCTGCCAAGCCAGACGGGCACGTGGCTGCTGATGCTCCCCGCCTTGTGGGCGCTCGTCCTGTCTTCGCGCGGCATTCCGCCCTGGCGATTGCTCGTGATTTTCATGCTGGGGTCATTCGTGATGCGGAGCGCCGGGGTGGTCCTCAACGATTTGGCGGATCGGTCCTTCGATCGTCATGTCGCCCGCACCCGGCAGCGGCCGTTGGCTTCCGGCGAGCTGAGCCGGCAGCATGCCCTGGTCGTGCTGGCGGTGCTGCTGACGCTCGCGGCGCTTCTCGTCGTGCAGCTCAATGCACTCACGATCCTGCTAAGCCCCGTGGCCGTTCTGCTGGCCGCCTTGTATCCGTTTGCGAAGCGCGTCATCCATGTGCCGCAGGCGGTGCTCGGCATTGCCTTCGGCTGGGGAACGATCATGGCCTGGGCGGCCTCACGGGAGACAATCGAGTATCCGGCCTGGCTCATTTTTGCCGCGACCATCTGCTGGGCCATGGCATACGACACGATCTACGCCCTTCAAGATTTGGATGACGACAGACGGATCGGCGTCAAATCGTCGGCGCTGTATTTTGGATCGGGCGCGTGGCTGGCCGTAGGAGCAGCCTGTGCCATGATGCTTTTCTTGTTGGGAATGGCAGCAGACATGGCCGGAATCGGCTGGATGGGGTACGGCGTCTTGGCGGTCGCGGGAATATTCTTCGCCAAACAGGTCAATGAGCTCAGGAACCCGGTCTCACCGGCGCGCGCATTTGCGCTCTTTCACCAGCACGTCTGGATCGGCACGGTGATACTATTGGGTTTGATTCTGGGCTTCGTCTGACCGGAGGGAGGACGACCGCTAACTCGCGGGCTTCGCGGCCGGCGCCTCGTCGGCTTTCGGGGCCCTGAGCGTGCCAAGATACATGGTCACGGCCTTGGCATCGGCATCGCTCAACCCGAGCGCGGGCATTCGGGTCTCGGGCTTCATCGCTTGCGGATTTTTCACCCAGCGGTAGATCCAGGTGCCATTGAGCCGGAAGCCCGCCCGGTCGAGCGCCGGGCCGACCTTGCCGCCTTCGCCCGCGAGACTGTGACAGCCGTTGCAGCCGTACTTGTTGGAATACAGCCGCTTTCCCAGCTCGGCCAATGACGCAGACTGGTCGGGTTTCGTGGTCAAATCGGGTCTGGCGACGTTCATGCCCTTTCCCGGCCTGGTCGTGAAATACATCGCCGCATTTTGCGCCGCATCGAGCTCTTTCTTCGCCTGCGTCATAGCCGCCTGTTCCTTGGCGTACGCGGATTCATCGACGTCGACATCCTTTTTCAACGCAGCGCTCTTCTTCTCCGCTTCGTCGTTGGCGCGCTTCTCGGCCGCCTCATAGGCTTGCTTGGACTCGTCGAACTTAGCCTGAGCGGTTTTCACGGCGTCATCCAGTTCCTTCTTGCGCTCCTCGACCTTGTATTCGAGCTTCATCCCGTGGAGCGTGCGCACGTAGCCGACGATCGCCCAGATTTCTTCTTCAGAGAGCGTGTACTTGAACGTCGGCATCGTCGGAACGGCAAAGTCGTCGTCCCCGATCTTGTCCCCGCCGGGACTGGTGTCTTTCATGTCGCGTGAAACCGTATTGAAGATGTCCTCGTCCTTGAAGGTGCTCATCTCGGATTTGTTGGAGAGGTCCTTGGGCTTCGGATCGGGCATCGAAGACCAGTTGAATCCTTCGTTCTGGCGGCCGTTCTCCCCATGACAGTGCATGCAGTAATGGGCGTACAGTTCCTTCCCGCGCTTCTGCTGCTCGCTGGCGCAGCCTCCGGCGACCAGGGCCCACCCACCCACGAGGCTCAGCACGGCTCCGATTACTTGCATTCGCGCCTTCATGCTGACTGCCCTTTCTTCAATTTGCGGATCAACACGAATTGAAACGCGAGAGCCAAGCCCATCGCCAGCGCCGCATAGATATAGCCCGAGTAGTCGGGAGGCGCTTCAGCCCGGAAATACCACCAGCTGGACACCGCCTTCTGCGATCCCTTTTCAACGAGGTCGCCGGCCCCATCCTTGCGGCCGTCCCACACGGCAAACGCAATATTGATGAATTGTCCTGGCGTGAGCTGCATGTCTTCATCGGGATGCTCGGTCGTCATCGCGCGGGAAAAAATGACCTTCCACGTGCCGTTGGCGTAGGCGCCTTTGGCCGTGACGTCTTGATGGCTTTGCGTTTTAAGCGTGCCAAAGCCTTTGGCGCTCATATCCACGCCCTTGCCGTCCTTATTGCGCCAGAACCAGATGTTCACCGGGCCGCCTTCCACCTGGGCCATGGGCTGACCATGGGCAAAGTGCGCCTTCTTGTCTCCCACCATGAATTCCAGCGCGGCCGCATCGGCGGGGTCTTCGGTCGGATCTGCGTACTCCAGCAGCAGGGCAACGTTCTGACCGTCGTTCAAGGCTCGCACTTTCAGATCCTTGACCGTCGCTTCCTGAATGCGATTCTGCCAATGGACTTGCGGGGACATCGGGAACTGGGCTTGAGGCGCACTGTTCCAGGCTGCGGCGTTCGGATCGTCCACCGGGAGCGGTCCCTTCGTCATCGTGGCGCGGACCGCGACGCTTTCCTGGGCCAAGCCGTTTGCCGTCCCGGCCAGCAGTAGGACCACAGCGGCTGCTGCAATGGCTGAGTATTTCATGTGTCGCTGCATCACCCGTGTCATATACGCCTCGTCCGCCTGCATTATTCCCAGGTTCTCGGAGATTGATGCGCCCCGTCGTACTCGCCAAGAATGATTTTCCAGATCCATTCGTCGGGCAGTTCGACTTCCCATCTGGGCATGGCGGATTTCCACGGCATACCTTCGATCGGCAATCCGACCCCGCCTTTCTTAATGCGCCAGAAGAGGTAGCTTTCCTGCAGCATGGCAATCGTGGTCGGGTCGGAGAAATTGGCCGGCGGCGGATTGAAGCCGCGGGCCGCCGGACCCTTGCCGTCGAAGTTCCCGCCGTGACAGGGCGAACAAAAGGCGGCATAGAAGCCCTTGCCCTGCATGATGTTCTCCGGCGTTTTTGCCACGGGATTCGAGAGCCCGGTGTATTCGCCGGGAGGCGCAGGATGAATCGTGCGGTTTTCGGCGGGCGGTGCGTCGCTCACGGCCGTGCTGCCGTAAGTCTGCCATCCGACGAGGAGAGGGAAGAGGATCAGGACCGCATAGCGCGCGGTTTGCAGGGCGCCGATGTTCTCGCCGGTGAGGAAGCGCTGAATCGGTCCCCAGAAGGCGTCCTTCGACTCGCCGCTCATCGTGAAAAAGATGACGATGCCCGCAATCGTCAGCATGAGATACAGAAAGATGAGACTCGAGGGCAACGGAGCCGAGCCGGGAATGTTTGGAACGACAAACTTCAAGAGCAGATAGATGACGACCACTAAAATGATGGGTTTGGTCAACGTGCCCATTCGTTCCTCCTCAACGTGCCTGTGCGACGGCCGTCGGCTCGCGGTCTTCCGCCTTCACCGGCGCTGGGGGAGCCTGTCCCGGCACTTCGAGTTCGGACGGATTGACCGAGATCGGCTCTCCGCTCATCTGCTGTAGAAACGCGATGACGGACAGGATTTCATTCCTGGTGAGCCCGATCGGGTTCTTGTTGATGTACGGCATCCGGGCCGGATACTCCTTGGGCAGGCCTTCATGACGGTAGTCGAGATAGATATAGGCCTGCGGTTGAGTCAGGCTCTCGAATATGAATTCTCGGCTGAGCTTCGCGCCGATGCCTTTGAGGTCCGGGCACCGCGCCGATTCACTGGGACCGATGGAGTGGCAGAGCGCGCACTGCCCCTTGCTGAAAAAGATCTTCTGGCCGATCGCCGCCATGTCCGCCGGCGTCTTGACCGTGGCGATGTCGAATTTTTCTTCGGCGGGCGGAAGGGACGCCATCTGCGGCACCGAAAGCGCCACGAGGGAGAAGAGGCCCAAGACGATGGCGACAAATCCGATGACCCGGGCGAACTGAGCCCGGATAAAGAGCAAAATGACGATGCCCAGTCCGACGACCGTCAGACCGATCAACTGCAGCTTGGTGACTTCATCCATGGGCTTCCTTCAATGCGCAAATGAGAAATGCCGACGCCTTACATTGCCTATTGCTCGTTGCCGCGAGAAGGGGACCCGCCCGCCATGGCGGGAACGCCTTGCGGCAATTTACCCTTCGCTCCGCCGCCGTAGCCGGCAGCCTTGCCCTTGTCGCCCATGGTCGCGACCCAGAAAATAAAAGCCACGAGCATGCAGAACAGGAAGGTATTGAGCGCCATGAACGCCGCCGCATAGCCCAAGGCCGGCGAAAAGGCATATTGCGACGAGTCCCGCATCACGCCGTACACGTGCCAGTGGACGCGCGACGACGATCGTGCGTAGCCCATCAACGTCATCAGTAAGATCACCATGACCGCGTTCAGCACCAGCGCGTAACCGGCGCGCGGCGGCATGCGGCCCCAGACCATCTCGGTGGTCGTCCTGGCGCTCTTCAGCAACAGCGCCGTGAGCGGCGTGATCGTCAGCATCACGAAGAGCACGATCAACACTTGCGAGGTGGAGAAGTAGTTGATGCGGATGATGGCGGGGACGAAATAGCCCCAGACGCCCAACACAATCACCGCAATGCCGGCCAGCACGAGCACGGCGCCCATGACCGACCGGGCGACCTTGGCCCACGTGGCCGTCTCTTGCTTGCCCGCCCGCCAGTACATGATGAAGCTCATGAACGTGACGAGGATCATCAGGTTGGCCACCGTCATTTTGGCGGACATGACGCCGAAGACGCCGAGCAGCGGATGGTGCGTGCCGCCCATTTTGCGGGCTTCCTCGAGGCTCGCCACGAGCGAGTGGGGCGTCATCCAGACGCCGAGGCACAAGAGCAGAATGACGAGCATGGTCATGATCGGCTTCTTGTACTGGCCTTCCGATCCCGGAATGCGGTGCGTGATGCCCAGCCAGAAATAATAATTAGATCCCAGGAACAAGACGCCGATCAGCATGGCTTGCAGAATGAACAACCAGGAGAGGAATCCGCCCATGAGCGTGATGCCCATCTGCTGGTTGTACTGATAGATCTCCCGCATGAGCCAATAGCCGGCGAATGGAAGCGGCAGGAGCCCGAAGACCCCGATAAAGTTGCCGACGTAGCCCATCCAGTCGTAGTGATCGCGCTCTTCGGCATTGTGGGCCGCGAGATAGCGGATACCCGCGTACGCGCCGCAGATGTAGCCGCCCAGCACAACGTTGGCGATCAATCGGTGGATGTTGACGGGCCACCAGGTTGGATTCCACGTCGCGGCCCAGGCCCGCTGCAAGTCCGTGCCTTCGGCGATCACGACGGGACTCGCCTGGAAGGTGGCCCATGAATTCGGCACGATCATGATGAAGAACGCGAAAAGATTCAGCAGGAAGCCCAAGAAGATGTGAAACGTCTTCGCGCCGCCTTCTGACATCGCATCCCAGCCATACCAGTAAAGATAAAGGGTGGCCGTCTCGAGCAAAAAGAGGATGCAATAGAAGATGAACGACGGAAAGAAGATATCCGTCAGGTAGTTCATCAGCTTGGGATAGAAGGCGATCAGCAGGAACAGCAGAATCCCGCCGAAGAGCGCCGTCGTCGCATAGGACGAGGTCAGGAGCTTCGTAAATTCCTTGGCCAGCTTGTCGTAGCGCTTTTCTCCGCTCTTCCAACCGACGACTTCACAGAGCCAGGCAAAAATCGGCACACCGAGAACGAAGCCCGCCAACAATAAGTGTAGTTGCGCAATGATCCACACGATGTTCCGGCTGCCGATGCCGGGGATGTCGCGATATTCGGTTGGTCCAACCGAAGCCCCTTCCGCGGCGAAGCCTAACGAGGGTAACGCAAGCCATCCCGCCGCAAGCAACCACACCGAGAGCCATCCCCCGTGACCACGAAGGGTCCGGAGCATTTGCTGGAGCTGTCCGCCCTGGTGTTTCATGGCACTCACCTCTTCCAATTCAGGCACGATTACGGTTTCTTCGGTGCAGGAGCCGCCGCCTCGCTCCCCTTCTTTCCTTTGCCCTTATCCTTTTCGGCTTCGGCCTTCTGCTTCTCCAGCGCGTCAACCTGCCCCTCGAGCTGCGCGATCATCTTTTCGTCTTTGTTCAGGGCTTCGAGCGGCCTGAACGGCGGCTCAGCCTTCACGTCAGGCTTCTTGCAGCATTCGTGGGGATGGGGTGTTGTGACCGGCAAGGCGGCCCAGAACAACACCGACAACACGAACCCGCCAAGCGTGAGCGCCGTAAGCATCAAGCCCTGATCGGCCGGCACCCGCATCAAATCCCACCGTGTGACCACATGCTGATAGCTGTCGGAGATCGGGCGCGCCGTTTCCGCCGTGCTTCGAATGATCCGCCCGACGATCGAGACGCCAATCAGCAACAGTATAATCAGCACCGTCACGGAGATGCCTCCCCACAGGCTCAGCTCGATGCTGATCCGTTCCGCGACCGGTATGCCCTTGAAGATCTCCATCTCAAACAGCTCATGCGCCATGGAAATCGACATCGACGTCACGGTTCCGACGATGAACCATAGTATTGGAAGGAAGATCGCGCCGACGACGGCGCATTTCCACCACAGCGTCACGCCAAGCCC
>DATELB010000189.1:0-7409 GCA_035277085.1 Nitrospira sp. | reverse complement strand
CCAATCACTGCCGAAATTCTTGCGGTCGGCTCCGAGCTGTTGTTGGGAGGCCGCACGGACAGCAATTCCTTGTTGATCACCGAAGAGCTGGCTTCGTTGGGTATCGAGGTCCGCTTCAAATCGATTGTCGGCGACGACCGGGAAGACATCGTCCGGGTGTTGAAGGCCGCAGTGTCGCGGGCCGGCATCATCATTATGACAGGCGGCCTGGGGCCGACGGTGGACGATTGCACGAGAGAAGCGATCGCCGCAGCAGCCGGACGCAGGCTGTCGCGCCGGAAGGAGGCCTTCGACGGCATGCAGATGCGGCTTGCGCAATGGGGCCGGTCTCCGAATAAGGGGCAACTGCGGCAGGCCTTGATTCCCTCAGGGGCAACGGTCGTCTCCAATCCTATTGGCTCGGCGCCGGGATTCTGGCTTTCCTGGCGCGGCGCGACGGTGATTTCATTGCCGGGTGTGCCTGCCGAAATGGCGGCGATGATGCAGCAGACCGTGTTGCCCTTACTTTCTTCCCGAGTCGCACATCTCGGAGCCGCGCCAATCAAGCGCCACGTGTTTCACACATGGGGACTTCCTGAGGCGGATGTTGATGAGAAACTCAAGGGACTCATTTCCGTGCAGTCTCCGGTCGATCTCGGGTTGCTGGCATCGCCGATGGGAGTTCTCGTCTCGCTCACCACCAAGACGGACGGTCGTGCGTCCGCCGAAATGTTCGCCTCGTTGTCGGCGTCGGTTCGCGCACGTTTGAGCGAATGGATTGTTGCCGAGGGCACGGACTCGATGGAAGCCGTGGTCGGGCGGTTGTTGCTCGAAGGAAAGCATTGCCTTGCGCTTGCCGAGTCCTGCACCGGCGGATTGATCGGCCATCGGTTGACACAGATTCCCGGCTCGTCCGCTTATGTTGACCGCGGCGTCATTTCCTACAGCAACAAAGCGAAAATCGACTTGCTCGGCGTACCGGCCGATCTCATCGAGCGGCATGGCGCCGTGAGCGCGGAAGTCGCCGCCGCAATGGCGAAGGGCGTCAGGGAACGCAGCGGCGTCTCGATCGGTCTCAGCGTCACCGGCATCGCTGGCCCGGGCGGTGCGACCGCCACCAAGCCGGTCGGATTGGTCTATGTCGGTTTAAGTGCGGGCAACGGGGATGCTCTCACGCGCGAGCATCGATTCCACGGAGACCGCTCCGTCATCAAGCAGCGGTCTTCGCAGGCGGCTTTAGATCTGCTCCGGCGTTGGCTGTTGGCAAGTGGTCGATAAAAGGCCGCTAGCGGCGTTCTCCCATCGCTTAGAGTCTCAACGTACGTAACAAAGTACGCTTCGACTCCTCGCTCGGTGCGGCCTTGCTAAACGGCCTTTCTAGACCACTTGCTGCCAAGTCGTCGATAACGCGGAAACGGCACGTCCCTCGGGTAAACGATTGCGGAGCAATCGGTGGGTAGGGTGGGTGAAAAAAGGCCGCCGGGGGTTGGGCGGGTGGCAACGAGGCTAGCGGCGTTCTCCCACCGCTTAAAGTCTCAATATTTCCTTTCTAGACAACTTGCGGCAAAGGAACAGACTTGCATGATCCGGGCGTTTTTGGCCGTCCAATTGACGGATCGGCTCAAAGAGAATCTCGGAGTCATTCAGTCTGATCTCAAGCGGCGAATGCTCCACGACCTGCCTCCAAATGCCAGCCTGACCTGGGTGAGGCCGGCCTCGCTCCATCTGACCGTCAAGTTCCTGGGCGACATTGAGGACGCGCTCGTCCAACGCCTTCAAGAGACGATCTCCGATACGCTCAGCGGACATCGTCCTTTGCACATTCCGCTCGAGCGGTTGGGCGTTTTCCCTCGTCTCCAGCAGCCTCGAGTATTATGGATCGGACCGGCCGGTCAGTGGGAGGGTAGCGATGAGGCGGCACGGCTGGCGGCGCTGCACCGGTCCATCGAGAATTGCTGCACCTCGCTGAACCTCGCGCCGGACACGAGACCGCTGAGCGCGCATTTGACGCTTGCACGCATCAAGGCCGGCCACCATGCCGTCGGACAGGCGTTGGCGAGGAGCGGCGCGATGGACCGGCCGCTGGCGCTTGACGGGCTGGCGATCGACGGGATTGCGCTGATGCGAAGCGAGTTGAAACCGACGGGGTCCGTCTACACGGCTTTGTGGGAGGCGAGGCTCGGACCGGCTAGTCGGTTGGCCTAATTCTGCGGCGGCTGTTCGCGGATCGTTCGGCAGAATACTTCCACGAGAGACGGATCGAAGACCGTGCCTGATTGGCTCTCAATGAGACTGAGCGCCTTCTTGAGGGAAACAGGACCGGCGCCGGAAACTTCGGCGGTGAGTTCGTCGAAGGCTTGAGCCAGGGCGACAAGTCTGACGAGATAGGGAATTCGATCTTCTTTGAGCCCGAAGGGGTATCCGGTGCCGTCCCAGCGTTCATGGTGCAATGCAATGATCTGCACGGCTTCCGCCGGCAATCCGATGGCTCGTCCGATGCGGGCACCGATATCGGGATGGTGGCACTGACGGTCGCCATCGCGGGACGGCACACTCCCGTTCATGTCTGTCGCGATCAAATCCAAATCATGCGCCAGCGCGCCTAACGCCAGTTGCTGCTGTTCCGCCAAGGAAAGCTGCAGTTGGTTGGCCACGAGGGTGGCGTAAAAACTCACCCTGTTGCCGTGATTCACCAAATGACGGTCCCTGGCTTCCAGAAGATCGGAAATCAATTGGATCAACGGAGACGTCGTTTCCCGGCTGGAGACTTGAAGTAAGCCGCTCTTCACGTGAGTGGCGTACCGCGCCATGAGCTTCTGCCAGGCTTCCGTGCATAGCGGATCAGGCTGCCAGAGCGCGTCGTCTTCCGCCATGGCGCTGCGAAGCATGTCGAGGCGCTGCTTCTTGTGCGACGTTTGCAGGCTGATCGACAGCAGTTCGGACGCGTTGAACGGCTTCAACAGGAAGCCTGCCGCGCCGTGGCGAACGCAGTCCATCGCGGATTGGAGCGTACCGTAGGCCGTGACCATGATCACTTCGATCTCACCGTGCGTCCGTTTGATTTCCTTGAGAATGTCGGATCCGGACGTGTCCGGGAGCTTCAGGTCCAGCGTAATGAGGTCGACGCCGTGGTCGTCGATCACCGCCAAGGCGTGCTTGCCGTCTTCCGCCGTCAGAATGTGGAAATCCTGTTTGAGAATCTGGGTGAGCGCCGCACGCGGCGCCGGCTCGTCGTCGACGATCAGGACGGTCGGCTTCCGGTCGATAGTCTTTGCCATACCTCCAGCTGTATGACGGTCGTGTCGATTCGTCAAGAAAATCACAATTGGTTGTTGTAGGAGAAAGACGGAAGCGCTGCGCTTGACTAGGCTCGAGCGGAGTTATAAATTGTCCGCATGAAGTGGCTCGCAGGTGCAGCGTTTGTCGCGATGGTGGCCGCTCAGCCGGTGTGGGCGGCGGAGCCGGAATTCGATCCGGACCAGCCCTTTAAGGGACTGGGACAGCGGTTGCTGGAATCCTTCCTGGGTCAAGCCCTCGCCGCGTTGGACGACCACCTCGAAATGTCCGGCACCGTGGATCCGAACGCCCCCCAAGGCGACAATAAACAAACCCTCCGCTTTAAGTTTTATCCGAACGGCAAATCGAAATCGGACGAACACATTACCGCTGAGGGGTGGTTCGGTCCCTCCACCGACTCGCGCCAGGATGAATTTCACTTCCGTTTCGCCGTTCCGAAGTCGTTGTCGGAAGCGTTGTCAGCGCTGCCCGAGAACGTGCTGTAATCTAACTTCGCCGCACGAAAATCCCTCCATATTTCGGCCTTCTGTCACATTCTTCGCTAGGCTTCCTTCCTCCAACTTGGGTATAATCCGCCACCTTCACCTTGATCAGGAGGAACTTGTATGGCGGAAAAGGACGACAAGAAGCGCGCACTGGACCTGGCCCTCTCCCAGATTGAAAAGCAGTATGGCAAGGGAGCGATCATGAAGCTCGGCGATGCCGAGACGCCGGCGGACATTCCGGCGATTTCGACGGGATCCCTCGGCTTGGACATCGCGCTTGGCGTCGGCGGATTTCCGCGCGGCCGCGTCATCGAGATTTTTGGCCCCGAAGCGTCCGGCAAGACGACGCTCACGCTGCACGCGATCGGCGAAGTACAAAAGGCGGGCGGCGTCGCGGCCTTCATCGATGCGGAGCATGCGCTCGATTTGACCTATGCAAGAAAGCTCGGCGTCCAAGCCGATGACCTGCTGGTGTCGCAGCCCGACACGGGCGAGCAAGCCTTGGAAATCGCGGAGACGCTGGTGCGCAGCGGCGCGATCGACGTGATCGTCGTCGACTCGGTGGCGGCGTTGACGCCGCGCGCCGAAATCGAGGGCGAAATGGGCGATGCACACATGGGCCTCCAGGCACGCCTGATGTCCCAAGCGCTTCGAAAGCTGACCGCGGCCATTTCGAAGTCCCAGACCACGGTCATCTTCATCAATCAAATCCGGATGAAACTCGGCGTGATGTTCGGCAATCCTGAAACGACCACCGGAGGCAACGCGCTCAAATTTTACTCGTCCGTGCGGCTGGACATTCGACGCATCGAATCGATCAAGGAAGGGCAGGACGTGGTCGGCAGCCGCGTCCGGGTGAAGGTCGTCAAGAACAAGATGGCCCCGCCGTTCAAACAGGCGGAGTTCGACATCCTGTTCTCACAGGGCATTTCGAAAGCAGGGGAATTGGTGGATCTCGGCGTCGATAAGAAAGTGTTGGAAAAGTCCGGCGCCTGGTATTCCTACCACGGCGAGCGGCTCGGGCAGGGGCGTGACGCCGTGCGCGATTTCCTGGTGACGAACCAGCCGCTGGCCCGCGAAATCGAGGGCAAGCTTCGCGAGATCGCTGGCGTGCCGGGTCGAGCTCCAGAAAAACCCGCGCCGGTCTCGACGAAAGAGGACAAGCCCAACGAGAAGCGGCATCAGAAAGTCGGGGTGTAGCGGCCGTACGAAGCGTGAAACGGCGCATTCCGCAGTCGGCGGACGAGTGGTTTCACCGTGCTGTGCGGTATCTCGCCAGATTTGACCGCACGGCCAGTCAGGTCGAACGTTTTCTCACCGGGAACGGCGCCCCACCGCGGCACGTCAAACAGATCATTTCCCGGTTGTCCGCGCTGCGATACCTGGATGACCGGGCCTATGGCGTCCGGTGGGTCGAATCGACGCTCGCCAGACGGCCGATGGGTCGCGAACGTCTTAAACACGAGCTGATGGCGAGAGGGCTTGGTGAAGCCCTCGCTGATGTCGCGGTCGTCGAAGGTCTGCAAGGGATGGACGAAGACACGCTTGCGCGCCGGGCGATGGCCCTCAAAGCCGCGCATCGTGGACAATTCTCCCGCCAGCGCACCGTGTTTCTCCTACGTCAGCGGGGTTTCGGAGAAGATACGATTGAGCGTATCATAAGCGATTGCTTCGGCGAGGAATGACTTTATGACGCAGAGCGCACAAGACCTCCGGCAGGCCTTCATCCGGTACTTCGAACAGCACGCGCACCAGGCGGTGCCCAGTTCCTCCCTGATTCCGCAGGCGGATCCCACGCTGCTGTTCACCAACGCGGGAATGAACCAGTTCAAGGGCGTCTTCCTCGGACAAGAGACGCGCCGCTATCGCCGGGCGGTGTCCGCGCAAAAGTGCCTGCGCGCCGGTGGAAAGCACAACGACCTGGAAAACGTCGGCTATACCAGACGGCACCATACGTTCTTTGAAATGCTCGGCAACTTCTCCTTCGGAGATTATTTCAAGGAAGACGCGATCGTCTTTGGATGGGAATTTCTCACCAAAACCGTCGGTCTCGACAAATCCCGTCTCTGGATTACGGTCTATGAGGAGGACCGCGAGGCCGAACAACTCTGGAAGAACGTCGGCGTGCCGTCCGGCCGCATCGTGCGCAGCGGAGAGAAGGACAATTTCTGGCAGATGGCCGATACGGGGCCGTGCGGGCCTTGCTCCGAAATTCACTACGATCAGGGGCCCGCGGTCCCCGGAGACGACCGGCCGAACGGCGAAGGCGACCGGGTCATCGAGATCTGGAACTTGGTCTTCATGCAGTTCAATCGGGACGCGTCCGGTACGCTTCATCCCCTGCCGAAGCCGAGCATCGATACCGGCATGGGCCTGGAGCGGTTGGCCGCCGTCGCCCAGGGCGTCTACAGCAACTACGACAGCGATCTCTTCACGCCGTTGCTGGCTGCGATCGGGAAGCGAGCCGGCAAACCGTATGGCGCGTCCGAACAGACGGACCGCTCGATGCGGGTGGTGGCGGACCATCTGCGCGCCATCACCTTCCTGATGACGGACGGCATTCTTCCGTCGAACGAGGGACGAGGATACGTTCTGCGCCGCATCCTGCGCCGGGCTGCGCGGCATGGACGCCTGCTGGGCATTGTGGAACCGTTTCTCTACGAGCTGACGGGAACCGTCGTGCAGCTCATGGGCGCAGCCTATCCGGAAGTCCGCAGCGCCGCCGGCACCGTCACCGAGGCGACGAAGGGTGAAGAGGAGCGCTTCATTGCGACGCTCGATCAGGGCTTGCCGATCTTGAACGACATGATCGCGAAAACGCGCGCGGCCGGACAGACGGTGCTGCCCGGTCCCGAGGTCTTCAAGCTGTATGACACGTACGGATTCCCCATGGATTTGATCACCGAAGCCTGCCGAGAGCAGGGCATGACCGTCGACGAGGCCGGTTTTGAGGCGGCGATAGAAGAGCAGCGGAACCGCGCGCGCAAGACCGGCGGGTTCGAGCAGGAGACGGCGCGGCCGGCCATTGCCGATTTGGCCAAGCGGCTGGGCACGACGAAGTTCGTCGGCTACGACCAGCTGGAATCCGACAGTGTGTTGCAGGCGATTCTCAGAGGGGACCGTCTCGTCAAAGAGGCTCAGGAAGGCGACGAGGTCGAAGTGGTTCTCGACGTGACGCCATTTTACGCCGAAGGAGGCGGGCAGGTCGGTGATCAAGGCATCCTCGTGGGAGCGGAAGGCCGCCTGGACATCAAGGAGACGACGCGTCCGGTGCCGACCATGATCGTCCATAAAGGCCTCGTGACTCAGGGCCGCATCCGGGAAGGCGAGCAGCTGCATCTTTCCGTGAATCGGACGACCCGACAGGATGCGGCGAGAAACCACACAGCCACTCACCTGGTCCATGCCGCCCTGCGCGATCTATTGGGTCCTCACGTGAAGCAATTCGGTTCGCTGGTTGCGCCCAACCGTCTGCGCTTTGACTTTGCCCACTTCCGGCCTCTGTCGTCTCGGGACATCGATGAAATCGAAACGGTGGTGAACGGCGAAATCCGCCGGAACGAGCGCGTCCAATCCGAGGTCATGAGCATTCATGAGGCGGTGGCGAAGGGTGCGCTGGCGTTCTTCGGGGACAAGTACGGGGAACAC
>DATELB010000188.1:0-9873 GCA_035277085.1 Nitrospira sp. | reverse complement strand
CCCCACAAACACGAAGGGCCCGGCGGTTGCCCGCCGGGCCCTTTGGTGAATTCCGCAGCTGAATGGTCTCAGCCGTCAGCGTTCTTTAGTACATCCCTTCCATGCCGTGGCTGTGGCCATGACCGCCGCCGGCCGGCTCTTTCTTCTCTTCAGGGATGTCCGTGATCATGACCTCGGTCGTGAGCATCAAGCCCGCGACGCTCGCCGCGTTCTGCAACGCCGTCCGCGAGACCTTCGTCGGGTCGATGATGCCCGCCTTGATCATGTCCACATACTCTTCGGTCGCCGCGTTGTAGCCGGCATTGACATTCTTGTCCTCGCGGACCTTGCCGACCACCACCGAGGCTTCGCCGCCGGCATTGTTCACGATCTGGCGGATCGGCTCCTCGAGCGAACGCCGGATGATGTCCAAGCCGACTTTCTGTTCCGCCGGAACATCCTTGATGCCGTCCAGCGCCTTGATGCAGCGGAGATACGCCGTTCCGCCGCCCGGAACGATGCCCTCTTCCACTGCGGCCTTGGTCGCATGGAGCGCGTCCTCGACGCGGGCTTTCTTTTCCTTCATCTCGGTCTCGGTCGCCGCGCCGACGTTGATGACGGCCACGCCGCCCACGATCTTCGCCAGCCTCTCTTGCAGCTTCTCGCGATCGTAGTCGGAGGTCGTCTCTTCGATCTGCGCCTTGATCTGCTTCACGCGAGCTTCGATCTTCTTCGGGTCGCCGTAGCCCTCGACGATCGTGCTGTTGTCCTTGTCGATCGTCACGCGCTTCGCACGGCCGAGATCGGTGAGCTTCACGTTTTCCAGCTTGATGCCGAGATCTTCTGAGATCACCTGGCCGCCGGTGAGGATTGCAATGTCCTCGAGCATGGCCTTGCGGCGGTCGCCGAAGCCGGGCGCCTTCACGGCTGCCACGTTCAAGGTGCCGCGCAGCTTGTTCACCACGAGGGTGGCCAGCGCTTCGCCTTCGACCTCTTCCGCGATGATCACGAGCGGCTTGCCCATCTTGGCGACCTGCTCGAGAATCGGGAGAAGGTCCTTCATGCTGCTGATCTTCTTTTCATTGATCAGGATGAGCGGCTCTTCGACCGAACACTCCATCCGCTCGGCGTTGGTGACGAAATACGGGGAGATGTATCCGCGATCGAACTGCATGCCTTCGACCACGTCCAGGGAGGTCGTCATTGACTTGGCTTCCTCAACGGTGATGACGCCGTCCTTGCCGACCTTTTCCATCGCTTCCGCGATCAAATCGCCGATGGTCTTGTCGTTGTTGGCTGAAATGGTGCCGACCTGGGAAATCTCGGTCTTGTTCTGGCAGGGCTTGCTGAGCTTCTTCAACTCGGCCACGACCGCTTCAACGGCCTTGTCGATCCCGCGCTTGATTTCCATCGGGTTCGCGCCGGCGGTAATGTTCTTGGCGCCTTCCCGGTAGATGGCTTGCGCCAACACGGTGGCGGTCGTCGTCCCGTCGCCCGCCGTATCGCTGGTCTTGCTGGCGACTTCGCGGACGAGCTGAGCGCCCATGTTCTCGTACGGGTTCTTGAGTTCGACTTCCTTCGCGACGGTCACGCCGTCCTTGGTGATGGTCGGGGCGCCAAACTTCTTGTCGAGAATGGCGTTGCGGCCCTTCGGCCCGAGCGTCGCCTTGACGGCGTCGGCCAGCTGGTTGACCCCCTTGAGAATGGAGGCCCGCGCCGCCTCGCTGTAGAGTAGTTGCTTTGCCATGTGGTGATCCCTCCGTTAGAAAAATTCTACAATCTGGTGGATTTGAATTAGCTGTTGAAGACGCCGAGGATGTCTTCTTCCTTGAGGATCAAGCACTCTTCGTCCTCGATCCGGAGCTTGCTGCCCGAATACTTGTCAAACAGGACATGATCGCCGACCTTCACATTTTCCACTTTCTTGCCGACGGCCTGCACGATGCCCCGCTGCGGCTTTTCCTTGGCGGAATCCGGCACATAGATACCGCCAGACGTCCGTTCCAATTCCTCTGTGTACGTCACGAATACGCGATCGCCGAGGGGCTGAAAGCCCTTAGCCACGTTCTTCTTCTCCTTCGCTGCAGTGCTCATTACAGGACCTCCTCGTGATGAATGTTAACTGGGACAATGTCGACGATGTAGAACGGGTCCGCACTGGATTGCACGGGCTTCAAGAAGCCTACGCAGGCAGAATCCCTGATCTTCCTAAACTGCGGGACAGATAGCGCCGCCTTGGGATGAGTCAAGGGGGTCGGGCGAAAAAATCTTTCGTGCCCCAGCACCCGGGAAAGGGGGATGATACTAGATGGCGATCCGAATATTCCAGCGTATTCGGCTGGCGCGGGAACAAAAATGTCAGGCGCGTAACCGGTCGAAATCCTTTATATCTTTCTTCATGTAATCCCGTAGACGTTTGATGATACGGGCTTCCAGCTGGCGGGTGCGCTCCTTGGTGATGCCGTATTTGGCGCCCAGATCGTCGAGCGTGAGCGGTGTCTCTGAGAGCAGGCGGTTGCGGAGGATGTCCTCGTCCCGCTCGTCCAGCGTCTTGACGAATTCAGCCAGCTTTTCACGGAATAACGTCTGGAGCTGGTCGTGTGCGAGCTGCTCATCCGCCGGTACCTGGTGGGAGGGGATCACATCGAGCAGGGTGCCGTCCTGATCTTCGCCGATCGGTTGATCGAGTGACAGCTCCCAGTTGCCCAGTCGCTGGTCCATTTCGACGACGTCGCGCTCCCGGACGTTCAGCCGGTCGGCCAGGAGTTTGGTGTCCGGTGCGAAGCCCTCCCGCTCGAGCTTGGATTTTTCCTTTTTGAGGTTATAGAACAGTTTTCGCTGGTCTTGCGTGGTGCCGATTTTGACCAGGCGGTAGGTATTCAACAGGTAGCGAAGGATGTATGCGCGCGACCACCAGGCAGCGTAGGCATGGAAGCGAACGTTCTTCGAGGGGTCGAATTTCTTGATGGCCTGAAGCAAGCCGACATTGCCTTCCTGAATCAGGTCCATGTGGTCCGCGCCCGTGTGCAGGTATTCCCCCGCAATCGCCACCGAGACCCGCAGATTGGCCATAATGAGCTTCACCGCTGCATCCCGGCTGCCGTGGGTGCGATACTCTTCGAACAGGCGGAGTTCCTCTTCCTTGGAGAGATACGGATGGCGCCGAATTTCAGTCAGATACTGTTGGAGGGCGGTGACCGGCACCACCGCCGTCGTATCGGGCTTGATGTCTGCGCCTGGAGCTAATTCCGTGGCCGGTGTCTCCGCTTCCGGGATGTCGTCATCCGGACCGAGGACTTCCGGTTCCAGAACTTCCGTTTCCTGTTTCTTCGCGCGGCGTTTGGTCATACAGAGCGCAAACTATAACAGAACCCATGGTTCCGACAAGCTGCCACAGTCCCTAATCGATCGCCTTGCGGCGGCAAAATCGCGTCTCGTATGATGCCGAGCCCTTGATCCAGTCTCTCGGAGATAGCGAGTATGGCGATCCTCAACACACTTCGGAGCGGACATTGGCCGTCATTGGCCGGCGCGTGGCTGCACTTCGAAGTCAGTTTCATGACATGGCTCTTGATCGGTTCGCTCGGGGTCTCGATTTCGGAAGAGTTCGGGCTGTCGCCGACGCAAAAAGGCTTGCTCGTTGCCTGCCCGTTATTAAGCGGAGCCCTTCTTCGAATCCTCGTCGGATTGAGCAGCGATCGATTCGGTGCGAAGGCGACGGGCCTCTATCTGTTGGTGGGCGAAACGGGGGCGTTGATGTGGGGATGGTTGGGCGGCGGAAGCTTTGCCCAGTTGCTCGGCGTCGGGCTGCTGCTCGGCGTGGCGGGCGCCAGCTTTGCGGTCGCCCTTCCGATCGCCAGCCGGGCCTATCCTCCTGCTTATCAAGGGCTCGCGATGGGCATCGCCGCATCGGCAAACAGCGGGACGGTATTAGCGATGTTCCTGGCGCCACGTGTGGCTGATGCCGTGGGCTGGCACGGCGTCTTCGGAGCGACGTTGGGGCCGGTGCTTATGACTGCCGTTGTCTTTGCCATCATGGTTCGGGACGACGCGCAGGGCGGACTCCGTCAACCGGTGAACATATGGACGCAGTGGTGGCAGGATCTTCGAGACGGCCTCACACGGCCGTCGATGCAATGGCTCTGTCTGCTCTACGCCATCACGTTCGGAGGGTTTGTCGGCGTGTGCAGCTTTCTTCCGATTTTCTTGCACGACCAATATGGATTCGATCGTGTCACAGCAGGGTCGCTGACGGCCGTTGGAGGACTGCTTGGAAGTTTTATCCGGCCGCTCGGAGGCTATGTCGCCGATCGTCTGGGAGGGATTCGGGTGCTCCCAATTGTGTTCGCGGCGATTGCAGCCGCCGTTGGGGGCGTCGGATGGCTGCCGGAACCGTCGACGAGCGTCGTGCTGCTGCTGACCGGGCTTGCCGCCATGGGATTTGGAAACGGTGTGGTGTTTCAAGTGGTCTCTGACCGGTTTCCCAAGCAGATGGGATTAGCGTCTGGCGTGATCGGCGCAGCCGGAGGAATCGGCGGGTTTTTTCTTCCGGTCGGCTTGGGCGGGCTCAAAGATGTGACCGGCACCTATGCCACCGGCCTTTGGTGCTTTGCCCTGCTGGCTATGGGCGCTTGGGGCTCGGTGGTTTGCGTTCAACGGCGCGGCCGATTGGCATCCGGATGATCACGGCGAGACGGGTCTTTACCGGTTTGGCCGAGGCAAAAAAACTCATGTCAATCATCGATGTTCAATGTTAAATTGAACGTCCTCTATGACGAAGCATTCTCAGATCTAGGACCTCACTTTGCGCTATGTCTAAGCCGTTCGACGACATCGAAGAGGCCATACGCGACATCAAGAAGGGCAAATTCGTCATCCTGGTCGACGACGAGGACCGGGAGAACGAAGGCGACCTCGTCATCGCGGCTGAAAAGGTCACGCCTCAAGCCATTAATTTCATGGCGAGGCATGCGCGCGGCTTGATCTGCCTGGCCCTGACTCCCGAACGTGTGGAAGAACTGCATCTGCCGCAGCAAGCCGTCGAGAATACCGCTGCCTTCGGCACGGCCTTCACGGTGTCCATCGACGCCCGGAAAGACATTACGACAGGGATTTCTGCGGCCGACCGCGCCACCACCATCCATGTGGCGATCGATCCGAAATCCAAGCCAACGGACTTGGCGCGTCCAGGCCACATCTTCCCATTAAAGGCGGTACAGGGCGGCGTCCTCCGCCGGGCGGGGCAAACGGAAGGCTCCGTCGATCTGGCCCGCCTCGCGGGACTGCAACCGGCCGGCGTGATCTGCGAGATCATGAACGAAGACGGCACGATGGCGCGTGTGCCCGAACTGTCCAAATTTGCCAAGGCGCATAAGCTCAGGATGGTCACCGTCAAAGCGTTGATCGAATACCGGATGCGCCGCGAAACCTTTATTAAGCGGATCGCCAGTGCCCGCCTGCCGACCATCTTCGGCGAATTCGACGCCGTCGCCTTCGAGAACGAGATCGATCATGTGACGCACATTGCGCTCGTCAAAGGCCGCGTGGAGAACGGCGGCCCGACGCTGGTGCGCGTGCATTCCGGCTGCCTCACCGCCGATGCGTTGGGGTCGCTGCGGTGCGACTGCCGTGATCAACTGCACGCGGCGATGGAAATCATTCAAAAGGACGGCCGCGGCGTGCTGCTGTATTTGAACCAGGAAGGCCGCGGCATCGGCCTGCTCAACAAGATCAAGGCGTATGGCTTGCAGGACAAAGGAAGCGACACCGTCGAGGCGAATTTGAAGCTCGGCTTCAAAGCGGACCTCCGCGATTACGGCGTCGGCGCCCAAATTCTCGCCAATCTGGGGCTGCACCAGATCAAATTGATCACGAACAATCCGCGCAAGATCGTCGGCATCGAAGGGTATGGGTTGAAAGTGGTCGAGCGCGTGCCGATCGAAGTCAAGCCGCACGCGGGGAACGTCAAGTACCTCAAAACGAAAAAAAAGAAGCTGGGGCATATTCTGAAACAAGTGTGATCGCGCGGTCGGGTGGTCCCGGTGCTCGACGATCCACCGCACGCAGGACTGGAATACTGAATAAAAGCGCCTGATGAAACTCAAAAAAGGCTCTCATAACGCGACCGGATTGAAGTTCGGCATCGTCGTCGCCAAATTCAATAAGTTCGTCACGAGCAAGCTCTTAAGCAGCTGCGTGGACGGCCTCACCAAACACGGCGTGGTGCCCGAAGACATCGAAGTCGTGCGCGTGCCCGGAGCGTTTGAAATTCCGCTTGCGGCGAAGACGCTGGCGGCGACGAAGCGCTTCGATGCCGTCATCTGCCTTGGCGCGGTGATCCGCGGCGACACGCCGCATTTCGACTACATCAGCGCGGAGGCGAGCCGCGGCATCGGACAGGCCGCGTTGGACGCCGATGTGCCTATCATTTTCGGAGTACTCACCACTGACACAGTGGCGCAGGCGATCGTGCGGGCGGAGCCGACCAAGTTCAATCGGGGCGGCGAGGCGGCGAAATCGGCGATTGAGATGGCAACCGTCATGCGCATGATCCGAGGCAGTGACGGTCCGTCCCCATCCAAGGAACATGCCGTCAAGAACGGCGGGACGAGACGTCCGGCGCGAAAGCGTGCCACTATCTGAACATGGGATCTCGTCACCTGTCCCGTGAACGGGCGCTGCAGATTCTGTTTCAATACGACATCCACGGCAAACCCGGTGTCTGGCTGGACGAGTTTTGGAAAGAGTACAAAGCCAATGAAGACGTCAGAACCTTCGCCGAGAAGCTGGTCGCGGGTGTCCTGCAACATAAGAAGGACCTCGATGCGCTGATCGGCAGATATTCGACGAACTGGAAGGTCAGCCGCATGCAGATTGTCGATCGAAACATCCTCCGTCTCGGCGCGTATGAACTGCTCTGGTTGGAAGACGTGCCAGCCAAGGTGACCGTCAATGAGGCGATCGAACTTGCGAAGGACTTCGGGGACGAGGAAGCCGCAAAGTTTGTGAACGGGATTCTCGACAAAGTGTTGGCGACCGAAGCGCGTCTCGAGGGAAAACGGCAGGCGGCTCGGGGCAAGGGGCGAGAGGGATGAAGCGGAGCCGGCGATGATCGACCGCTATACCAGGCCCCAGATGAAAGCGATCTGGGATCTCAAGCATAAGTATGAAATCTGGCTCGAGGTCGAGCTGCAGGCGACCGCGGCCTTCGAACGCGCAGGACAGGCCCCCCGTGGAACTGCCGCAAAGATCCGGAAAAAAGCGAAGATCGACGTCGCCCGCATCGCCGAGATCGAAAAGGTCACCAAGCACGATGTGATCGCGTTTCTTGAATCGCTGATAGATTCCGTCGGCCCCGAACACCGCTATTTGCACATGGGACTGACCTCCTCCGACATCGTCGATACGTCGCTGGCCATCCAGATGACCGAGGCGCTGGATCTGATTCTCGAAGGCGTCCGGGAATTTTTGGCCGTGCTCAGGCGGCAGGCGTTTCGTTACAAGGCGCAGGTCATGGTCGGCCGCTCGCACGGGATTCACGGCGAGCCGATTTCCTTCGGATTCAAGCTGGCCATCTGGCACGAGGAAGTCGGCCGGCATCTCGCCAGGCTGCGGCAGGTCCGCAAGGACATTGCCGTCGGTAAGCTCTCCGGGGCCATGGGAACGTTTGCCCATCAAGCGCCGGACATCGAAGCCTACGTGTGCGAGAAGCTGGGACTGACGGTCGATCCCGTTTCCAACCAGATCGTGCAGCGGGACCGGCACGCCGCCTATGCAACGGCCCTCGCGCTGCTCGGAGCGACGATCGAGAAGATCGCCACAGAGGTGCGGCATCTGCAGCGCACGGAGGTGCTCGAAGCGGAGGAATATTTTTCAGCCGGGCAGAAGGGCTCGTCGGCGATGCCGCACAAGCGCAATCCGATCGTGTCCGAAAATCTCTGCGGGCTGGCGCGGCTCGTGCGCGCCAATAGTCTGGCGGCGATGGAAAATGTCGCGCTTTGGCATGAGCGGGATATCAGCCATTCGTCAGTTGAACGGGTGGTCATGCCCGACAGCACGATCCTGATCGACTATATGCTGTCCAAGGTGACGGATTTAATCAGGCACCTCGTCGTGTATCCGGCCAACATGAAACGTAATCTCGAGCTGACCGGCGGCCTTGTGTACTCCCAGCGCCTTCTTCTGGCGCTGATCGAGAAAGGCGCGCAGCGGAAGGAATCGTACGAGGCGGTGCAGCGCAACGCGATGGCTTCGTGGAACGGCTCCGGTGGATTGCAGGAACTCGTCAGCAAGGATCCGTTTATCTCGCAGCATCTGAAGAAGTCCGAGATTGCCGCCTGTTTCAACCCGAAGTATTACCTGCGGCATGTCGACGACATTTTCAAGAGAGTCTTCGGAAACGCGAACCATTCACAACCTCGGAAAGGAAGGTCATGACGGCAACACGGCTTGCTCTGCTGGGCATGGGCTTGATCGCGGCGCTTCTTCACGCGGATAGAGGGCTTGCGGCTCCGGATCGCGACAAGCTGTTGACCGACCCGGGCGTTTACGGGACGTTTGCGGCCTACAGCCTGAATGATGACTGGGCGAGGAAGGAAGGAGCGACCCGCATCGCGCTGTTGACCGTGCTGAAAGGCGTGGTCGAGCAGCATCGCGAAAGATTGGCCATCGACTTGTATCTGCTGCGCGGTCTTTCGGATCATGCGGACATTCTCTTCCGGATCCATGGCGCCGAGTTGGCAGACATCCAAAAATTTCTCGTCGATCTCCAGGGCAGTGCCTTCGGCAAGCAGACAAAAGTCGCGGGCATCATGCACGGTTTGACGAAGAAGGCGAACTACGTGCCGGGCTTTCCCGACGACATGAAATCCGATTTGAAGGCCGCAAGCGACCCCGGCCAGAAGCCCTACGTGGTCGTGATTCCCATTCGAAAAAGCGCCGATTGGTGGGCATTGGATCAGGACACCCGGGCGGCCATGATGAAGGAGCATACGCAGGCGGCCTTGCCGTATCATAAGACCGTGAAGCGCAAGCTCTATCATTCCACGGGGCTCGACGATGTGGACTTCATCACCTATTTCGAAACGTCCAAGCTCGAGGACTTTCACAGCCTGATTCTGTCGCTGGAGAGGGTGAAAGAATTTCAATACACGCGACGATTCGGTCATCCCACCTGGCTTGGGACGGCCAAGGGGTTGGATGAAATCATCGAGATTCTCGCGCAATAGCAGCGGTACCTTGGAGAGAGACCATGACGTCAGGCACCCTCATTTATGAAGGCAAAGCCAAGAAGATCTTTACCACCGGCCATCCGGATGAAGTGCTGCAGTACTTTAAGGATGACGCCACCGCGTTCAACGCGCAAAAACGCGGTACGATCGTCGAGAAAGGCATCATCAACAATAAGGTGTCCGAGCGGCTGTTCCGGCTTCTCGAGCAAAGCGGAGTGCCCACGCACTTCGTCGAGCGGAAGAGCGATCGGGAGATGCTCACGAAGAAGGTCGCGATTGTCCCGGTGGAAGTCGTCGTGCGCAACGTCGTGGCCGGAAGTCTGGCCAAGCGGCTCGGCCTCAAGGAAGGCGAGGCGATTCAACCTCCCATTGTCGAGTGGTATTACAAGAACGACGCGTTGGGAGATCCGCTGATCGCCGATGATCATATCCGGCTCTTAAAGCTCGCGACGCCCGAGCAGTTGGCGGAGATTAAACGGCTGGCCTTGAAAATAAATGGCGTCCTGCAACCGTTTTTTGCAGAACGCCGGATGATCCTGGTCGATTTCAAGCTGGAGTTCGGCCAGCACAACGGAACACTGATTTTGGCCGACGAAATTTCACCGGACACGTGCCGTTTCTGGGATCAGGCGACGAAGGAGTCGATGGACAAGGATCGGTTTAG
>DATELB010000187.1:0-15778 GCA_035277085.1 Nitrospira sp. | reverse complement strand
ACGGCGGCTTTCGTTGCGCTCGTCATGTCTCTCTGCGATCACCGGTATACGGCCACCCAGTTCGCATTGTTGTCGTCGCTCGAAGCATTGGGACGGGTATTTTCCGGGCGGCCTTCCGCTGAAGCGGTAAGTCTTGTGGGCTGGGGATGGTTTTTCTTCCTGTCGTTTCTACTGGCGCTGCCGCGCTGCTGGCTCGTATGGCATTACCGCCGGCACCTCAACCCGGACGCGAACGAACCCGTTGCATCCGCCGCTCCCGTCATGAAGCCGGCTTGAGACGACGCTGAAGAAATAGGACGAACAACAGCAGCGTCGGTAGGGGAGCCAGGGCAAACGGCACGAGCCAGACCCACACGTTCCTCGCTCTCATGCGTGTTTGGTCGATCATCCAGACGAATACCCAGACCATGAGGCCTATGTAATTGAGCGCCATCCATCTCGTCGTATGGATCTTCAGCCCGCTGGCGCTGTCGGTAGTCCCATGCAGAAGAAACGCGCCTAGAATGACCAGGAACAGTCCCAAGAGCACGGCAACGAGCTTTTTACTCCATACGAACATAAAGAATGTCCTCCGTCGGCTGGTTCACAGCGATCGCTGCGGCGGTAGGCTAAAGATGCCATCGACAATTGTCAAAGGGCGGTCTTAATGACAGTGCTCCGACTCAGTGCCGCGGTCATTTTGCTAAGCATCAGCATCGGATTGGTGGTTTCCAATCCAACAATGGACGCGTACTTATTGTTCGTTGAAGCCGAGCTCGGCAAGGCGATGGATCGCAGCGATCAAAGTCATTCCACACGCGAACAGGCAATGCTGCGATCGATTTTTCGCTCGCACAGTCATGAATTGATGGACACCGCCGTTCGGCCTCATACCATCCGGCGCAATTGGGGACTCGCGAGTCTCTACGAAACTTCCGTCTTCGACTCGCGCATCGTTGTCCTCGGCGTCGCCGGATACTTTATTCCACTTAAGGGTATTGACGAGGCGATTGTGCGCCTTGGTCGCCGTGCGTTCTAAAAAATCCCTTTCCTAGTTCTCCACAGCTGTGGATAACCTGTCTTTTTTCCCACCAAATCGGCCTTGAGCAAGGGCAGGCACCTATCCACAGGCTGTCCTCTGTTTCCACAGCAATGCCACAACATTTAGTATTGACAATTCCCAGGAATAGCTATATGTAGTCATCCCCGTGATCGGCGGAGTCATCAACAGGCCCTAATAGAACTCAAGCCGGCATGCGTTGTGGGTCCTTAGCCCCAATACTTCCGTAGGGGTCTCAACAGGCAGCTGCACTTGGCTTTCCAGGGAGGAGGCATCGTGAGAATAGAACGGCGATTCACACGTTCCGGACAGAGTCCCTATGAAGGGTTAAAGTTCGTGAAACGCTCCTCTGAAATACGCAACCCTGATGGATCGACCGTCTTCAAGTTGGACGAAATCGATATTCCTGAATCCTGGTCCCAACTGGCCATCGACATACTGGCCCAGAAGTATTTTCGAAAGGCCGGCGTCCCGCAGCTCGACGACAGCGGAAACCCGCTGGTAGGACCGGATGACAAACCTGTGTTGGGAGGAGAGCGCGACGCCAGGCAGGTGTTCGAACGACTGGCCGGATGTTGGACCCACTGGGGCAAAGCCTACGGCTATTTCAAGACCATCGAGGACAGCGCCGCCTTTCACGACGAGTTGTGCTACATGCTGGCGCACCAGATGGCCGCGCCGAATTCTCCTCAGTGGTTCAACACCGGCCTGCACTATGCCTATGGACTGTCGGGCCCGGCACAGGGACATTTCTACGTCGATCCCAAGACCCGCGAAGTCGTGAAGGCCACAAACGCCTTTGAGCATCCGCAACCGCACGCCTGTTTCATTCAGTCGATCGAAGACGACCTCGTCAACGAGAACGGCATCATGGATCTTTGGGTGCGCGAAGCCCGGCTGTTCAAATACGGCTCGGGAACGGGAACGAACTTTTCAAAACTGCGCGGCGACGGTGAATCGCTCTCCGGCGGGGGGCGGTCATCCGGACTCATGTCGTTCTTGCGGATCGGCGACCGTGCGGCCGGCGCCATCAAGTCCGGCGGCACGACGCGGCGCGCCGCGAAGATGGTCTGTCTCGACTTGGACCATCCCGACATCGAAGAATTCATTGATTGGAAGGTCGTCGAGGAGCAAAAGGTCGCCGCCATGGTGACCGGTTCCAAGATCTGCGCTCAGCGCCTGAACGCCGTGCTGAAAGCGTGTCACATCGTCGATTCCGAAGGCACGCCGCACGTGTCCACGGATCCCAAGCAAAACTCGATCTTGAAAGAAGCGCTGACAGCCGCCCGTCGGGACAACGTCCCTGAAGCCTACATTCAGCGGATGTTTTCATACGCTCAGCAAGGCTTCACCCATTTCGTCTTTCATGAGTACGACACCAATTGGGACGGCAAGGCGTATCAAACGGTCTCGGGGCAAAATTCCAACAACAGCGTACGCATTCCCAACGAGTTTTTCGCGGCGCTCGAAGCCGACGGAGATTGGCAGCTCAAGCGGCGAATCGACGGGAAAGTTTCCAAGACCGTCAAGGCACGCGATCTTTGGGACCGCATCGCATGGGCAGCCTGGATTTGCGCCGACCCCGGCACGCAATACGACACCACAATCAACGAGTGGCATACGTGTCCGGAAGACGGCCGCATCAATGCCTCAAATCCCTGTTCCGAATACATGTTCCTTGACGACACGGCCTGCAACCTGGCGTCCTTGAACCTGGCTCAATTCTTTACTCCCGAAGGTCAATTCGAGCTCGAACACTTCCGCCATGCCGTACGTCTCTGGACGGTCGTGTTGGAAATCAGCGTGCTCATGGCGTCGTTCCCCAGTCGTTCGATTGCGGAAAAGAGCTATCAGTTCCGCACACTGGGGCTGGGATACGCCAACCTCGGCACCGTTCTCATGCGCCAGGGCATTCCCTATGATTCCGAGAAAGCCGTCGCCATCTGCGGAGCGCTGACGGCGATCATGACCGGTGAAGCCTACAGTGCCTCGGCGGAAATGGCGGCGGAGCTCTGGCCGTTCCCGGGCTATGCCAAAAACCGGGACGCCATGTTGCGCGTCATCCGAAATCACCGGCGTGCCGCCTATAATGCGCCAAAGGAAGAATATGAAGGGCTCACGATCACGCCGGCCGGCATCCACGCGGAACACTGTCCGCCTGACCTCTTGATCGCCGCGCGGCGTGCGTGGGATCGGGCGCTGGAACTCGGAAGCGCCTACGGATACCGCAACGCCCAGGTGACCGTGATTGCGCCGACCGGCACGATCGGTCTCGTCATGGACTGCGATACGACCGGCATCGAGCCGGACTTCGCGCTGGTCAAATTCAAAAAATTGGCGGGAGGCGGCTACTTCAAGATCATCAACCAGAGCCTGCCGCCCGCGCTGGAAACATTGGACTACACGGCATCGCAGGTGCAGGAGATCGTCAATTACTGCGTCGGGCGACAAACCCTCCAGGGAGCCCCGTTCATCAACCATGAGACCTTGAAGCAAAAGGGTTTTGACGACGCCGCGCTCGCTCGCATGGAAAGCGGGCTGTCGCAGGCCTTCGAAATCCAATTCGCGTTCAACAAGTATGTGCTCGGGGAAGAGTTCTGCCGCGGGAAACTCGGGCTGACCGATGCCCAGCTGACCGAAGCCAATTTCAACATGCTCAAGGCGCTGGGATTCACCCAGGAGGAAGTCGCGGCGGCCAATGACTACTGCTGCGGCACCATGACCGTCGAAGGCGCGCCACATCTCAAAGCTGAACATCTCCCCGTATTCGATTGTGCGAACCGGTGCGGACGCATCGGTCAGCGCTACATCGCCGTCGATGCCCATATTCGTATGATGGCCGCCGCCCAACCGTTTATTAGCGGGGCGATCAGCAAAACCATCAACATGCCGGGGGATGCCACGTTGGAAGAGGTCAAGTCGGCCTACCTCTTTGCCTGGAAGAGCATGGTCAAAGCCGTCGCCCTGTATCGGGACGGCTCCAAATTGAGTCAGCCCTTGTCGGCGTCCTCGGATAGCGGGAAAACCGTGGAAGCGCCGACGGAGGTGCTCAGCATCGCCGAGAAGATCACCGAAAGGGTGCTGGTTCGGTATCTCGCGAAGCGGCGGCCGCTTCCGGCAAGGCGAAATGGCTATACGCAGAAGGCGGTGATCGGTGGCCACAAGCTGTATCTGCGGACCGGCGAATACGAAGACGGGACGGTTGGAGAAATTTTCCTGGACATGCACAAGGAAGGGGCCGCCTTCCGGAGTCTGATGAACTGCTTCGCGATTGCCATTTCCCTGGGCCTGCAGCACGGCGTTCCGCTCGAGGAATTCGTCGAGGCGTTCGTCTTCACGCGTTTCGAACCCAACGGCCCTGTGAAATTGAACGATCGGATCAAGATGTCCACGTCGATCATCGACTACATCTTCCGCGAGCTGGCGGTGACCTATCTCGACCGCTACGATCTTGCGCAGGTCAAAGAAGAGGACTTGCGCATGGATTCCGTGAAAAAGGACGAGCCGGACCCCGAATGCTCCGAAGAAGAGGCGGATCCTCAGACGCTGGCCTCGTCCTCCATCAGCACGGAATTGTTCCCGTCGCGTCGAGGCATCACGCCGCGCCATGCCGGTAATGGCCACAGCCACGGCAATGGCAGCGTGACCCACAAGGTGGAGCTGAAGCGGGAAACCCTGACGTATACAGCCGAGGCCATCAAGTATGCACGGTTGCAAGGTTACGAAGGAGACCCGTGCCAGAGCTGCAACGAGTTCAAGCTCGTTAGAAACGGTACGTGTCTGAAGTGCATGGGATGCGGCGCCACGAGCGGATGCTCATAGAGGTGGTGGGTCATGAGCCCGACGCTCCGGGAGCAGGGCATTGAAACGGTTCACGACCAGGTCGTGAGTCTGGCCGCTCAGCGCTGGGCCAAGGCTTTCGTCTGCAAGGTCAGCATTCGAATAGGGCATGAGCCGGACCTGTGGGGCGAGGCGAACCAGCCATGCGACATCGTCGGCTGGTACGTGAGCTCCGGCGGCAATACGATGGAATGGATGGCAGAAGTCGAGACCGAAGAATCGCTTGCCGATATCCAGGTCGTCGACAAATGGAGGCGGGCGATCAGCCGGGGGATACCCTTCTATCTGCTGGTGCCTCTTGGAATGAAAGAGCTTGCGAGCAAGCTGACTCAGGACAACTCCCTCCTGGTCAACTGCATGTATGAATTCACGTTTATCAACGGAGTCTGCCACCTGCTATAAGACGGCCCGGCAAACGCCGCCTAGTTGCGGTTCACCGGCAGGAAGTGATAGGACTTAGAGGCTGTCGCATAGGGATTTCGCATGCCAACGACCACACAACTCGTCATTAGCGGCCAAAGCCGCCCGGGAGTGATGGCGCAAGTTGCGTCCGTTCTCGCAGAGGCCGGCGTCAACATCAAAGCCTTTTCCGCGCCCGAAGTCACAGGCACGGGGAAGCTCAGGCTTCTCGTCGCCGATCTCGAGGGGGCGCGCACAGCGCTGAAGACCGCCAAAATCAAGTTCACGGAAGAAACCGCGCTCATTCTCAGCCTGGAGAACAAACCGGGCGCCCTCAACGAGGTCGCGGACCTCCTCACTCAGGCGCGTATCAACATCAAGTGCGGGTATTGCACGCCCTCACGGGAGGGCAAACGCGCGATTGTCGTTCTGACGGTCGCCAATACCGAAAAGGCCCTTTCCATTCTCAGGGATCAATCGCTCGACGAATTTTGATTCGTTGCTGACCCCTTGGATTCGTTGGATTTGTTCTGTCCTCTCCATGTGTGCGGCCTCATGGGTCTGACGCATTGAACATGTTCTGGCGTTTTCCCGCACGCGCGATACTACACGCCGTTTTTCCTCTCGCCGCCGCTCTGGCGTCTGTCACCGGATGCAGCAGTCCTCCTCCAAAGCCGGTCTATTTTCCCGGCTATCCGATCGGCTACGTGGAGCGGGGAATGGCCTCCTGGTACGGCCCCGGATTCCACGGGAACATGACTGCCAACGGCGAACGGTACGACATGCATAAGCTGACGGCCGCCCATCGGACGCTTCCACTCGGATCGATCGCCATCGTGCGTTCGACCGGCACTGGCAAAGAGGTAACGGTCCGTATCAACGATCGGGGGCCGTTTGCCAAGGGACGGGTGCTCGACCTGTCTTATGCGGGAGCCAGGACGTTGGGAATCGTCGGGGAGGGCACCGGTCTCATCGAGTTGCGCGTGATCGGATTTCAGGGTCGAACAGCGGACATGGGATACTTGAGGGTGCAAATCGGCTCTTTCGCAGAACATCGAAACGCACAGATGCTGCTCGATCGAGCCCAACGGATCTATCCGGCTGGACGGATTCAGGCGGTCGATCTTCCCGGCGGGAGAAGATACCGGGTCCAGGTCGGAGAGTTTAAGACCGAGAATCAGGCGGAGTCTGCAGCCACGAGACTCGAGACGGATCTGGCCGTCCAATCCTTTGTCTTTCGCGACGATAGCTAATCTGCGGAGGATAAGCCGATGATTTTACGGTAACTTTCGCTGAAGTGCTTGCCCCTCCATCCCGCCTATGATAGATGTACACCTCATGAAAACTCCACCTCCCTACGGCGCATTCCACATAGATCTCGGCCTTTCCCCGATGTCCCTCTCCTGTCCGATCGCCGGAAGACACCTCTTCAAGCCCCATATCCAGGCCATCGTCCGCGTTACCCGTCCCTAACCCTGGAAGCTCTATGGATATTGCGATCCTGCTGGGACTTATTGTTCTTTCTGCAGTAATTTCAACGGCGGAAATCGGCTTTTTTGCGGTCAATGAAACCAAGCTTCGCGCACTCGCCCAAAATCAGAACCACCGGGCGAAGATGGCCCTCCATCTAAGGAGCGACCCTCAGAAGCTGTTGGCGACGATCCTGGTCGGTGACCGGTTGGTCGGGACCGCCATTCCCATGTACGCGACGTTCCTGACGTTAAACACCTATGGGGCGGAACGCACGTTCTTCGACGATACCATCGCCGTCGTTGTCGGCCTCCTCACGTTCGTGCTCCTTGTCTCAGTGGACGTCGTGCCGAAGACTCTGGCCGCCAAATTCGCCGTCCCCGTGACCTTAAACATGGCTTATCCAGTGTACGGGGTGCAATTTCTGCTCAGACCGATTCTGGCGTTCATGGTTCCCTTCATCCACAAAGTAACGGGGGGTAAGGGCCTGACCCTGCCCCTGGTCACCGAGGAAGAACTCAAGATCATGCTCGATGAAGGAGGAAAGGCGGGGGCCATCGAGGTGGAAAAGGTGAAAATGATCAAGAACGTCTTTCAGTTGAAAGACATTACCGCCGAAGACGCGATGACGCCCCGGCTGTATGTGTTTTCGCTGGACGGGAACCTCCATCTCAAAGAGGCCCAGGAGTTGCTCTACAACTCGAAGTACTCAAGGATTCCCGTGTACGACGGCACGCTCGACAACATCACCGGCATCCTCTACAAGAGCCGGGCACTCACTGAATTGGCCAAGAACCAGACGGACGCGAAATTAAAAGAGATTGCCTATACGCCCATCTTTGTCCCGGCCGGAAAGACCGCGGACGATCTGATGAAGCAATTCCAGCAGGAAAAGCGGCACATGGCGGTGGTCGTGAACGAGTTTGGCGGTGTCATGGGGATCGTGACGCTCGAGGACCTGCTTGAAGAAGTCGTCGGCGAGATTATGGATGAAACGGACATCACCGAAGAGTTGATCAAGCGGCTGGGTAAAAACCACATCCTCGTGCACGGCCGTACGGAAGTACGCAAGATCAACGACTTTCTCAAGGTTGATCTCGGAGACGAAGCGGTGACGATCAGCGGGCTCATCCAGCAGGAATTGGGCCGCATTCCGAAAGTGGGGGAGGAACTGCGGATCGGCAATTGCCGCATCCTGATTCATGAGGCGGAGCCGCGGTCCATCCGGAGTGTCCAGCTCTTCCGCGAGGAGAAAGCTCCGGTCTCAGTGGAGGCTCCGAATTTGAACCTCGTCAGCTGACCGCGACGTCACCCTGCCGACTCGACCAGCGTCCGAAACTCTTGTTCTGTCAGAACCGTGATCCCAAGCTTCGCCGCCTGGTCCAACTTCGATCCGGCGTCTTCTCCCGCCACGACATACGACGTTTTTTTACTGACGCTCGAAGCGATCCGGCCTCCACGCTCTTCGACCAGTTGTCCCGCCTGTTCCCTAGTCAACTCCTTTAGTCCGCCGGTGAACACGAAGGTCTTGCCGGCGAGAGGAGCGCCCTCCTCTGAGGACGGCCCAGGCGCCTCGATGGTGAAGCCGTGGTCGAGCAGGTCCTGAATGACGCGGCGGTTGCGCTCTTCGGAGAAATAAGACACAAGGCTAGAGGCGATTTCCGGCCCCACAGCGGCCACTTGCAAAAACCTGGCTTCGTCGGCCTCCATCAACCGCGCCAAGGAGCCGAATTCTTTGGCAAGGACTCTGGCGATGTGCTGTCCGACCTGGCGGATCCCCAACCCCATCAAGAAACGGTCCAGCGATACGGTTTTGCTGCGCTCGACGGCGTCCACTAGAAGGCTCGCCGAGCGGTCCGCAAATCCCTCGAGCGTCAGCAATTGCGGCTTCGTGAGCCGATATAGATCGGCCAGTGAGCGGACGAGTCCGGCATCCACCAGCTGCCCCACGGTTTTCTTTCCGAGCCCTGCGATATTGAGCGCGCTTTTCGACGCGAAGTGCTCGATGGCGCCCTTGATCTGGGCCGGACACACCGCCTGTCCCGTGCAGTAGTAATAGGCGCCCTCCCGTGCGACGTTCGAGCCGCAGACCGGACAGTGGTTGGGCATGCGAAAGGCCTTTTGCCGCGCTTCGCCGGCCGCCGGAACCCGTTCGGCGATTGCGGGAATGACGTCGCCGGCGCGTTCCACCCGCACCGTATCGCCGACACGGATGTCTTTTCTCGCCACTTCGTCGGCATTGTGCAGGGTGGCGCGGCTGATCGTCACGCCGCCCACCTCCACGGGAATGAGTAGGGCAAGCGGTGTCAATGTGCCGGTGCGCCCCACCGATACGACGATGTCCTGAACCTTGGTGACCTCCTTACGCGGAGTAAACTTGAACGCGACCGCATAACGCGGGCTTCTCGATCTATATCCGAGTCGTTCTTGCCAGTCGCGGCGGTTGACCTTAATGACCACACCATCGATCTCGTAGGGGAGGCTGTCCCGCATCATTTCCGTGTCGCGGTGGTACTCCATCGCCTCATCGATCGACGCACACAGGCGCCGGTGCAACGGCACGGGGAAGCCCCAGCGCGACAGCACGTCCAGCTCATCCCAGTGGGTCGTGAACCCTTTTCCCGAGAGCGCCATGATCTCGTAGCAGGTCAAGGCGAGGGGACGCGACGCGGTCATCGCCGAGTCGAGCTGCCGCAGGGCGCCTGATGCGGCATTTCTGGGATTGGCGAAACCTTCTTCACCCCGTTCCGTCATCGCGCGGTTCAACGTCTGAAAATCGTCCAGCCGCATGTAGGCTTCACCCCGCACGACGAGACGGGGCGGGTAGCCGCTGCCGCTCATCAACTGGAGGGGCAGCGCCCGTATGGTACGCAGGTTGACCGTCACGTCCTCTCCGGTCGTCCCATCTCCTCTCGTCGCCCCTCGAGTAAACACTCCGCCCTCGTAGAGCAGTTCAACGGAGAGGCCGTCAAACTTGGGTTCAGCGGTGTATTCGAGGCTGGGAATGCTAAGTTCCCGTTTCATCCGCTGATCGAATGCCTGTACGTCGGCGGGGTCGACGAGGGAATCGAGGCTCAGCATCGCCTGCTCGTGGCGAACTTTCTTCAAGGAGCTGAGCGGAGGGGCGCCCACCCGTTGGGTCGGCGAATCTGTCGTGACCCATTCGGGATGGTCCCGTTCGAGCTCCGCCAGCTCACGGAAGAGGCGATCGTAGGCCGAATCTGAGATCTCGGGCCTGGCCTTTACATAGTAGAGATAATCGTGGCGCCGTATCTCATCTCGCAGGGCCACGAGTCGAGCGTGCGGGTCCGTCGTCGCCATCGAATCAAGCAGGGAAGAATTGAGGTGGACGTCCGTGGGGAGAACCAAGACCCCTCGAGGCACTTGTTACCATAGCGACTGCCGGACGGTCAAACCGCCTGGTTCGGCCCACTTCGCTTTGACTTTCGCGCCCTTGGCCATTATTCTATCCAATCCAATTGAGAGGGTTGCGCGCGCCCGGGCACGTTTCCGGGTGCGACGAGGAGGAGCACATGAAGGAGGAAGTGGGCATGAAGACAGCTCTTGTACCGGCCGGCCGGGTCGTTATGGTGGTCTGCGGGGCACTGATGCTCAGCGGCTGCGTGCTGTCGGAGAAATACGAGGCCGAGAAGGCGCGAAGTCTCAATTTCCAGCGGCTTCTTGCGCAGGAAGAAAAGCGGACCGGCGAACTCGACAACGAAGTCAAACGCACGAAACGTGAATTAGCGGAGTACGAAACACGGAACCGCGAATTGACGGCTCAGGTCCAGGCCGTCCGTGAACAGCTGGCGCGGTCACAGGAAGAGAACGAGGCGATCAAAGAGGCGTCCCTCCTGGAGCGAAAGGCAAAGTCGGACATGAAGCGCTCTGCGCCGGCCGCCAAGGCCGCCGCTCCGGTTGAATCGTCGCCGAGCATCAGCGAGTTGTTGGGCACAACCGGAGGCTCTCAGGCCGAAGTGTCGCCGCCTCCCGATATGCAAATGGATGCCAAGACAGGGGCGAACATCCATGTCGTCAAGCCCGGCGAAACGTTGTACCGCATCAGCCGGCGTTATGGGGTGAAAGTCGACACCTTGCGCAAATGGAACAAGCTTCCGGACGACATCATTGAAGTCGGTCAAAAGTTGATCGTGGGGCAGGAGTAATAGGCCACCTCATGTCTTCTCCGAGCTATTCACTCAGCCTGGATGAATTCCGGCGCTACGCGCGCGAGGGGAACCTTATTCCCCTTTACCGGGAGATATTGGCCGATCACGACACCCCCGTTTCGGCGTTCGCGAAAATCGACCACGGTCCGACGGCATATCTCTTGGAAAGCATCGAGGGCGGCGAAAAGTGGGCGCGTTACTCGTTTCTGGGCAGCGGATCACCTGTGGTCATCTACGAAGACCGCGGGGATCTGGTTCTACTCAGGGGCAAGCAAAAAAAGCGCATTCCAAGCCGCGGCCGTCCGCTCGAACGGCTGCAGGAACTCATGGCAGCCTACCGGCCGGTTGTCGTTCCCGGACTTCCGCGGTTTGTAGGCGGGGCCGTCGGGTATCTAGGATATGACATCGTCCGGACGTTCGAAGAACTCCCGGGACGGCGGAAAGAGCACATCAACCTCCCTGATTTTGCGTTTCTGCTGACCGACACCTTGGTGATCTTCGACAACGTCTCGCAGAAGATCAAAGTCGTCGCGAACGCGCACGTCACGTCGGCCCGGGAGCGCGACGTGAAGCTGGCGTATCGCCAGGCGGCGGATCGAATCGAACGCATGATTGCGCGCCTGAAGCGACCGCTCAGGAGGACGAAGCCCCATCGGCGGCACCGGCCGATCAGCTTCACCTCGAACATGAGCAAGGCAGATTTCGAAAAGATGGTAGTCCGCACGAAAGAGTACATCCGGGCCGGCGACGTGGTGCAAACGGTATTGTCCCAGAGATGGGAGACGAACGTGCAGGCTCCGCCGCTGCAGTTGTACCGGGCCCTCCGCGTAGTGAACCCGTCTCCGTATATGTATTATCTCCGCGTGGCGGGCGTCGAATTGGTCGGTTCGTCGCCGGAAACTCTCGTCCGGTGCGAGGATGGAATCATCACCGTCCGCCCGATTGCGGGCACGCGCCGCCGCGGTCAGACCGCGGAAGAGGACCATCAACTCGAGCGCCGTCTGCTCGCCGACGACAAGGAGCGGGCGGAGCACGTCATGCTCGTCGATCTTGGCCGCAACGACGTGGGACGCGTCGCCGGTCCCGGCTCAGTCGCGGTCGACTCGCTCATGCACGTAGAACGATACTCTCACGTCATGCACATCGTTTCGAACGTCACCGGACGCTTGGATCCGAGCAGGAGCTCCTACGACGTCCTTCGTGCGTGCTTTCCCGCCGGAACCGTGTCCGGAGCGCCGAAGATCAGGGCTATGGAAATTATCGATGAACTGGAGCCGACCCGGCGCGGCCCCTATGCCGGCGCTGTCGGATATTTCAGTTTTTCAGGCAACATGGACATGTGCATCAACATCCGCACGGTGGTCATCAAGAAGCATCAGGCCTTCATTCAGGCGGGCGCCGGCATCGTGGCGGATTCAAACCCCGAGCATGAATATGAGGAAACCTGCAACAAAGCGCGGGCCATGATGAAGGCCATCGAACTGGCCGAACAGGGACTCGAGTAGAGCACACGCCATGCTTCTGATGATCGACAACTACGATTCCTTCACCTATAACCTGGTCCAGTATTTCGGAGAACTCGGCGAGGACGTCCAGGTCTACCGGAACGACCGGATCTCGGTCGAGGAAATCGAAGCCCTGAAGCCGAAGCGCCTGGTAGTGTCGCCGGGACCTTGCACACCCAACGAGGCGGGGGTCTCAGTGGAAGTGATCAGGCGATTTGCCGGCCGTCTGCCGCTTCTCGGCGTCTGCCTCGGCCACCAGTCCCTCGCCGTGGCGTTCGGAGGCCGCGTCGTGAGGGCCGAGCGGCTGATGCATGGCAAGACCTCGCCCATCCGGCACGATGGACGGACGATTTTCCGCGACCTGCCGAATCCCTTCGATGCCACGAGATACCATTCGCTGATCGTCGAGCGCACGAGCCTTCCCTCGTGCTTTGAAATTTCCGCCGAAACGGCCGACGGCGAAATCATGGGCATGCGCCACAGCTCGCTCGGCGTCGAAGGCGTGCAGTTCCATCCCGAATCGATCCTGACGACGGCCGGCAAGGATCTCCTGCGGAACTTCCTCAAGTTGTAACGCTTTCATGGCCACGATCAGAGACGCCATCGCGAAACTTGCCGACCGTCTCTCGCTGACGGAAAAAGAAGCGGAAGAATCCATGCGTGAGATCATGGAGGGCACCGCCACCCCGGCGCAGATCGCGGCCTATTTGATGGGCCTTCGCCTCAAGGGCGAGACCGTCGAGGAGCTTGCGGGCTCCGTCCGTGCCATGCGCGATCACGCCGTTCGGATCGCCGTCGGCGCATCCCTCGTCGTGGACACCTGCGGCACGGGAGGTGACGGCCGTCACACCTTCAATATTTCCACCACGGCGGCGTTCATCGTGGCCGGCGCCGGTTTGACCGTCGCCAAGCACGGCAACCGGTCTGTTTCCTCGAAATCGGGCAGCGCCGACGTGCTCGCAGAACTGGGCGTCAACATCAATCTGTCGCCGGACCGCGTCTCGGACTGCATCAACGACGTGGGCATCGGGTTTCTGTTTGCGCCGCTCTATCATGGCGCGATGAAGCATTGCGCCGGGCCGCGGCAAGAAATGGGCGTCCGGACAATGCTCAATCTCCTCGGGCCGCTGACCAACCCGGCGGGAGCGACGGTTCAGGTGTTAGGCGTCTATGAACCGCGGCTGACGGAGCTGCTGGGCAAAGTTCTCATGCATCTGGGATCGCAGCATTGTTTCGTCGTGCACGGCATGGACGGGCTCGACGAGATCACGCTTGCGGACCGCACGATGGTTTCGGAAGCAAAAGGCGGGGTGTTGTCGAACTACGTGCTCACCCCTCATGAATTCGGTCTCGAACAAGTCTCACCGAAAGAATTGGCAGGGGGACTGCCAGCGGACAACGCAAGGATCACCCGCGAGATTCTCCAGGGACGAAAGGGCCCCAGGCGCGACGTCGTCTGCATGAACGCGGCGCCGGCCTTGGTCGCCGGCCGGAAGGCGAAGACCTTGCAGGAGGGGTTCCGCCTGGCTGCTCAAGTCATCGACTCCGGCGAAGCGGCGGAGAAGCTCGCCCGCCTGGTCGCATATACGAACGAGGCCGCTCGCGCATGATCCTGACCAGAATCCTCGAGCACAAGAAAGCCGAATTACGGCATAAGCAAAGCCGGAGCTACCTGTCCGAACTCAAGGCGCAGATCCGCGATAGGCCGGTGCCCATGGGATTTGCCGTCGCGCTCGACGCGACCAGGACTGCCACGAGCCCCGCACTCATCGCGGAAGTCAAGAAGGCCTCACCGAGCCTCGGCCTGCTCAAGCAGGAGTTTGTCGACCGTTTCGATCCTGTCGGTATTGCCGCCGCCTATCATGAAGCCGGCGCTTCGGCCCTCTCCATCCTGACCGACAAGGATTTCTTTCAGGGAAGCCTGGATGATCTCCGCTCGGTCAAGGGAGCCGTCCCGCTGCCGGCTCTCGACAAGGAGTTCATGGTCGACCCGCTGCAATTTTATGAAGCGCGCGCCTACGGCGCGGACGCCGTGCTGCTTATCGTCGCGGCGCTCGAGCGCGCCCAGCTCGTGGATTTCCACGCCCTGGCTTGCGAGCTGTCCTTGGATGTGCTGATAGAGACCCATCACGAACGAGAAGTCGACAGGGTCCTGGAATGGATTCCGGCCGCCCGGATGATCGGAATCAACAATCGCGACCTGACGACCTTCACGACCGATCTCACCGTAACGAAACGTCTGGCGCCGCGCATTCCTTCCGACAAGCTGATCATTAGTGAGAGCGGCATTCACACGCGCAGCCACGTGGAGCAACTGCTGGAAGTCGGCATTCATGGGATGCTGATCGGGGAATCGCTGATCAAAGCCGGCGACTGCCGCGCGAAGATCAAGGAGCTCCGTGGCGAGCCGTCGGCCGCACGAGCATAAACCATGGGAGGGCGGGTCAAAGTCAAGGTATGCGGCATCACGAATGCCGAGGATGCCGGCGCCGCGGTCGAAGCAGGCGCCGACGCGTTGGGCTTCATCTTCTATCAGAAAAGCCCGCGTTATGTCGTCCCTGCCGTCGCCGCCCGGATCATTGCCGACCTGCCCCCCTTGATTATCCCGGTGGGCGTCTTCGTGAACGAGGAGTTGGCGACCGTTCGATCTATTATGGATGCCTGCGGTCTCGGCCTCGCGCAGCTTCATGGAGACGAAAACGCGTCCTACTGCCATGACTTGTCCCGCCCCGCGATGAAAGCGCTCCGGCTCAGGGACCGGACCAGTTTGCTCACCGTAGCTGAATACCAGGGGAGGGGCGGCGTCCGCGGATTCGTCCTCGATCGCTTTTCGGAGACTGCCTACGGAGGGACCGGTCAAGCCACCGACTGGGGGCTGGCGGCTGAGATCGCGAAGAGCACGCGGGTGCTGCTCGCGGGCGGTCTGACGCCCCACAATGTCACAGAAGCCATCCGGACGGTGCGTCCATACGGGGTGGACGTCAGCAGTGGTGTAGAATCGGCTCCAGGCAAGAAAGACCACGCCAAGATCTTCGCCTTTCTCCATGCCGTACGGGTTGTCTCTTCCTCGTGAGCCTGTCTATACTGCCCGCACTATGAGCACTAAAAAATCGACGGCGGCGATGCCCGACCGGCACGGCCGCTTCGGCTCCTACGGAGGCCGCTATATCCCCGAAACCTTGATGCCGGCGCTTTTGGAGCTGGAGCGCGAGTATGCCCAGGCGAAGAAAGACCAGCGTTTTCAGGCCGAACTTGCCGACTACCTCAAGCAGTACGTCGGACGCCCGACGCCGCTCTATTTCGCCAAACGCCTGACGCAGCGCCTCGGCGGCGCCAAAATCTATTTGAAGCGGGAA
>DATELB010000186.1:0-6355 GCA_035277085.1 Nitrospira sp. | reverse complement strand
AGTCGCGGTATCCCTTTGTTGTGGAGCGCCAGAGCAGCGCCCAGGAGACGTTGATCCAATTGGTCGGATACCAGACGGCCGCCTCGGTTTGGCGATAGAGCCGGGCCGTTTATCCTGTGACCGAAGCGCGGCGGTCGAGAGGAACGATCTCCGCGTCCTCCGAACGCTGCCCTTTGGCGGTAAGGACGCGGGCAGGAAGACCGTCTTTGAAGACGATGAACGTGCTTGGAACAGCCGGCACGCGCGGTCCGGGAAGGATCACGCCGTTCAGATTCAACGGGTCGCAGGCTGAGAGTTTGACCTCGGTTCCCGCAGCCGGACTCTTCTTGATCGCCCGGAGCGCCTCGACGGCCTCCGGCAACGCAAACTGCTCGCCGATAAAACCGGAGATGAATCGCCCGCCCCGGACTTCTCCCTTTAGTTCCATCCGGCGATAGACGACGAGCAGGTCGCGCCAGGACTGCACCAGCACCTCACGCGCCAGGAGATCGCGGAAGACGACTCCATACCGGCGGAGCAATTGGCCGGCAACCTGTCCAGCCGAAACGGACTGGGCATCCGGCGTTCGTTGACCGGCAGCCGAAAACGTCTTCGCTGGCCTGAGCAGCGACCATCGGCCGGCGGCATGCCGCGGCCGGCGGCTGCGTTCGCGACCCTCCGCCCGCCGGCGGCGAGGATCCATCAGGGCGCGCAGATTATCGAATCCATCGGCAGTGACGAGTCCGGCTGCGACCAACTCCCACAGTCCCTGCTCGACTTCCGCCGGCAGGTGACCGGTGGCTGCCACTAGATCCGCGAAGAAACTGGCGCCCCGTTCTTCCAGCGTCCGGCGAAGATCCTGGGCAACGGCACTCAGCGCCATGAACGGATCCGGCCCCGAAGTGAACCCGTCGTTGAACGCATCGAGCAGCCAGCCGCTGTCCTCGCGGGCAAACAGGCTAATCGGCGCGACGCTGGTGGGCGTGATGCGTCGACCCTGCTCCCCGACAGCCGAATTGGACAGCCGCGGATGGGGTGAGAGCCGACCCCAGCTCACCGCCCCGCTCAAGCAGAGTCGATCGAGCAGCGCCGGGTCATACTTTCCCATCCTCACGCGGAGCAGCTGCGAATCCCAGCTCGAGGCCGCGGCTTCGAACCCCGCCAGCTGCTTCACCACCTGCAGCAGGCCGGCCTCGCCATGCTGGCGGGAGCCGGGCGTGACATGCTGCCATTGAAAGAGAAACCGCATAAAATCCGCCGTCGCGACCGGTTCGATCTCCTTGCGCAGTTTGCCGACGGTGCGGCGGTGGATCCTCGCGAGTAACCGGCGATGACACCACTCCGTAGTTCCTTCCGCATTCGGCTCTTGAGATGTGAGACCTGACATCCGGCCGGCAGGCCGAAACCGGCCGCGGAGAATTTGACCCTGGCTTTCGAGACGGATTAAGGACGCCTCCACGCTGCCGATCGGCAGCCGCAGCCGGGCGCTCAATTCGAGAGACGTAATCGGTCCGATGCTTTCCATCCATCCCGACACAATGGCGTCGAGGGTGCGTTCCTCACCGGCTCCTGTGAGCGTGCGGGCCACCTCGGCCTCGTTCTCGACGGCCACCCAGCCGGTGACACAGTCCCCGCCGTGAACGGCGGCCAATTCGGCGGCGCGCCCGGCGTGTATCAGCTCGGGCATGAACTGCTGCCAGCCGGAGACCTCGTTCGACGGCACCCACCCCAACGTCAAGAGCGCGTCGTGCAGCTCGTCGGCATCGCGCACGACCGGCCAGGACTCGCGCACGACTTCGTCGATGGCGCCGCCATCGAGCGCGCCGATGTCGCCGGCCAGCTCAGGCGGCAACGTCCGCCGCAGCTCGACCGCCCGCGCCCGCCGCTCTTCCAGCGGCGCGTCGTCGAGATACGCGTAGGGATTCGCATTCAGGATTTCATGCGAGAAGGGCGACGGCGCGGGCGTATCGATGGCGACACACCGGATCCCTCCGCTCTCGATGCGCTGGAGGACTTGCGCGAGGCCTTCGACGTCCATCGCTTCGGTCAGACAATCGCGCAGCGTCTCCTGGACCAACGGGTGGTCGGGAATCCGTCGCTCCCGTTCTCCCGTCATATTGTCCTGGCAGGCAATGGCGTCAGGAAAGACGGCCGCGAGCAGATCCTCGGCCTTCATACGCTGAATCTGCGGCGGCACCTTCTTGCCGTTCACAAAGCGCAGGAGGGCGAGGGATCGCGACGCGTTCCAGCGCCAACGGGTGGCGAACATCGGCGCCGCCAACACGGCGTGCAACAGGACATCGTGCACCGTCTGGGAATGCAGATACCCGAAGACGGACTCCAGCGGGAAACTGTGTTTCTCGCCGAGCGAGATGACCAGCCCATTGTCGGTCGCCGCAGCCTGCAGCTCGAAATCGAACGTGACGCAGAAGCGTTTGCGCAAAGCCAATCCCCACGCCTTGGTGATGCGCCCGCCGAACGGCGCATGGATGACGAGCTGCATCCCTCCGCTCTCGTCGAAGAAGCGTTCGGCGACGATCGTCGTCTGCGTCGGAACGGTTCCAAGCATCTGCCGGCCGCTCAGCACATACTCAACCGCCTGCAGGGCGCCTCGCGCGTCCAAACCGCATTCCTGCTTGAGCCATTGCAGGACGGGCCGCTGGATATCGACCGCTCGATCGGCGACTTCCTTGCGGATCTCCGCCACCTCGGCCGAGAGCTCCGCCGTGCGGGATGGAGCCTCTCCCCGCCAGAACGGAATGTTGGGCGGCGCCCCATGCGCATCTTCGACCCGGACCCTGCCCATTTCCACGCCTTTGATGCGCCACGAAGTGTTGCCGAGAAGCATGATGTCACCGGCCAGGCTCTCAACCGCGAAATCCTCGTCAACAGAGCCGACGACCGTCCCTTCGGGCTCCGCGACCACCGCATAGTTCGCCGTATCGGGAATCGCCCCGCCGGAGGTGATCGCCGCGAGACGCGCGCCCCGCCGTCCTTTCACCGTGCCATGAATGCGGTCACGATGAAGATAGGCCAGTCCACGTCCCCGATTGGTCGAGATGCCTTCGGCCAGCATTCGGACGATCCGGTCGAAGTCGCTGCGGGCGAGCTCCCGATAGGGAAACGCCCGGCGGACGAGCGCGTACAGGTCGGCTTCCGTCCAGGCCTGTGACGCGGCAGCCGCAACAAGCTGCTGAGCGAGGATATCCAACGGCGCCGGAGGAACGGCGATACGATCCAATGTGCCCGCCTTGATCGCCCGGATCAGCGCGGCGCACTCGAGTAATTCGTCCCGTGTCGTCGCAAACAGCCTGCCTTTCGGAACCGCCCTGATCCAGTGGCCCGCACGGCCGATCCGTTGCAGCGCGGTTGCAATCGCCCGCGGCGAGCCGATCTGACAGACCAGATCCACCGTGCCGACGTCGATCCCCAGTTCCAACGAAGCCGTGGCAACGACGACGCGCGTCTTTCCGCTCTTCAGGCGCTCTTCCGCCGAGAGCCGGATCTGCCGCGACAGGCTCCCGTGGTGCGCCGCCACGCTGTCCGGTCCGAGGTCTTCCAGCCGTTCTTCCAGATGATGCGCGACGCGTTCCGCCAGCCTGCGCGTATTGACAAACACCAGCGTCGTGCGGTGCTCGCGGACCAGCGCCGCCACGCGGTCATAGATGTCCGACCAGACGGCATTCGTGCCAACCGCGCTCAATTCGTCCTTCGGCACTTCGACGCCGACATCCATGTGCCGTTTGTGACCGACGTCGATCACCGTTGGGAGCGGACGGTCCCCGGCAAGAAACCGCGCGACCAATTCAATGGGGCGCTGTGTCGCGGACAACCCGATGCGCTGCGGCTTCGTCAGGGTCAATGCCTCGAGCCGTTCCAGCGAGAGCGCCAAGTGAGCCCCGCGCTTGTTCGGCGCAAGGGCGTGGATTTCATCGACGATCACGGTCCGGACGGTCTGCAACAGGCGCCGGCTTTTCTCGGCGGTCAGCAAAATGAAGAGGGACTCCGGCGTCGTGACCAGGATGTGCGGAGGCCGTTTGAGCATCTGCTGGCGATCGGCCATCGGCGTATCGCCGGTCCGGACCAGTACGCGCAGCTCCGGCATCAACAGCCCGGATTGCAGAGCCGCCTCGCCGATTTCGGCCAGCGGTTGCTGCAGATTTTTATGAATGTCGTTGCTGAGGGCCTTCAACGGCGAGACGTACAGCACCTGGGTGCCGTCATCCAGCTCACGCGCCAGCGCCTGGTTAAACAGCCGGTCGATGCTGGAAAGGAAAGCCGCAAAGGTCTTCCCGGAACCGGTCGGGGCGGCGATGAGCGCATCTCGTCCCGATTGAATGGCGGGCCAGGCTTCGGCCTGCACGTCCGTCGGCGAACCGATCGAAGCCTGAAACCACTCGGCAATGAGGGGATGGAAACGCGTAAGGGGCATGGCCCGTCATAATAACACGGGCCAATCTCGAGGACGATGGCAGAAGGTTCTATGCGAATTAGAAACCGACCGCGGTGACGTTGCCACCCGGCGTCAGTTGGCCATTCAACTTAGACGATCCGCCGGGGGAGCCGACGTTGACGGCGTAGAGCTCCGTGACAGCAAATGTGGTTTGATCGGCGAGATAGAAGACAAGGGTGCTGTCCGGAGAGACCGCAAAGCTAGACACAGCCCCCCCGGCGGCTAAGGCGCCATTGAGGGATGGCAGATTCGTGGGGGCCGGAATGGCCTGCGGACACGAGGAGGCCGGATTCGCCTGCAGGCACGAGAAGGGGACTCGATACAATTGAACGACATTGTTCACGGTGGTGATCGTCGTGGCTGAAGCCGGAATAGCCTGAAGCAAACCCGGTGTTGCAAGTGTGATCGGGCCACCGGCCGCGACATTGTTGTTGCCGGAGGCGACGACATACTTGTTGCTGTCACCGGCGAACGAGATCACGTCGCCCGCCATAATTGTGCCGGTGCCGGCCGATGCGAGCGTGATGACCGTTGTGCCGACCGCATAGCCGGAGGCGTTTGTCGTCGCGCCGGAGTTGGTGCCTCTCTGGTTCGCAAGGTAGACGGCAGCCGAACTATCCGGCGTGATTGCAAAGGCTGAGACGGTTTGGGGGGCGGTAAAAGTGGGATTAATTTTCTGAGCTGCTCCGACAGGCGTGATCGGCACGTAAAATAGCTCGACCACTCCAACAATATTCTGGTCTGCATTGTAGACAACCGCCGACCCGTTTGGAGCAATGGCGAAACTGGACACATTCCCACCAGGTGTTAACGCTCCATTCAGCGTGACCGCATTCTGAAGTTGAGCAAACGTCACCAAAAAGAGTGCGAACTGCGCCGTTGGGGTGTTATTGGCACGATAGACAACCGCGGAATTATTGGGGGTGATTGCGAATGCCGTGACGCTTTGTCCCGAGGTCAGAGGCGGATTTACGCTCGTCGCGCTTCCGGGTCCTGAAATCGGAGCCGGAAAAATCTCGAAAACGCCATTGATGTTCAGATCTGCGCGATAGACGACTGAGGCACTATTGGGAGAGATGACAAAATCCGTGACATTTTTCGGCGAAGCCAGAGGCACATTCAGCTTCGTCGGGTTCAGCGGATTAGTAAACGCCACCTGAAACAATTCGTCGACACCCGGGGTTTGATCGGCAATATAGACGACCTTCGTGCTATCTGGAGTCACGGCAAATTTGCTGACCGTCTGTCCCACACCTAAGGCCGGGTTGAGGCGCGTACTCGCCTGCGGTGTTGTGAAGAGTACTCGGAACACGTCGAACACTTGATCGAACTGCGTATCGGCACTGTACACGACCGATGTCCCATCGGGAGTGATCACGAAACTCTCGACATCCCCCTGGGGAATCAGCAACGGCCCGTTCAGCTTGGCGCTGACTCCGGGCGTCGCGATGCTGACTTGGAATAACTCAAAGACGCCGACAGTCTTCTCATCCGCGATGTAGACGACGGCTGACTTGTCCGGCGTCAGGGCAAAAGTGCTGACGCCGCTGCCGCCGGCAACTATGGGGCCGTTCAACTTCGCTCCGGACGAGACCAGGAACAGTTCGAAGACTCCATCCGTATTTTTATCCGCTAAATACACGACATTCCCGCTCGAGGCGAGCGAGCTATTTGAGGGGCCTCCGTCGCCCCCGCCGGGGCAGCCCATGAGGGATAATGCAGCAGCGATGGTCAGCAGTAACGAGGGTTTCTTGGCCATGGCGGACACCATAGGAAGAACTCCTGATGATCAGCAAGTCGTATCTCTACTTAGCTGCGTTATATCACCAGGCAGGCCATGTGCCAATGAAAGAGCGAATCTGTTCACAGGCGTTTACGCCGTGAGTTCAAAGCCGGTTGCGCCGTTCACGATCCCAAAGGCTA
>DATELB010000185.1:0-2894 GCA_035277085.1 Nitrospira sp. | reverse complement strand
GTGGAGCAATTCGCAAGCGATCTGGCTGAGCATCGCCATGCGCCCAAGATCCAGGAAGACGTGACCAGCGGGATCCGGAGCGGTGTGAACGGCACCCCGACATTTTTCATCAATGGTCTGAGGCACGACGGCTCCTTTGATCTCGAGACGCTGGCGGCAGCCATCACGGATGCCACTGAAGCCATTCGTCGCTGACCGCAAGGGCGGTGCAGAGTGACTGGTTCCACGGATGAAGGAGGGGGCGATGAAAGCGATTCATGGTGACGTGAAGCATTTCATGGTCGGATGCGAGAGGCTCTTGAGCTTGTCCTTGAGGGAAGGCGGATTGACGTCAGAGGAGTGCGACATCGTCGCATTCTATGTTCGAGAGCTGAAGATGCATGCGGTTCCTGACCGAGGACCCGTCTTGGGGGACCCACTGCATCAGGTCGGGCCATATGGAGAAGAAGGACAAGGACAACTATATGGTTCCCATCCGTGACACGATTCCTACGCGGGATGTGCCGGTGGTCACATGGTTGCTGATCGCGGCCAATGTGCTGGTCTTTCTCTACGAACTGACTCTGGACCCCGCCGGGCTCGAGACCCTGACATATGTGTTCGGGGTGGTCCCTGCGCGATACACGCATCCGGGTTGGGCTTCCAGCGTCGGGTTGCCGGTCGACAGCTTTTGGCCGTTTCTCACGAGCATGTTTTTGCATGGAGGCTGGGGTCATATCATCAGCAACATGTGGGCGCTCTGGATTTTCGGCGACAACGTCGAAGAGCGCATGGGGCGCGGCAGGTTTCTCCTCTTTTATCTGTCTTCGGGGCTGGCGGCAGGGCTGCTCCATGTGATCACCAACGCCCAGTCGACCATTCCGACCGTGGGCGCCTCGGGTGCCATCGCCGGTGTGCTCGGCGCCTACTTTTTGCTGTTCCCGCACGCACGCATTATCGCGCTGATCCCGCTTGGATTTTGGCCGTTCTTTTTCGACGTCCCGGCGGTCCTATATTTGTTCTTTTGGTTCGTCAGCCAGTTGTTCAGCGGGACGTTGGAAGCGCTGGGGCCTCAGCAGGTGGGCGGGATTGCCTGGTGGGCGCATGTTGGCGGGTTCGCATACGGGATGAGCGTCTGTCGGTTGTTCATCGCCCCTGGAAGACACGTCCGCCATCGGGCGCGAGATGAAGTGGCCTTTGAAGAAGCCTGGAGTCGTTGACCGAGTAGTCCACAACCCCCGAGTGCCAGTCCTGACTAGCGGAGGGCGTTGAGCCGGTATGGGAGACCTTTTTTGGTTGCTATTCATGATTTCGGCGTTCCAGCCGGTCATTAAGCAGCGGATGCTGGAAGCGTCGAGGCTTCGGATGATCGCGAAGATCGAACAGCGACGCGGTTCGCGCGTCATTCTGCTCGTGCATCGGCAGGAAACGATGGCGTTGTTGGGGTTCCCTCTCATGCGATACATCGACGTGAACGATGCCGAGGACGTGATGAGAGCCTGCGAATTGACCGACCCCGAGGTGCCGCTGGACGTCATTTTGCACACACCGGGTGGGTTGGTGTTGGCGGCCCTTCAGATCGCGCGTGCCATCAGCCGCCGGAAGGGAAAAGTCACCGTGTTGGTCCCGCACTATGCGATGTCCGGCGGGACGCTCATCGCACTCGCCGCCAATGAGATCGTGATGTCGCCGCATGCGGTTCTGGGGCCGGTGGATCCGCAGCTCGGGCAGTATCCTGCTGCTTCCTTGCTGAAGGTCGTCGGGCGCAAGCCCATTGCCGAAATCGACGATGAGACGCTGGTGTACGCGGATGTGGGAGAGAAGGCCATGACCCAACTCCGCGAGGCTGCCGCGGAACTTCTGCGACGGACGTTGCCGTCTGAGAAGGCGACTGAGCTGGGCGATCTATTGGCCAAAGGGACCTGGACTCATGACTATCCGATTACATGCGACAAGGCTCTCGCGCTGGGCCTACCGATCCGGACAGAAATGCCTCCCGAGGTATTGGAGCTGATGAGTCTGTTCCCGCAGCCCATGCGCCGCCAACCGGGGGTCGAATACCTGCCGGGCCGTCGGCGTCTGGATCCGGTGCCCGGAGAAAACCTTCCCGTCTAGAGGAGGATGACGACCCATGGGGACAGGACGCTGGCGAGTTCAATTTGTTGAAGAGCCCGATCAACTTCCAATGGTGTGGCGTGCGCCACTGCAATGGCAGGAAACCGCCCAGGCTCCCAGCGACATCGCAAAAGCGGTGCTGGTGGCCTCCTTTCAGCTTCTGGCCCGTCGGGGGACCGGCCCCCTCGCATGGGCGCCGCCCCTTGGTCACGATCCCATTGCGTTTTTACTCGATACGAGCAGCGACTCGATCACGCTTTGGGGATCGCAAGGAGAGTCGCTGTACCGGAACCGTGCCGCCGAACGACTGGGACTAGGGCGATGTGAAGAGGCATGGGAGGTGATGACGGTTGGAGATCGACGTTTCGAACGCCGCTGCTGCCAGATCCAATACGGCAATACCCGATTTCTTCTCGAGATCATCGGTGAGGGGGCCGTCCCGGTCTCAACGGATGGCGGACACGATGTCGAATCGCTCGCTGCGACACAGTGGAAGGAGTCTTCATCCAATGCCGCCGCCTGACGGACCGGCTGGATGAGATGGCGCCCGGACAGCGAACATCCGGGGCGCAATGGAACCAATCGTGCAACAGTCAAATAAAAGGAGGGTCGTTATCATGAAGATCGCCAATTTTCGCCGGATGCAGTGTGCCGCCGCAGCGTTGCTGGCATTCAGCGTCATGCCACTTGCCGTTTCCAGCGCGGGAAGCGACAAGAACACGCCAGAGCCCCACAAGGGGGCAGCAGGAAAAGTGCTCGAACGCGATGTCAAATCGCAGACCGACCAAGCGATCGAACAA
>DATELB010000184.1:0-3570 GCA_035277085.1 Nitrospira sp. | reverse complement strand
CCGACGACTTCGACGTCAGCGTAATCGGCAAGAATACGTGTGAGCACTTGGCGAACCAAGGGCTCATCATCGACAAGCAGGATGCGAGTGGTTGCCATTTGTCACCCCAGATTGGGCGAAATGTAACATAGGTGGCAAAAGTATCATAGCGAAAACAACAAGTTGTAGTTGTTCGCCTACAAGGACTGGATGCCCAGCGGGTAATCCAGGTTTCGAAACTGCGTTAAAGTCGCGACGGAGTTGACACATCAATATTTATTGATATATAGTCCATGCATGCCAACCCACGACGCCCTGACAAAAGCCGTGACGCTGTTTCATGCCTTGTCCGATGAAACCCGATTGGCATTGCTCGAGCAGTTGAAGGACGGCGAGCGTTGCGTGTGCGAACTCACGGATGCCCTGAAGGCGGGACAATCGCGCCTATCGTTTCATCTCAAGGTCCTTAAAGACGCAGGTGTCCTATTGGATCGTCGAGAAGGGCGGTGGATGTATTACTCGATCAATCCCGATGCCATCGAGTCACTTGAGGAACTGGTAACCACCTTGAAGCGTTCCACGAAATCGGCAGCCTCAGCCGGTCGGTGCTGCTGATTTTTTTGGCCCTGATTCATCAACATTTATTGATTGGAGGTGCACGATGAAGGATAACGCCGAGATCAAAGATCACGTGCGAGCCGAGTACGGCCAAGCCGCCCGTCAGGCAACGAGCGGAAAGCCTTCCTGTTGCGGTACGGGGAGCCTGCTGGAAGGGGATGCCCTCGATCCAATCACCGGCAACCTCTATCAGCCGGATGAAACGGCGGGGCTGCCGACCGACGCTGTGCGCGCCTCGTTTGGTTGCGGAAACCCGACCGCCTTGGCGACCATCCAACCAGGCGAGACCGTTCTTGATCTTGGATCGGGCGGTGGCATCGACGTGCTCCTTTCGGCCAGACGGGTCGGGCCCACGGGAAAAGTGTATGGCCTCGATATGACCGATGAAATGTTGGCATTGGCCCGGGAAAATCAGCAGAAGGCAGGAGTCACCAACGTCGAGTTTCTCGCCGGCGATATCGAGGATATCCCGTTGCCTGAAAGTTCCGTTGATTTGATCATCTCCAATTGTGTCATCAACCTCTCCCCCGACAAGGATCGCGTGCTGAAAGAAGCATTCCGGGTGCTGAAACCTGGCGGCCGCTTGGCCGTCTCCGACATTGTCGTCCGTGGTTCGATGCCAGAAGAGGTCCGCCACAGCGTAGAACTGTGGGCAGGATGCGTGGCGGGAGCATTGGAAGAGTCGGACTATCTCAGGAAACTACAGCAAGCCGGCTTCGAGCAGGTCAGCATCGAACCGACCCGTATCTATTCGGCTGCCGACGCCCGTGAGTTCCTTATCGGGGCCGGCCTCGATGTCGAGCTTGTGGCCAAAGAGATTGAAGGAAAATTCATGAGCGGCTTCATTCGAGCCGTCAAACCGCTCGAAGATAAGTCCTGTTGTAGCCCAACTTGCTGCGCGTAACAGAAAGAACATTGCACATGGATGCAACTTTGACCGTTCCTGCAGCGATTCACGCGAAACGCCTCAACCGCTTTGAACGCTATTTGAGCGTTTGGGTCGTCCTCTGCATTGCGGTGGGCGTGGCGCTAGGTGAAACGTTTCCGGGACTTGTGAGGGCCCTCCGCGCTTCCGAATTCGGGGAAGGCAGTCACATCAATCTTCCCATCGCTGTGCTGATTTGGCTGATGATCATCCCCATGATGATGAAAGTGGACTTCACAGCGCTGCGTCAGGTGGGCCAACGGCCCGCGGGCTTGTTTGTTACCCTGTTTGTCAACTGGCTCGTGAAGCCGTTTTCAATGGCTCTCTTCGCGTGGCTGTTCTTTCGCTTTTTGTTTGCCTCATGGTTATCTCCTGGAGAAGCCGATCAATACATTGCGGGCTGTATCATACTGGCCGCTGCTCCTTGCACTGCCATGGTGTTCGTCTGGAGTTATTTAACGGACGGTGACCCGGCTTACACACTCGTACAGGTGACGGTCAACGACTTGCTCATGTTGGTGCTCTTTGCACCAATAGTCGGCCTACTCGTGAGCGGCACCTCTTCGCTCAGGGTACCCTATGCCGTCTTGTGGTACTCGGTCCTCGCCTTTGTCGTGATTCCGCTTGTCATTGGCTCTGCACTTCGGTGGTCGGTAATCGAACAGCATGGCAAGATCTGGTTTGAACACACGTTTTTACCACGATTCGCCCCAGTCACTATTACAGCGCTGCTGACGACACTCGTCCTGATCTTCGCGTTTCAGGCCGACAATATCATCGCGAAGCCGTGGCATGTCGCACTGATCTCCGTCCCGATCCTGCTGCAAGTGTATATGAATGCATCCTTGGCCTACACGCTGATGCACTGGTTCCAGGTGCCGTATCCCATGGCCGCGCCAGGGGCGTTGATAGGCGCCAGCAACTTCTTTGAACTGGCGGTGGCGGCTGCAATCGCGTTGTTTGGAGCGGAGTCCGGGGCGGCCTTAGCGACGGTGGTCGGAATCCTCGTTGAAGTCCCAGTTATGCTCTCTGTGTGTCACGCCTGCAATGCGACGCGAGGATGGTTCGAATCGGAGCAACGAGGGTGAAAACAAGAGTGCTGTTCCTCTGTACCGGCAATTCCGCGCGGAGCCAAATGGCTGAGGCGCTGCTTCCTCTCATCGGCGGCCCACACTTTGAATGCGCAAGCGCTGGTACGGATCCGGTGGGTTTGAATCCAGCGGCCGTGGAAGCCATGCGGGAGTTGGGAGTAGACATTTCCAGCCATCGCTCAAAACATGTAGGAGAGTTCCTCGGAGAGCAGTTCGATTACGTGATTACGGTTTGCGACCGAGCCAAAGAAACCTGTCCTATGTTTCCGGCAACGCGTTCGCTGTTGCACTGGAGTTTTGAAGACCCTGCCGCTGCCCCGGACGAGCAACGAGCAGAAAAGTTCAGGCGGGTGCGCGATAGGATTGCCGACCGACTCTCGAGATTCATCCTCGAACCAAACTTCTAACACGCACCTCGGAGCCTTCCCTGCGAGCCACCGCTATCACATCGTGGTATCCGGGTGGTCGAACTGCCCGCACATTTATGGCCGCAAACTGTCAAGGCGGGCGAATGCCCGCGTTCTCGCTTCCTGTTCCACTTTGATTACGACCTCGGATAGACGAGCCGCGCTTTTTTCGACTTGGAGCAGGCTCTGGCCGACAACGAATATTGTTTTATCGAAGGCTGAAAGAGCCTCGCGTAATAACCCCTGCACCTCTAAGTGCTCACCCGGGTAATCGGCCAAGTGTAGACGACATTTCTCAATCAGCTTTTCTTTGGACGCAATGAGATTCCTTAATTTGCCGTTCCACAAGGCGAGGCGGATGGTGTTGACCGTCTGCTCATGGTCTACGGGCGTCGGGATAAGATCGAACGCGCCCTGTGCCAACACTCGACCCGCAGGCGCTTGCTCGGATGCGTCGGCTGTCATTACGAAAGGAACGAACTGCTGGAGAGACTGGCAGCGCTTCAGCAAGAAGAAATCGTCCACCTCCGCCAGGGATGCCCCGGCGATG
>DATELB010000183.1:0-5593 GCA_035277085.1 Nitrospira sp. | reverse complement strand
GCTCACCATCCTATATCAGCTGCTGCACGAGGAAGGTCTGTTTCTCGGTCTGTCCTCGGGCATCAACATCGCCGGCGCCCTGCGGCTGGCCATCGAGCGCGGACCGGGCCAGACGATCGCGACGATCCTGTGCGACACCGGGGCACGGTATCAATCGAAGCTGTTCAATCCCGAATGGCAGGCAGCCAACGGACTGAGGTCGGATTTGTCGGTCGATGCGCTTCTCCGCAGGGTCTAGGTCCTCCCATCAGAACGATCTTCCATTTTGCATCGTCATGCCCTGAAGGCCACGGTCAGCGTTGTGTTCGAGCAACGTAACATGTCCTCGTGTGTCCAGAAAGATGTGAGCTACAGGCCCATCGATTCTCAAACGGCAATGCCGTATCCTCACAGGCCGAACACATCTTCGGGGGGATGACCAGGCATGGAAGAGACCGGCCGGCCGCCGATCGGGAGATGGCTCGTGAACGCCGTACCGGCCGCGTGGGGAGACTGCCTGGCGCGGGGTGGATGGTGTGGCCTCCTGCTCTTGGGCGCCCTGGCTGCCCATTCCCAAGATGTGACGGCGCAGCAGCTTGACGTTCACGTCAACCTACCGTATGCCGTCCAGTTCGGGTTCGGGTCCTACGACGTCGGCGGGCTTTCGGTCAATATGTTCCGGATTCCGCTGCAGCATACGATTGCGCTGGGGCCGGACGAAGATGCCTTGAGGCTGGCGTTGACCGCCTATCTTGGCTACGGGCACTTCTCCTTCGAGACGAGTGCGCTGGGGCCCAAGGTCAGGGCGACGCAGGACTTTCTGTTTGCGCTGCCCCAAGCGGAACTCCAGATTCCCTTACGGCGGTGGTGGACGCTCAAACCGTATGTGGCAGCGGGTTTCGGCAGCACGTTCAACGGGTCCGCAGGCATCGAGGGAGCGCCGGGAGAACTTCACCTTGATGATGGTGTTGTATTCCTGTACGCGGCCGGCATCAGCAACCTCTTCGAGTTCAAGATGCAGGACTTCTGGCTGAGCGTCGGGAACAGGCTGGCGGCAGCCGGAGACACCACGGTAGGACAATCTCGAGGCACCAGCACGAATTACGGGACGCTTCAAAACGGTCTAGAGGTTCGGCATCCGCTCGGTTTTGACGTGAAGGGTTTTCTGCCTGATGTCGGGGTCTCGTTTATTTACTATTACTTTTTCCCCTCCGCCAAGTTTTCGTTGCCCGGTGAGAGTCCCCTCGAGGTCTCGAATCAGTTCGAGTTCGGAATCAACATCGGCTCCGCCACGCCGGCCAAGTTCTGGATATTCGACAATCCGAGACTCGGCGTCAGCTACCGCTTCGGGGACGGCCTGACAGGCGTACGGGCCCAGTTTGGTTTTCCATTCTGACACGCGTCCGCGGAAAGAGATGAGATGGGGTCATCAAAAGACGTAAGATAAGCGGCAGCTATGAAACGGTGGTTCTTCTATTTGATCCTTGTCTCTCTTGGATTCGGTGTCTTGGGGTACCTCTTATTTCCGAGGTTCACCGACCGATTGAACGTCAACGTGATGTGGAACACAAGCCACAAGCGGAGCAGTGCGCCGCAGCCTCAGGAGCAAGCAGTCGCGAGAGAGATCCTCGACTTGCGCCAACGGCATCATCTGAGACCGCTGACGAATGCGGAGAGCGGAGCCCGTACGCGGGATTTGGCATATGGAATTTATGGCTTCGCCGCATGCGACGCTCAGACGTTGACCGCGGCGCGGACGAAGGATCCGGTGCTGGAAATCCATAAGCATCGGGATGGAATCGCGTATTATGTTGGATACGCCTCTGAAGAACAGATCGAAAAGTATTTGACCCGACAGAAGAACTTTCACATCCTCGCATCGTCCGAGCCAAGGGAGAAGGCCTCATCGCTGTTGGAGATTCCGGTCGATTTTGTCTCGACCTGTGCGGTGCGCCCTGCAGGTAACGGTTTCCTGTTTGATCTTTTTGTCACCGCCATCCCGGAGTTGCATACGTTCAATCGAAGCCTCGAGGGAGGGTAACCGGATCGGAAGAGGGGGAGCGCTCACTCGTGCGGCGATGGCGGTACAAAAGACGGGTTTCGACGGACGTATCCAGCTGTCGATTTATTGAATCACGTTCGACTACAAGATAAGCCTCTGCTCGTCATGACCCCAGTGAGGGAAGGAGAAAGAGTATGGGAACGAATACCATCCGACTTCATCGTGTGTTTCGTGCCAGACCGGAACGCATCTACCGGGCATTCCTCGATGCGGACGCCATGGCGAAATGGCTGCCGCCGAACGGCTTTACGGCGAAAGTCCATCATATGGATGCCAAGGTCGGCGGCAAGTTCAAGATGTCTTTCACCAATTTCACCACGGGGAAAAGCCATTCTTTCGGCGGCGAATATCTCGAACTTCTACCGCATGAGCGCATCCGCTACACCGATAACTTTGACGACCCCAATTTGCCCGGGGAAATTCGCGTGACAGTGACGCTGAAGAACGTCTCATGCGGCACGGAAGTGAATATTGTGCAGGAAGGTGTGCCCGACGTCATCCCTGTCGAGGCCTGCTATCTCGGCTGGCAGGAATCACTCATCCTTCTCGGGAAGTTGGTCGAAGCAGAGATTCCAGACTGATGTGTCTGGCGTTTGCCAACGGATGCCGAGAAGCGTTACCGAGTCGAATGTCCGGCAGCGGTTTGGTCGGACAGGCTATTCGAGCCGCCCTCTAATTGGTTCAATCGCTCGCTGATCGCTCCTTGAGCGGTCGGCTGCTCCATCTGTCCTGACCGCACCCGCTCCTCGACTTGCTGTGCCGGACTTGGCGGCGTCGGTGCATCTTTCGGCTTGCCGGCCCGGTCGCGGGTCGCCGGCTCCGGCGCCGATGGCTTTCTGGGTTCATGTCTACCTGAAGCCGACGGCTGGGTCTCCGATCCAAAGGCCGCAGCCGCGGGCTGCGTCGGCATTCCGATGCCGATGAGGCTTAAGGTAATGATGCATTGGCACGCCCTTCTGACATTCATGACATGCCTCCACTGGTCCTTCAACCACACAAAACGGCTGCCCGTGATGCGGAGTCGTTCTGTTCTTGATACGCTACTATCTTGTAGCCGAGGGGTCAATCTGCCGCCGCGACAGAGTTTGCGGCATTGTGCGATAAGCGGCGCTTTAAACTCGCAGGCCTTGAAGGCCTTCGTTCGCGCCGTCGTAACCTTGAACAGGTCCAGAGCCCTGGTCACCAGGTTTCCTTGGGCCAGTAGTCCCGACGAAAGTCCTTCAAGACTCCGTTCTGTGTGAAGATCAGCGTCTTTTTCCAGCCTTGAGCTCCTCCATATCCTGAGAATTCCCACGTCCACTCTTCTCCGCCATCGTCTGATTTCACACGCTTCGCCGGCTTTCCCCACTCGTTGAGATAGTAGTCTTTCGTCCTCCGCCGATCTCCTCCCGTCGCTCCGTATCGAACTGCTCCCACCGCTGTTCGCGGGTAAGGCAACCCGGCAACAAGGTCAGCGGGAGGAGGGCGGCACTAAGCAGGACAGCGTTCGCTTCAAAGCGCCAAGGCATGAGAAATCCCCCGTTTGCCGACGGAATTACATCGGGCGAGGCGACAAACCGTCCTTTACGTGGCTGCGATCAGAAATTGTTCTTGCGGGGACCGATGAAAGCAATCGCTCGTTGAATCGCTCTATCGAGATAATCGCCGGAGATACGGGACTTAATTAAGTATTTTTGAGCTCCGCTGTTCAGGGCGAAGGTCGCCATTGCGGGAAGGGTGACGTGAGTCAGCATGAGCACAGCGATATCCGGATGCGTCGCACGGGGAACGAGGTGAACGAGCACTTCAAAGCCGGACATATCGGGCAGGGTGAGCTCAGTGACAACGCAATCGACGTGCTGCGTTCTGCAGATGTCTAATCCAGCCGCTCCCGTCTCTGTTTCAAGGACACGATAGGCTTGAGACGAAATGTTGAGACGCTGTACCCAGTATTGGCGATCCTCCCTATGGGAATCGATCAAAAGGATCGTAATGCTGGAGGAATCACTCATCTCTCTCGGTTCCACAACGCCATTGGCGCAGCCCCCCGGCCGCAGGCAGTCGTTGACGTTGGGGGTCCAAATGGTGGACTTTTGCACTGGGAGTGTCAATAGATGTAAAGGACCGTAACCTATCTGAGCTTCGGTCGCACCGCCATGTAGGCCGGTTCAGGTAGCAACAGCCAGTCCGTCACCCCCTTGACGCCGCCGACGCCTGAAGCGGCGTCAACCGCCTGGCGGCGCTCATTGTCTCCCGACACGACTCCGACCAACACGACTTGCCGGTCAAGCACGGTGACAGTGATCCGGCTGGCAACCACTCCAGGCGCGAGCCGCAGGGCCGCCGCAATTTCCGTATGGATCGTCATATCCGATACCGTGCTCGAGTCGGCGGCGGGCTGCGACTGTGACAGTGGCAGATACGTGTCTACGGATCGCAGACCGGTCACGCCGCGCGCAACGCGCAGAATCGCCGACGCCTGATCCGGTGTGACGACGTGGCCGATCACATAGCCGCGCTCCATGACAACCTCCGGCGAGAGGGTCAAGCCTGTCAATCCCTCTTCACTGATCAGCGCCGTGCGCAGATGCGCCTTGAGTTGCTGGTCCCGCGCCTGCGCGGGCGCGCTCAATTCGCTCGAAGCGGACTTATACATGCGCGAGTATGGGCGGGCGCCGCCACAACCCGGTGCGATGAATAAGGCGGCGAGCAGGCAGGCCGTCAGAGAATAGATCGTCATGCGATTTCTCATCGGAGCGTCCTTCATGAGAGGCGAAAATGCGGGCACATTTTACGTTTTTTGTCGATCTCAATCCACTGATGGCGAGAGGGTTGGAGAATCAGGCAAATACAACTATGAGGTCCGATTGAACGAGCAGGCGGCCAGCGCACAATATTACGCGCTGAGAGCGGTGCAATGACCTCAAACGGGGCTAAGGCAGGGCCAGCGTTGTGACGATCTTTCCTGTTTCCGCATCCACACGGACCATCCGCACCTTATTGACGTTGTCGACGATTTCAATCTCGTAAAACACGCGGGTTCCTGACTGTTTGAGCTCAGCGCTGACGGCCCGTCCAGCCGCGTTCCTCTCGGCAATCTGCACGGCTTCCGGGAGCGTCACGGTCGCGTGACGCAGCCAATAGCTTTTGCCATGCTCCTCCGTACAAGCGCCAAGCATCAGGGCGCAGAAGCCGATCAGCAACTTCGAGAATGCGCGCATCGGGTTTCCATCCTGAACCGGAGTGCTACCTTACTGTAGCCGTTTCTTCATATTTGGCCAGTGCTTTCCGTAACTCGTCGGGAACCGCATCTTTGTTGTATTCCAGTTCCCTCGTCAGCATCCGATGGACCGGCTCGCCGAACTCCTGTTCGTCTTTCCAATCAGCACCGCGTTCCATCAGCAGCCATAAGGCCCGCCAGCACTTTTGGTAGGCCGCCCATGCCACCGGTCCGCCCTCACGATCGCGCTTCTTGATATCGGCCCCGCGATCGAGAAGGAGTCGCAGCTTCGTCAGATCGTTGTCGCCGGCAGCTGATAGGACCGTCCACCAGACAGGCCGCTGGGCATCATC
>DATELB010000182.1:0-13226 GCA_035277085.1 Nitrospira sp. | reverse complement strand
GCTCGGCCACTCGATCGAAATCGGATAGGGATTGACCGCGGTGAGCTTGCCTCCATAGGAAATCGTCGAGCTGTCCCAGTCGATTCTCGTCTCGAGCGAGCGATCCACCGTGTTGATGAAGTTACTGCAGTGGAAACGCGTGTGAAATCCGAGAATGCTGCTGCCGAGCAGTCCTTCCAAAATTTCGATATACCACGGACAGATCGCATAACGCTCAGGATTCGGCCAGGGGATGTGCCAGAACGTGATAATCGTGGCATTCGGCAGGTGATCGCGCACCATCTTTGGGACCAGCGCGAGGTGGAAATCCTGAATCAGCACGACGGGATTATCGGTCTTGGCTTCTTCAAAGACCGCCATGGCGAACCGTTCGTTAATGGCTTTGTACTGTTGCCAATCACCTGATCGAAACACCGGACGCACGTGGGCCAGATGGCACAGCGGCCATATTCCTTCGTTCGAGAACCCGTAGTAATAGCCGGCTTCCTCTTCCGGCGTGATCCAGACTCTCCGGATGTCGAATGAAGGCGCATCCGGCGGCACACGCACATGGTCGCGAGCGTCCACGACCTCGCGATCGGCGCTCCCGTTTCCATGCGCGATCCACACGCCGGAACATGCGCGCATAATCGGCTCCAAGGCCGTGACGACGCCGCTGGCGGGAACCTGAACTTCAATCGCATCATCCGTGCGGTTATGAATGTAGGGCTCGCGGTTCGAGACAATGAGCACTTCGTCGCCGGCCAAATGGTCGTGGAGAAAGGACTTGAGCGTCACGGGCTTCCAGCTCATCTGGCTCTCGTCTCTCATCCGCTTGTCGGACTCCAGATTCTGGATGAGCGCGCGCAGATCCTTGGCAACCGGCTGCAACTCGGCGCCATGGTGTTTGTCCTTGATCAAGGCAATGAGGCCTTCGCCACGCAACATCGAGCGGACACCCGTCACCCATCCGCGCCAACTCAAGTGGGCAACCAGCACGGTCACCGAAGCGATCATGGCCCCGATGATGGCAAATAAGTAGAAGAGATACCACTTGGTATCGGTGCTCCGGCGTTGCACCCAACTCATGTCATGGATGAGCATCAGGCGGCCGAGGTAAGCGCCGTTACCTTCCATTCTGACGGCCGACACGTGCACGGCTCCTCGAGGCAACTGGATCAGAGCCGTCTGGCCGGCGCGAACCGATTCACTCCCTTCGCAGGCGATCACCTCCGGATACGTCTGCGTTTTGTACAGCAGACGATTGTTGCGGTCGCAGAATCCGATCGCAAACAGCCGCTCGTCTTGAATGATGCGATTGAAATACGGGGGAAGTTTCGTCTTGGCGTCGCCGGCAAGGAGGTCGCCGAGCGGGCCTTCGACCATGCGGCCGATCAGTTGCGCGCGGCTTTCTAGATCCTTCACGAACCATTTCAGCGTGAGGCTATCGACCAAGGGGATGACGGCATACGCCAAGGCGGCCAGGACCAGAGCCAAAGGAAGTAAGAAACGCAGGGACAGGCGCATGAGTCACCTCTCGTTTACTTTAGCCGCAAAGTAGCCTATTCTGCTGGGATGTATCCTTACGCGCTTATCGGTAATTGTCATACCTCAGCCCTTATCAATGCAACCGGAAGCTTGGAGTGGATGTGCCTCCCGCGTCCGGACAGCCCGCCCGTATTCGGACGGCTCTTAGACCCCGAGGGAGGGCACTTCTCCATAGCCAGTCCATCATCGTCCGCAGCGCCCGCGTTCACTCAATCGTATCTGTCCAACACGAACATCCTGTTGACGACCGTCACCCTGCCGAACGGTGATTCGTTTCAGATCACGGATTTCTGCCCGCGATTCGAGCAGTACGGCCGAATGTACCGGCCGGCCTCCCTGTTCCGGGTTGTCGAGCCGCTGCGTGGCACACCGGCGATTGTGGTCAGCTGCCGACCTGTCACCGGATGGGACAAAACCGTCGCGCCCCCCGTCCGTGGAAGTAATCATTTAAGATACGATATTCGCGGCGAATGTCTTCGCCTTCTCACGAACATGCCCTTGACCTATCTCTGCGAGGAGACTCCGGTCGCCCTGACCCGGAAATTTTATTTCGGTCTGACGTGGGGTCTTGGCATCGAGGACGACCTCGTAAAGGTCACCCATGACTTTCTGGAACAGACTATCCGCTACTGGCGGTTATGGGTCAAGCATTGTTCCGTCCCCTCATTGCACCAAAAGGAAGTGATCCGGTCCGCGCTGGCCCTGAAACTCCACTGCTACGAAGACACAGGAGCGATTCTCGCGGCCATGACTACCAGTCTGCCAGAGCAGACAGGCGGGCCGCGGAATTGGGATTACCGCTACTGCTGGCTGCGAGACGCGTATTTCACACTGACCGCATTTAATAACCTGGGTCACTTCGAAGAGATGGAAGCCTTTCTGAACTACCTCCTGAACATCGCGCTCGCCCATGAGCATTCCCGTGACCGTCTTCGACCTGTGTACACGCTGAGCCAGGGATTGCCGCTGCCGGAAATCGAACATGCCAATTGGAGCGGATTCCAGGGCAGCACTCCTGTTCGCAGCCATAATCAGGCTGCCGAACAGGTTCAAAACGACGCATACGGCGAGATGATCCTGACCTTCACGCCGATCTTTTTCGACGAACGGTTCGTCGACCTCCGTACCCGGGACTTGGATGGCCTTCTGGCGCATCTCGCGCATCTGTGCGCGAAAAGTATCGGGCGGCAGGATGCGGGACTTTGGGAAATCCGAGGCGGCTTACAGGAACATTCGTTCACGAACCTCTTGTGTTGGGCCGGTCTTGAACGCTTGGAACGGATCAAGCGGGCCGGATATCTCAAAACCGTTTCGCAGGATCTGACCGCCGATCGGCAGCGCGCCGCAAAGGCCTTATTGCGCGCCGTTCGTGATGGGTCCGTACGGAACGGGCCCGACGATCCCAGCCATGACGCGGCACTCGCCCAACTGGCCATCCTTGGGTATCCGGACCGCAAGCTCTGCGAATCCACGCTGTCCCACATCGTTCAAGAACTGTCCCTCAAACGCGCCAGTCAAAATACCGGCTTCTTCTATCGCTATGTCCGCGAAGACGATTTCGGGAAACCCGATGGCGCGTTTGTCGTGTGCTCGCTGTGGATCGCTCAAGCCCTGGCTCGATTGGGCGGAATTGATGACGCCCGCGCCATCCTCGACAGCGTGATAACGGCGGCCAATCACGTCGGCCTCCTGTCGGAGCATTTCATCCCCCGCACCAACGAGCAGTGCGGCAATTTTCCCCAAGCCTATTCCCACGTCGGGTTGATCAATGCGGCGTTTGCGGTCAGCCCGCCGTGGAGCGACGTCCTCTAGTAATCGGATGCTGAAAACGGCCGTCCCCTTCTCATCCACCCACCCCAGGCGCGCCGAGACGCGCCTTCACCCGATTCTCACCCGCCCGCCCTAAGCGACTGTTTGGACCCGCCCGACCCACCGATTGCTTTGCAATCGATTACCCGAGACGCGCTTTGACCCAGCTGTTCTCGCATTGCTGCGGCCGACCGTGGAACGAAGCGTCCCGGCGCTTCGGGGGTGGGTGGGTGAAAATGACGGGCCATTTTGAGCATCCGCCAGGCACCACACTCATCCGCTCCGAATACAGATCGTCAGCGTCGAACTGATCGCACCCCGAGGATCCTCACGATCTAACCACATGTTGTATCGCAGATCGCCGCGTTATGGATTACTTGACGACGATGATCTCCAAGTTGCCGTCACGCCGCGTTACCGTCAGGCCCACGTCCTCAGGATGGCGGTCGAGCGTAATGTCAACACGAGCGTCTCCGACGGTGATGTTGTGGATTTCGACTCGTTGTAGAAACGGAGGCAGGACCGGGCGGACAAAGCTCAAACGGCGGCCCGGGGCGTCGATGCGCAGGCCCAGACAGGATTGCAGCAGCAAAAATCCGGCGGCGGACGCCCAGGCTTGCGGAGCACAGGCGTTGGGATACCGAGTTGGGCTCTCCCCGGCTCGCCGAGGGAATCCGCAGAACAATTCGGGCAGGCGACGGAGTTCGAGAAACAGGCTTGCATCGAACAAGCCTGTGAGGATTCTCATTGCACCCTGCCTGTACCCATACTGGGCCATGCCGGCTGCAATCAACGCATTGTCATGTGGCCAGACGGAGCCGTTGTGGTACGACATCGGATTGTAACGTGCCTCCGACGTCGGGATCGTCCGGACGCCCCAGCCGCTGAAAGAATCTTCCGCCAACAACGTTCGCGCCGTCCGCAGAGCGCGCTTAGGATCTGCAATGCCGGCGAACAGGCAATGACCGGCGTTTGACGACCGAACGCGACACGGCTGACCTTTGCCGTCCAAGGCCAGCGCATAGGTCTCGATCTCGTCACACCAGAATGCTCGTTCGAACCGCTCGCGGAGCGACTGGGCCTCGGCATGGAGCATTTCCGCCCGGTCATCGTCCCCCAGCACTCGCGCGAGATCGCCGGCCGCCTTTTTGGCTTGGTACACATAGGCCTGAACCTCGCACAGTGCAATCGGGCCCCGGGCGGCCGTGCCATCGGCGTTGAAGATGGCATCATGAGAATCCTTCCACCCCTGGTGCACGAGACCGTTGGAGGACTGACGGTCGTAGGTCACGAATCCGGTTTTTGTCGGATCGCCGTATTCATCGATCCAGTGGAGTGCGCGCTGAATATTCGGCCAGATCGCCGTGATGAACTCCAGGTCGCCGGTGCGCACATAATAGGCCTCCGCGAGCATGATGAAGAGCGGCGTCGCGTCCACACTGCCGTAATACTTGCCGAAGGGGATTTCTCCGAGCGCGGCCATTTCGCCACGTCGCGTTTCGTGGAGTATCTTGCCGACTTCCGCGTCCCGTTCGGGAACGTTTTCAGTCGCCTGCGTGAAGGCCAGAAAGCCGAGCACGCCGCGAGCCACGCGCGGATTGACCCACAGCATCTCAAGCGCGGTGATCAAGCCGTCACGGCCAAACGGTGTGCTGAACCAGGGTACGCCGGCATAGGGATACGGTCCCTTCGGCGTCTCGGAAATCAGCATCTCGAGATCGGCAACGGACCGATTCAGCCAATCGTTGAAATGTTCGTTCGAGGTATAGATGTGGCAATTCCGCTCCCTGGCGGCTCCCAGCGCGCAATCGGATTCCGCGCTGGCCTGGTCGTAGGAAAGACACACCTGTGAATGCCGGGGTTCGATCTCGCAGGCGATGGCCAACTCCCACGAAATTTCGCTGCGCGGCCCCACCAAAGATTCGAGGATCAGTCCTCCGACCGCCACATGGTCCGGCGCCGGCCAGCAACGGACATGGGTTCGGCGAATGACGCCATCGAGTCCCTCGTATCCGAGCACCAGTCCTTCGCGTGAGTGGACGGTCTGGAGCCGTTGTCCCCGGTGCTCCCGCTGCTGCCCCCTCGCCTCGAACAGGTCGGCATAGTCGGCGTCCACGGCGATTCTGATGGCGAGAGGAAACTCCGAGTTTCCGTAGTTGTGAATGCGGATGCGCTCGTGACAGGTCCCGTTCCAGAGAAACCTAGTGCGGCAGAGGTGGAGGGTGCCTCGCGGCACGAGGTGCTGGCCATCAGAGGTGAGATCGGGGTTGGTGAGGTCGACGGTGAGGAGCGCATTATCCTCCTTCACCGTGGTACTGAGCAGAAGGGGTCTGTGTGTTCCGAGCGTCAATTCGAACTGGGCAAGAAACCGGGTTCCCTCATGATAGAGGCCTTGCGGCCCCGGAACGACCTGATGGATGTCACCGTAGCGGTCGAAGACGGCAAACGTCTCGCCATGTTTCAACACTTCGACGCGGTTCTCGGCCAGCGAGGAGGACGCGAGGATGTAGAACTGATCGTTCCAGCGGATGACTTCGCTCATGAACGGCGCTCCCTTGTGACCGGGGCATAGGTCCGGCTCATCGTCAACGCCACCAGCGCGGTCGCGAACAACACCATCCCGATTCCGAGCAGGCCGGGTCCGGGGCCATAATGCTCGGTGATCCAACCGAATGAGGAGATGCCGACGATTGCGGAGGTCATGGCGCCGGTTCCATACAAACCGAGCACCCTGCCGATCAGATGCCCTGGTGTGAGTTCCTGAATGATGCCCCATGCGATCGGGGTGAAGGCACCCATGCCGCTGCCGATCAAACCCATCAGGATGCCTGCCTGATAGGGGTGGGGCGTCCAGACTAAGGCGCACACGGCTGCGCCGCTGAGCAAGCTGGTACCGAAGATCAATCTGCTGCGATCCTTGACGGTCCACCCCGTCGCCCACAGGAGCGCGATGGAGGTGAGTAGCAGCCCGCCTCCCAAGGCCGACCACAGATAGCCGATTTCCACAGGACCCAGGTCAAGCAACTTTCTGGCAAAGACTGGGAAGAGCGACGTCAATGCCGCCGTGCCGAACGTATAGAGTGCCGCCGTGCCTGTCAGCAGCAGGATGAGGGGTCGGTTGATGACACTGTAGCGAAATCCTTCAATCAGATCCTGTACGAGCGTTGAGCGCGGCGCTTCGGACACGGTGGTAGGCCTGGCTTCGGTGAAGCACGTCAGCAAGAGACAGAGGGCTGAGACGAGATAGGTGACGGCGTTGAGGCACAGCACTTCCTGCGACCCGTAAGCCGCAATACCTAATCCGCTCAAGGCCGGGCCGAGGATTATTCCCAGGCTCGTGGTGCTCTGGAGGAGCGCATTCGCGGCGGTAAACTGGGTTTTTGGAACAATGGCCGGTACCGCCGCCGTCAATGCAGGCCCGAATACCGCCGTGGCGATTGCATGGAGCAGAACAAGGACATACAGCATGGACACGGTGAATGATTCCACCGCGACCATGCATGGGATAACGCCGATCAGGACCGCCCGAAGTACGTCACTGATGACCAGCAGATATTTCTTGGGCAAGCGGTCGACATATACTCCGATGAGCGGGCCGAGAACGATCGGTGGAATCGTCTGCAGGAGGCCGATGATCGATGTCTTCAGCGCCGACCCGGTGATGGCGTAAACGAACCAGACGAGCGCGAGCCGTGAGATGCCGTCGCCTATCTGCGAAATGAGCTGGCCCGACCAGACCAGCCCGAAATTGCGGGTCAGTAATAACGGACGACTGCCGGCGATGAGGTCCGTTTCTGAGGCCGCCGGAAAACCACATGCGGCCGGGCTGGACGGGCCTTGCATCAGCCCTCGCCCCCAAGGCGGACTCTATCGGTCTTCACCGCTCTGACACCCGGCACTAAACGGGCCGCTTCTGCCGCTTCAAGGGCCAGCACCTGGAAACGCACGGCCCCGCTGAGCGAAACGACGCCCTCTTCGGTCTTCACATCGAAGTTTGCGGCCTTCAGCGTGGCGCTCTTGGCGAACCGGTCCTTGACCAGAGTGCTGATGATCTCGTCCTGCCTCTTCCCTAGCGCCTGCAAGAGCCCTTTGTCGACGTCCAACTTGTTGACAATTGTTTTTCCGTCAGACACCGATTGCGCGATCTCGGTTGCAGCCCGCTTTTCATCCTCGCTCGTGACGCGTCCTGCCAGGTCAAGGTTCTGCCCATCCTCCCCTACTTCGATTTCATACCGAAACAAGCGGGCGTCGGCGAGCAGTGCGAGTTTGACCGTCAGTATCAACGACCCCAGCGGTTTCTTGCGGATGTCCTTCTCTTTTCCCTTCTCCGTCGCGTCGCGTTCTGGCTGCGGCTCCGATGTCGGCGGAGCGCTTTGCGGCGAAGATTTCGGTTCGGTCGAAAGCTTCGGCGGTTCCGGCTTCGCGGTCGATGTGTCCGGCGGCTGAGCCGGTTCATTCGCCGGCTTGGCATCGGTCGGAGAGGAAGGCTGGTCCGAGAGCGCCCGATCGGCTGAGAGAGGCAGCAGGAAAATCACGCCCAAGGTGGCAAACAACAGAATTCGGCAATCTGGCGTCATGCGAGAGCCCTCACCTTTCTTGGTCACCTGTGTTGAACCCTGCCCTCGCACATCCAGTCAAGGCGCGCCAGCCAGAATCACAATGCGAACGCTCCCGGCTCGTTCGGAGGCAGTTCGGGCATCTGTGACCTGTACCAGCCAACCGTTCCGACGGCGATCGCCGTTATCAGGAGGATAAAGCTGATGCCGCCGAGGCTGACGCCCGGACCCAACCTGTCGGTGGCCCATCCAAATCCCGCCATTCCCGCCATCGAGGCAGCCATCCCGCCGGTCGCAAAACTGGTGAAGACGCGGCCCAGCAGTGGAGCGGGCGTCAGTTCCTGCAGCGTCGTCCAGACCAACGGAGTGAACATCGCGGTGCTGACTCCGATCATGGCGATCACGAGGCCGGCCGCGAGAGGAGCCTCCAGAAACCTGAGCGTGCCGACGGCGAGTCCGCCCACGGCAAGCGCGAGAGATATCAAATGCAGTCGCCGGGAGAAGTCCCCCTGGGCAATCGACGCAAGGCCGAACGAGGCGAGCAGCATGCCCATCCCCAGAGCGGACCAAAGCCACCCCAGTTGGATTGGACCTACGGCGAGCACATCTTTCGCAAAGACCGGGAGCAAAAACACGAACGCACTGATCCCGACGCTGTACAAGGTGGCAGTCAGCATCAACAGCAAGACCGTCTTCTGCTCGACGAAGACAAACCGGAATCCTGCGAGCAGGTCAGAGCCGACATCCTCAGTCCAGCCTTTGCTGCGCAGGTCAGGGTGAAGCGTTTCTTGCGTGCGTATCGGCATGAGGCAGATCGCTGAGAGGAGAAACGTTGCGGCGTCGACGTAGAGCACGTTCTGCGCGCCGATGAGAGCGATGCCGAGACCGCTCACGGCAGGACCGACAAGCAGCCCGATGTTGGCGGTGGATTGCATCAAGGCGTTGGCCGCAACGAGCCGATCTTTGGGCGTGATCAGCGGAACGGCCGAAGCGAGGGCGGGGCCGAACACGGTCGAAACAATGGCATTGGCAAACACCAGTATGTACAGGCGATCCAAGGTGAGGGCTTCCACCAAATAGAGCAACGGGATGAGCAGGATCAGCACGGTCCGCAGGAGGTCGACGGTGATCATGACCGGTTTCTTGTGGAACCGGTCGAGATAGACGCCGATCAGCGGCCCCATGACCAGCGGAGGAAGCGTCTGCAGGAGTCCGATCACCGTCATCTTGAGCGCCGACCCCGTCAGTTCATAGACAAACCACAGCAGCGCCACCTTATTGAGGCTGTCGCCAATCTGTGAGATCGTCTGCCCGGCGAAGAGCAGACCGAAGTCTCTCGTCTTCAGCAACTCCCACCATCGCGATCCGTTCTGCGTTTCCTCGTGCAACGCCCGACTGTCAGGCATGGGTCCCTCCCGCCATGTACCGTAGCCCATCCTGCGAGTGCCCTTTGGACGCTTCGTTCATGGTTCCTTCGAAGCGCAAGCCAGCTCCGAGAGCGTGGATCCTTGGGCCTGCCAAGGCCACCCGCTCTTCGATGATCCGTTCATAGAGCGCGACGTAGTCACGAGCCATCCGATCCGCTGTAAACCGTTGGTCAAAGGAGGCACGACACCGCTGGCGGTCGATTTGTCCAATCCGCTCCACTGCGGCGACCATTTCCGTCAGGTTCTCAGATACAAAGCCCGTGGTCCCGTGCTCGATGATTTCAGGGATGGACCCACGTCGGTACGCCAGCACGGGGGTCCCGCAGGCCAGGGCTTCGATGAGGACCAGACCAAACGGTTCAGGCCAATCGTACGGGCACACTAATGCCAGAGCATTGCCCACGAAATCGTTTTTCTCTGCGTCAGAAATTTCCCCGATGAATTCGATCAGCGGATGGTCGAGCAGAGGTTCGATCTCGGACCGATAATACTGGAGATCCGCCGGATCCACTTTGGCGGCGATGCGGAGTGGAAGGCCCGTCCGCTTGGCCACTTCAATGGCATGGTCAGGCCGTTTTTCGGGAGAAATTCGTCCCAGGAATGCCAGGTATCCTTGATGCTGCGAATGATAGGTATATAGATGCGCGGGAAGCCCATGATGGATGGTCGCCTCCCAGTTCGCCCAAGGAAGCGGCCGTCGCTGGGCGTCGGAGATCGAAACCAGCGGCATGTCGGCAAACTCCCGGAAAACCGGCTGCAATTCCGGTAGATCCAGTCGCCCATGAAGGGTGGTCACGACCGGACGGGGATTTCTTCGTGCCAAAGGAAACCCGAGAAAATCCAAGTGCGAGTGAATTACGTCGAAGTCGCCTTCGGCTCCGAGGGAGCGTTCCTGTAGCATGAGCATGGGGGCATCGCGGTTGAAGATGCCGGTATTGAGACGCAAGGCTTGAGGACACACCGCCTCGAGTCGCGCCGCGGTGTCGGAATCCCCGCTGGCAAACAGGGTCACCTCATGCCCCATGCGCACGAGTTCTTCCGTAATGTACGAGACGATCCGTTCAGTGCCCCCGTAGAGCTTGGGCGGAACACTCTCCCACAGGGGAGCTACTTGCGCGATCTTCATGAGCTCTTCCTTTCAATAAAGATGTTGATTCTGGCGAGAAAGAATGAATGGTGCTCGATTCCTAGCGCCTCTCTACCGACGAGCGCACAACCACCAGCGTGAGTTGCTATGACTGCACGAGGCGCGGCCGGCGTATGCACGTATCGTTCTCAGTTAAGTGATTGAAGAAGGGCGGATATCCAACGGTTACGTCGGCCATGAGGAATCGCACGGACCCCGCAAGCAGAGCGGGTTTTCGAGTGGAAGGAGCGACGCATGAGGCCAGGAAGGGAACCAATCAGCATCTGGCTCGTCGACTCCATGTGTATTCCGACCCATACAGCTGTTTTTTGGTGGTGGCAATACCTAGAGGAATCAACGAAATCATCGAGGTAGGGCCTGGGATGAGGGGTCAGGAGGCGTATTTACCGAGCTTTTTAGGGGTGCATGTAAAACCATACAGGCTTACAGCGCGGTCGGCAGGTCGCATAGGCTCCTAGTGGGCGACAGCGAATCCCTCAGACTCAGCAAGGTGTCGCTCTCTCAAGAGGCGCATGGAGAAAGCTGTATCGATTCCTGCCAACCTGGGCATCACCTAGTCGAGCAAGCACATCTCCTTCTATCCGGTGGTCGCGCGTTCAACTAATCAGAAGACATAAAGGGAACTATCGGCGGCGCCATGAAGAACGCTACGCTTGATGAGCCGCCGGTACGCACGAGTTAAAGAAGACAAGAAACTGGAGGGTTTATCCCGTCGCCTCAATGAACAGGCTCCGGGTCGAACAAGTTTTGTTTGGTGGAGGGCACCCGCTACCGCCTTTATTTTGCCCGACAATTCGGGTCACTTTGCGAATAAAAGCAGCGAAGACCCAAGCTTGATATTGAGCCTGTACCCACCGCCCGTATCTTCGTGGCTTTCTTGATGCTCCTTGGTAACTGTCCATTGATCTTTTATCCCCCTGATTAGCCCTGGTCTGCACTCTGCCAGTAGAGCTGGATGGCTTTCACTTGATCCTTCGGTACGCCGTCGCCTTCGAAATACAAATTGCCCAACGAATATTGCGCGTCGCGATGCCCCTGCGCCGCTCGCCCTCGTTTCAATGCTTCATCATCGTTCCAGCTAGAACAGCCGCACCCTCTGTTCTCTGCTACATGGCCTAGCTTTCCAGATAAGTTCAAGCAGAAGGCTGTTTTCATTCCACCCTTTACGTGTAATCTCCCTGGCGTCATGATATTTTTTAAGCACTGTGAAGACGGATGGAATGGCAAACAATGTTGGACGTCAGCTCCTGATCGGGCTTGATGCAATGGAGTGGAATCTCGTCGAGAGATGGGCCGCGGAGGGGAAGCTTCCGACTTTTCAACGCTTACTTAAGGAAGGTCTTCATGGCAAATTGAAGACAACCTCCGCGCAGTTGCCCGATACAGTCTGGGCCTCAATTTGCACTGGAGCGAATCCTGGCAAGTTTGAAAAGTATTTCTATGCCCAGTACGACCCCGGTAGTGGAAACTTAGAAACCGTTCCTGACGATGCTATACATGGAGTCCCTTTCTGGAAGTATCTGAGTGAGTCCGGTAAGAGGGTAAGTATAGTGGATGTCCCCAAGTTCTCTTTGAGCCAAGGGGTCAACGTGCTACATCTCACCAACTGGGGTGCGCATGCAACGAAGACGGCACGCGCCTCATCCCCCGAATCTTTGCTTGGTGACATCGATAGATTATTCGGACGTCATCCGGTTGGCGATTGCGACGCCGTCGATGAGAAGCCGGGGGCCTTACGCGACCTACGGCAGCGAATTCTGGCGGGGGTGCGATCGCATGGAGAGTTGTTCCGCTGGCTGATGGAAAAAGAACAGTGGGATATTTTCTTTGCCGGTTTTTCGGCGCCGCATTGTATCGGACATCACTTCTGGCATTACATGGATCCTGGCCATCCCCGCCATAACCCCTTAGATCCTCATAAACTTAACGATACCATCGAAGTAATATACCGTGCGCTGGACGATGAGATCGCTGAGATGCTCGCATTGGCGGGCAACAATATCCAGTGCCTTATAATGGCGGGACATGGAATGGGACCCCTTTATCATGCGTCTTGGAACCTGAATGAAATATTGGATTTACTGGGCTATGGTCAGGCTTCCAAGAGAAATTTAACTGCTCAGAAGAGTCGACAAGCGCGCGCGAATCCCTGGCGACTGTTAAAGATGGTCTTACCCGGCAAAGTACAATACGCCATTAAGGAGGCCTTGCCGAAACGCCTGCAGGATGAGCTTATATTTAGATGGTATGCAGGCGACCGCAATTGGGCGGGTCGCCGTGCTTTCGCAATACCCAACAACGATTCTGTTGGTGCCATCCGCATCAATGTTGTAGGCCGTGACAGATACGGCGTTGTGCAGCCTGGCGAGGAATATGAGCGCGTGTGCCATGAAATCGCAGATGCATTGTATGAAATAATCGATCCTGAGAGCGGCCGGAATGTGGTCAAGTATGTCACCTTCACGCATCAGGAGTTCCAAGGACCTTATCTCCACCGGCTCCCCGATCTCACAGTGTTGTGGGACCAATCTTTCCACTGGGATTCGGTTCAATCCGCTCGTTTAGGGACGTTGAGGCTTAGGCGGCAGGATGCAAGAAGCGGTAGTCATACTCCTCATGGCTTCCTTCTGATGCACGGCCTGCGAGTGCCTGCAGGCCGTGCGGTCTACGGATGCTCCATATACGATATTGCCCCTACTGTGCTTCAGTTGGCAGGGGTTCCCATTCCCAGTCATATGGACGGAAACCCTCTCGATCTGT
>DATELB010000181.1:0-3488 GCA_035277085.1 Nitrospira sp. | reverse complement strand
GGGTATTCTGCCCCGAGTAGTTGCAGAATGGGCCAGCGGGCCGGCGTCTTCATCTGCTGAATCAGAATGTAGTCCCTGTCAATTCTGACAGTATTTATCGTTCAAACAACGTACGTAAAATGTGGACGCATCGTCCCAGTTGAACTTTGTTTTCCGTGATCGTTGGCCTCATGAACGCGACACGGCTGCATCGACGTGATGGAGCAAAATCCCTCCTCTCTAAAAAGCCGATGAAATGGTCAGACAAAGAGAGATAAGGCGTAAGCCTTACAACCGTGTTTTGCAACTCACGTGCGATGCACGAAAGGAGAGACTGTATGAAACGGATCGCTCTACTGCTGTTGGCCGTTGTGCTGGTATCCAGCGTTGTCACCGTCCAGGCCCAACAAAAGGCGCCGACTAACGAGCCTCAAGTCAAACTCATCGTGGACGCCCCGGTACCTGATCTGCTGGCCAAGGGCATCGTTTGGATTACGTGGCGGGCGGAGAACGTGAACATCGGATCGATGTCCGGCAAGGAGCACCTCAACGCATCTCCACCGGTTGGACATCTGCACATACAGGTGGACGACCTGCCGTGGTTGTGGGCGCACATGAGTACTGCCCCGATCGACGTGGCCTTGTTGCCGCCCGGCCCGCACAAGATCAAGATCGAATTGGTCAACGCCATCCACCAGGGCGTCGTCGAACAATCCAAAACCGTGGCGTTCACCATACCTCAAGGAGCGTCTCCCCACTGAAGGTCGCTGAGAGCGTTCATGAGCTTTAAAGCGGCGTCGGAAAATGACGGCAGGTGGCATGGGAGATCCTAGACCGATACTTGTCACCGGGGCAGCCGGTCAGGTCGGGGCGGTTGGCCGAACCGTGACCGGCCGGCTCCTCGATCGCGGTCTGACGGTTCGCGCCATGGTTCGCCGGGAGGACGACCGGGCCGCGGGCTTGCGGGACGCTGGTGCGGAAGTCGTTGTGGGAGACCTGCTCGAACCGGCGGACGTCTATCGGGTCCTGCGGGGTTGCCAGTCCGTGTATTTCGGCATGTCGGTATCGCCCGGGTACCTGGAGGCCGCCGTGACCATGGCAACCGTCGCTCGGGAAGTCGGCGTGAGTGCCCTTGTAAACATGTCGCAGATGACCGTTTCCCAGATGAGTATCCAGAACACCACTCCGAGCCACCAGCAGCGGCAGCACTGGTTGAGTGAGCAGGCGTTTGCCTGGTCCGGGGTGCCGGTGGTCACCATCCGGCCGACGATGTTCCTCGAAAGCCTGTTTCCTTTGGCCGGTCCGACGGTCCGCGACCATAATCGCATCGAATTGCCGTTCGGACGGGGGAAGACCTCTCCGGTTGCTGCGGCTGATGTGGCTCGGGTCGTTGCTGCAGTTCTGGCCGACCCTCGGGCGCACGTCGGTCGGATATATGAACTTACGGGGCCGCGGTCGCAGGACTTGCACGGAGTTGCCAAGGAATTCTCAGAGGCGCTGAATCGGGAGGTCACCTACCGTGACGTGCCTCACGAAGAGTGGGAGCAAAACCTAAAAAAGGCGCAGGTGCCTGAGCATCTGGCCCAGCATCTACTCACGATGGCCGAGCTGCATAGAGCCGGTCGCTATGACCGGATGGCTGACGGTGTGCAGCGGCTGACCGGCCTTTCGCCAATGAGCGTCCGGGAATTCGTCTCGCTTCATCCGGATCAGTTCAGTCCTCGTCGAGCTTGAGGCCTGCTGCGCTCCTGCCTGTCGTTCTCGTGCTCCGCTATTCTGCATCGTTTCTTTCCGTGAGATGTATGGTAGGAAAGCAATGCCCGTCAAAATATTCCCGGTCAGGACCATAACGCCGGCGGAAGACCCACGGTGGACTGGCATCAGAGTCTTTCCATAGACCGAGCTTTTCCTCGCGCGCCTCAACCTCGAGTTGGCGGAGACCTTCATCAAGGGAGTGCTTGCAGTACCACCAGGCCAGGCCTAGCCTTACCATCTCCTCATTGAGCAGTGTGTCATCTGGTAAATAGACATCGGCAATCGTTCGACCCTGCGAATCGAGCCCACGAGTGACTATTCTGACGACGTTCTGAAATGCTTTGCGGAAAACCGCAACCATGGCGATGCGTCCGTAGGGTTGGCTGATCTCCGGGGCGTCGATGCCATGCAATCGAATGGTTAGTGCACGATTTTCGTGTGAGACTTCAAGGCTGTCGCCGTCGATCACGCGAGTCACCGTGGCCCTGAACTCGGCGGCAAGCAGGCCGTGTGCGTGCAGGAACATGCATAAGATTGTGATGGCAAGAGCACTCCGGAGCATTGTGCCTCACGTCTTCATGGGTGGGCTTTGCTGCTGTTGTTTATGAGCAAGCAGAATGCCGCTCATGCGATGTGAGAATAAAAAGATAAACTCAGGAATTATGAAGGGACGAGTCGAAATGAGGAAATATGTGATGAATCAGAAAGCGTACTCTTGCTGATATTGAAATGATTCACTCATAGGTGGGGTGAGTCAGCGCGTCGGTTTTCGAAGCCGGCTTGATAGCCCGACGCCTTTTACTGTGCTCCACTTGAGAAGAGCCTGCGCGGTTGCAACGAATACCATCTCAAGGCTCCTAACGATCCGCGGGCGAACGGCGGCCCCACGCAGAGTGGCGAGCTCGTTGAAAGGCGACGGCAGCAATCGCCTTTTGAATCTCCCAACCGAGTTCATGTCCCGCGACCGCAGACTTGAGCAAATACGTTTGCGCTCCATTGTTGATGGCGAGTCGTCTCATGGGTGGCAGGTTGAGCCGAGAAAGCACGATGACCGGAATCTGCGGATAAAAGGCACGGGGAATCAAGCGGGTGAGCAGTTGGAATCCAGACATGTCTGGGAGCGTCACTTCAACCACTACACAATCGATCTGTTGTGACTGGCAGATGGCGAGAGCTGCGGCACCGCTATCGGCTTCGAGCACGGAAAAGGCCGGTGAGGAGATTGTCAGACGCTCAACCCAATACTCTCTGTCTTCTTTGTTCGGATCGATCAGCAGTACTTTGATGGGGATAGCAATGCTGCCCATCGGTCTCTCACCGTGCCCCGCAAGGGTATGAACCAAATGTAGGAACGAGATAGGGATTTGTCCATCAGCGATGGCCTACAGTCGTGTGCGATTATGTGACGGGTGGTCAACCACGCAGCTCTGCCCTCCGTGGGCCGGCAGAGGTCTCTTTCCGGTTCGTCTCTAGCGGTTTCCCTGATAGCCATTCATTCAGCTCAGGCGTAGTCTTCAACACAACCCTCGCAAGGGCTATCACACCTCGTACCGTAAATCCTACAACTGATAGAGGAGCAAACCGATGCACACCATTGTTGGTCTATTTGAAACTCGTGCTAAGGCCCGACGGGCAAAGGGCGCTCTCATTCGCGCGCATATCGCCAGTCCGAACATTGTTCTTTATTACCGTTCGGCAGCCGACTCTTCAAGGGAATCAGAACAAACCTTTTGGGACTCGCTGAAGGATTTTTC
>DATELB010000180.1:0-17750 GCA_035277085.1 Nitrospira sp. | reverse complement strand
GCGGCGCCCGTCTGACTGAACACCTCGCGAAGAACGGTGAGATCCAATCCGAGCGCGTCTCCAAGGCCCAAGCCCTCGGCCAATGCGGCCGTGTTGCAGTTCATCACCATATTGACCAACGCCTTCACCTTCGCCGCTTCTCCGGCGGGGCCTATGTACCGGATGGTCGATCCAAGCGCCTCGAGCAACGGTTTCGCCCGCGCGAAGACGTCAGGCTTTCCGCCGCACATGAGGTATAGCGTGCCTTGGCGAGCTTGAGTGATGCTGCTTGCCATGCAGGCTTCCAGGCTTGCGCCGCCATGCCGCTCGACCGCCTGTTCGACCTCGGCATGCACGCTCGGCGTGATGGTCGCGCAATTGAGAAACAGGCGCCCTTCGGCGTGAAGTAAGAGCCCGCGTGAGTCACCCTCGGCATACAGTTCGCGCATGGCGTCGTCATCCGAGACAACGGTGACGATCGTGTCGGACAGTTCCGCGACGCCTGCCGCACGCTCGGTCGCGACACAACGGAGTTCGCGCGCCAGGGTTTGGGCCAAGTCATGGTTGCGATCGTGCACCGCGGTAATGCGGTAGCCCTTGTCGTGAAGCCGGCGAGCCATATTGGCTCCCATGCGTCCGACGCCGACGAATCCGACCTGTGCCATGTCCGTTCTCCTGTGAAACGCCCGGGCTATGATTGAGCACTATTCCCACGGGGCGCAGCCTCAGTAGCTGCGATTATTGGGATTGCAGAAGGTGCAGGCGTTCTTTTGCTTCTGATCCTCATAATGCTGCACGCGCCGCTTGCCCTCAGCGATCTGTTCCGTCGACATTTTCTCGCCGATGTAATCCCTGGCATCGCGGGCGTGGACATTGCCGCGGTTCGCGGAAAGCGTAGTCCAATAATAGGCTGTGACGAGGTCCGGTTGGACGCCTTGTCCATTGAGATACATCAAGCCCAGGTTGTATTGGGCCCTCGGTTCTCCCTGTTCGGCCGCCAAACCATACCAGTGGACCGCCCGTGCATCGTCCTTCGGGACGCCCTGCCCTTGGTCGTACATGAGCCCGAGATCGTATTGCGCCCTTGCTTCGCCGCGGTTGGCCAGGAACTCGATCTCGGTCACCGCCTTGTCGTAATCACCGCGCAGGTAGGCCTTATCGGCGCGACGATCTTCACAGGCAGAAGCGTTCACGAGGAGCAATAGGAGGGATGCGAGGATGGCCGGATGCCGCGGCCCCATCTTAGGACGCAGGCACGAATTTCAATGCGGCGCCATTGATGCAGTATCGAAGGCCGGTCGGTTTTGGGCCGTCCTTGAAGACGTGGCCCTGATGGCCTTGGCAACGAGCGCAATGGACTTCGGTGCGGGGAAAAATCATTTTGAAGTCCGTACTCGTCTCGACGACTTTTGGATCGATCGGCTGCCAGAAACTGGGCCAGCCCGTGCCGCTGTCGAATTTGTGTTCCGACGAGTAGACGGGCAGGTCGCAGCCGGCGCAGTGATACACGCCGGTTTCTTTATTGTCGTGCAGGGGATGGGTAAACGCGCGCTCAGTCGCCTCATGTCTCAAGACTTGGTAGGCGTCGGGCGTGAGCAGCTTTTTCCATTCGTCGTCAGACTTGACGACCTTTGTGATCGGTCCGATGTCTGTTTTCTGGGCCATCGCGGCACTCCGGCTCGATCGAACTTTCACCACATCCTGACATACGGACCGGTGTTCGAGCAAGGCAGGCGGTGTCATGCCGCCTGCCTTGAATCGAATGGATTCCGGTGTCTCTTTAGTTGGGCACCGCTGCTGGGGCCAACTCCTGATGAAAGGCCAGGCGTAAAACCTCTTCAATCCGCTCGACGGGAATTACCTCGAGATCATCGCGCACCTCCTGCGGCACATCCTTCAAGTCCTTTTCATTCGGCTTGGGTAGGATGATCCGCCGGATTCCGGCTCGATGCGCTGCCAGGACCTTTTCCTTGATGCCGCCGACCGGAAGGACCAGGCCGCTCAAGCTGATTTCGCCCGTCATGGCGGTGTCGCTCCTCAGGGGTTTCCCAACGTAGGATGATGCGAGAGCCGTAGCCATTGTAATGCCGGCGGACGGCCCGTCCTTTGGAATGGCGCCGGAGGGCACATGGATATGCACCCCGTTGCGTTTGAACCGCGAGATATCGAGGCCCATGCTTTCGGCGTGCGACCACAGATAGCTTCTTGCGGCCCGCGCGGATTCCTGCATGACTTCGCCCAATTGCCCGGTGAGGCTGACTTCATGGCTTCCCGGTAAGAGCGTGGTTTCGATGTACAGCACGTCTCCGCCGGTCGGCGTCCAGGCCAGGCCTGTCGCAACACCGACGGGAATGTCCTTCCTCGCCTCTTCGGGCATGAACCGCTCGGAGCCTAGCCATTCGGCGAGGTCGCTCTCGTTGATGGTGACGGGCTCCCGCTCCTGGCCTTGAGGCCGTTCGGCGACCGTCAACGCCACTTTACGGGTCAAGCGTCCGAGCATCTGCTCGAGCTGGCGCACGCCCGCCTCGCGGGTGTACCGGCTGATGATGTGATCCAAGACACCATTCGGCAACTGTACTTGATGCTCTTCCAGCCCCGCTTCCTTCAGACGTCGCGGCCAGAGATAGCGGCGCGCGATCTCGGCCTTTTCCCGTTCGCTGTATCCTTGCACCCTGATGATTTCCATGCGATCGAGCAGCGGCTGGCTGATCGTATCGAGAGTGTTCGCCGTCGTGATGAAGAACACCTTCGAAAGGTCGAAGGGCAGATCGAGATAGTGGTCGCGGAACGTATGGTTCTGCGCCGGATCCAGAATTTCCAGGAGCGCGGCAGCGGGATCCCCGCGGAAGTCGCGGCCCAGCTTGTCGACCTCGTCGAGCATGAGCACCGGATTCTTGACGCCCGCACGGCGCATCGCCTGAATGATGCGGCCGGGCAACGCCCCGACGTATGTCCGTCTGTGTCCACGCAGTTCCGCCTCATCGTGCACACCGCCCAGGCTGAAGCGTTCGAATCGCCGGCCCATGGCCCTGGCGATTGATTGGCCGAGACTGGTCTTGCCGACGCCCGGCGGACCCACCAGGCAGAGAATCGGCGCCTTCGCGGCAGGGTTCAATTTCAAAACCGCGAGGTGTTCGACGATTCGTTCTTTGACCTCTTTGATGCCGTAGTGATCCTCTTCGAGGACCTGCCGGACCTTGCCCAAGTCCATGTGTTCCTCGGACGCCTTGCTCCACGGCAGTTCCAAGACGAGTTCGAGGTAGGTTCTGAGGACCTGGTGGTCGGGCGATGACGGCGGCACCTTGGCCAAGCGGCCGATCTCGCGCTCCACCTCTTTCCGCACGTGCTCCGGAAGATCCGCCTCTTGGATGCGCTTCTTGAGATGCGCCACCTCGCCTTCGTCGGACTCGCCCTCGCCCAACTCCTGTTGTATCGCCTTCAATTGCTCGCGCAAAATATATTCGCGCTGGTTCTTGCCGATCTTGGCCTGGGTGTCGCTGTTGATCTTGTCCCGCAATTGAAGAATCTGGATTTCCTTCGAGAGGAATGCGTACAGCGAGCGCAGCAACTCGATCGTCGATGAACTCTCGAGCAGGGTCTGCTCTTCCTTTACCGTCAGGTTCAACAGAGACGCCACGCGATAAGCCAGTGTCGCCGGATTTTCTTCTTTCTGGAAGGCGGCGGCCGCCTCTTCGATGCCGGGCGCCTGAATCAATCGCGGCAGGTCGGTCATCAAGTCCTGGATCGCGCGTTGAAGCGCCTGGACCTCCCGGTCCTGGTCCGTCGGAAGCTCCAGCCTTCGGGCCTGCACCATTAGAAAGGGCAGCGATTGTTCCACCTTGAGCAATGCCACGCGCTCGAGTCCTTGAATCAAGGCCTGAATGGTGCCGTCCTCCGTGCGGCCGACCTGTTTGATGACCGCTTTCGTGCCGATGGTGTACAGGTCCTCGAGTCCCGGATTGTCCTTTCCGGGATCGCGTTGCGCGACGACCAAAATCGTTTTTTCCTCGGTCTTCATCGCGGCATTGACGGCAGCCACCGATCGATCGCGGCCGACTGTGACCGGCAGGAGGATCCCGGGAAACAGAACCGTGCGCTTGATTGGAAGGAGGGGTAGCGTCACCGAAATATTGGGGCTGTTCATTGTGCCGACCTCCGCTCAAAATGTAAGGCGATCAGACTTGTAGCGGACAGATAGGTTCGGTGTTGAGGGAAGTCAAGGAACGCGAAGGACGGTGGAGATTAGCGCGTTCTAACGGTCGACGAACAGCCCGCCATTCGGATAGAGGATCGCCTTCGCATCGGAGGGCCGCTGCTCCTCCTTCGTGACGGCGCGGTCGGCCAATTCGTAGCTATCGTGTCCTCTGAGGTCAAAGAAAGCGGCCACGCCGTGTTCGGAGGATCGGCCGAAACCTCCTTTTGACTCGTAACGATCGTCGCCGCCTTCATCAATGAACAGGGCCCAACCTGAATAATCCGCCATTCCCATCCCGGTCGACGCCGCAAAGCTGTACCGGTCGGCGTCTAAACCGGAATCGACCATGGCGCTGACGGAATGGTCCCATGCCACTCCTGCATTATAAAACGGTCCTGTAGAACCGTATTGGTCCGTTCCCTGTCGATCGTTGAAAAAGCCTACCCCGTAATGAGCCGATGAACCGTGTCCATAACGAGCGGCGACGTATTCATCATTGCCGTCCAGATCGAGAAGGAGACCGGTCCCGAAGAAATAGCCATGGCCTTGCGAAAAGTTGGCGCTCTGATAGCGGTCGTTGCCGGCGACATCCAGCAAGAGTCCCCAGCCTCCCGCGAGGTTGTGCGCCTGCCACTCCGGCCGCTTGGTCAGGATGCGTCTGCCTGATCCGGTACCAAGGCCGAAACAATCATACTGAAACAGTGCATCGCCAGGTTTGGCGGCAGGAGCGTCTTCCGCATTGTATGCGCTGGGATATTTGTTGCCGCATTGATATTGATCGCCACCCTGAAAGTCGATCACGGCGCCCACGCCGTTTGGCCCGCCGAACCCGACCGAGAACCCATGGCTGGTGTACCGGTCATCACCCGAAGCATCAAACAAGAGACCCAGTCCGCCGATGGCGGCGCCTTGTGTAAGGCGGCTTCCCATATAGACGTCGTTCCCACCGCCGTCGAACAAAATGCCGAGGCCGCCGAATCCCGCGCCTCCGGAGCCGATGTCCAATTGATATACGTCGTCGCCCGATTGGTCGATGAGCAGCCCGGCGCCGAGGCGCCCTGTGGCCAGGCCGAACCGCGCACCGTCGTACGTGTCGTTTCCAGCGAGATCGATGACGACGGCATTGCCATGATCGGCATCTGAGGAAGCGGCAATCATCCCTCGGTACAAATCATCGCCGCCAAGATCGACCACGAGACCGAAGCGATGATCCAGTTCATAGGTGTTGGAGCCGAAGCCGCCGATGACGATGAGGCCGTAAGGAGTCTCCTCCGCATACAATACCGTCCCGGTGATGCCGGCAGGCGCCTTTACGGGAGTCGCGCCACGACTAAAGGCTGCGATCAACTGCCGCGACCAGGTGTCGTTGGCCAAGCGGGCCAGCACCTGTGCCGCCGCGATCAAATTGGCATAATCGACCTCCTCTTCCAGCAGATCCGCATAGCGACGGTCTGCCTGTACCTTGGCCTGTGTCTGCTCCGACACGTTCGAAATCTGCGGCGTAAACTGGTCGGCAAATGTTTGAGCATGGGCAAACAAGAATCGGCGATCGTCGTCCGTCAGATGGGCGAGGGCGCGTTCACGATGGATCGAGGCCTGTTCGAGACTTTCCATCAGGAATGCGGTTAAATCCTTGGCGGTGACGTTTGCCGGGACCGACACGGATCTGGAGAAGGCGGAGGTGCGGTCCATTCCGGCTTCCAACACGTCGAGGACGACAGGCAAATTGACGGCGCGGCCCTCTGCCAGTTCCGCTAAGAGCAAGCCCTGGCGCTCGAGCTGGCCCAATCCTTCCCACGGCTGCTTGAGCGCTGCCACGGCGAGCCGGCGTTTGTACCGGGCATTCACCGTCTCCACGGTGGCATGCGCTTCAGTGAGGGCAATCTGAGCGGGACCCAGAAGCCGGTCAAGCATCGGCCGGACGGTGGGCATCAGGCGGGCGACGGCCGGCTCGCGCATTGGCTGGTTGGCGATGGCGCTTTCAGGAGGTCCAAGCAAGGCGAAGAAACTTTGAACGAGGCTGCACCCGGGCAAAGGAGATGCGAGCAGCAGAATGAGTAACAGAGGTCTGAACTGCTTCACGCCGCCTGCAATCCCCTGACAACAGCACTCAACAATAGGCACTGTATCACAATCACCCCTCACTCTTATGCCTGAGGTTACGCCTCGCGCCGCCCTGTACGATCCGGAACTCGTACAATCGACATTCCAAGGCCCCATTGTAGAGGGGTATTTTTCTCGAAGGCGCTAATCCAATCTTGTCGCGGAGACGGGAATCCGCCGTCAGGATATAGGCACGCCATCCGGCGAACCCGCGCTTGAGCCAATCACCCAAGCGTGGATAAAACGCCTCGAGTTCGTCGCTCTGGCCCATGCGCACACCGTATGGAGGATTGATGATCAGTACTCCTTTTTGCGCCGGCGGCTCGAGCGACAGTATCTCCTGCTGTTTCAACCGGACGTCGACGGCAACGCCGGCTCCTTGAAACAGCCGTTGAGCCGTTTTGACGGCGGCCGGATCCTGGTCGGAGGCATAGAGGCCGGCGGGCGCTGCTTTCCGCCGCTTGAGGGTGGCCGTTTCTCGAAGTTGGGTCCAGCGTTTTGCATCGTGGATGCGCAATCGTTCAAAGGCGAATGAACGAGCAAGTCCGGGGGCGATCTGGCGCGCCATCATCGCTGCCTCGAGGGGAATGGTCCCGGTTCCGCACATTGGATCCATAAGCACTTCGTCGGGCGTCCAACCGGCCAGCCGCAGAAGGCCGGCCGCCAGGTTTTCTCTCAGCGGCGCTTCTACCGCGGCAACGCGATAGCCGCGTTTGAACAGCGGCTCTCCGGAGGTATCGAGATACAACGTCATTGATTCGGCGTCCAGGAACGCATCGATGCGGACCTCGGGATGCCGTGTGTCGACGCTCGGCCGTTTGCTCGTAACGGCAGTGAACTTGTCGCAAATCGCATCCTTGATCCGCAACGTCAGGAATTCCAAACTCGGGAGCGGGCACCGGTGAGCGCTCACCCGCACTTTGATCGTGCTCCCGGGGTGGAACCAGTCGTGCCAGGGCAATTCAAACGCCGCCCGGTAGACGTCATTCTCGGTCTGATAGCGCCGATGAGAGACTTCCCACAGCACCCGGCTGGCGAGATGACTCCAAAGATTGACCCAATACATCGTCGACCAAGGCGCTTCGAACTTGACGCCGGCGGCCGTACGCGTTCTGACGGCAACGCCGAGGGCGCGAAGCTCCTCGTCCAGGACCTCTTCCAAACCGCGCGGGCAGGGTGCAAAAAATCGGTGTTTTGTGCTATCCATGCGCTGTGGCATTTCTATCGGCATGACGGCCATGAACTTTTGCGGCGAATGCGGCAAGTCCGTTTCGAAAAAAATCCCCCACGGCGATAATCTCCCCAGGTTCGTCTGCGATTCCTGCGAGGCGATTCATTACCATAATCCGAAAATCGTCGCCGGATGCATCCCCGAGTGGGACGGACAAATTCTGTTGTGCCGGCGGGCGATCGAACCGAAGGCCGGTCTCTGGACGTATCCCGCGGGATTTATGGAAATCGGCGAAGGGACCGAGGAGGCGGCCAGGCGCGAAACGCTCGAGGAAGCGCGGGCGCAGGTCACCATCACCAGACTGCACTCGGTGATCAGCCTTCCTCATATCGGACAGGTCTATCTGACGTTCATCGGCCGCTTGAATGCACGGGAGTTCGCAGCAGGGCAGGAAAGCCTCGACGTGCGGCTGTTCGACCAGAAAGACATACCCTGGGACGCGATCGCGTTTCCCGTGGTCAAGGACGCACTGCTCCGGTACATGGACGACCTCGAACGCGGCTCGTTCCGGCTGCATGTCGCCGATTTGCCCGACCGCCTGAGGTGATCATTGCTTCAGCGCTCTCTTGTGCACGACCGCATGGATGTCCACCACACCCGCGCCGCGGTCGACCGCATAAAAGATGCGCCAGTCCGCGACCGCGTACTTGTGCAATCCCGGGATGTCAGCGATGACTTCATGCCGGAGATTATCGACGTTGGAAGCGATCCATTTCGTTTTTTCGAGGAGACGCTGAGCCATCGCCGGGCCGGCAACGGTCAGGTCTTGGACGACGCCTGCCTGAAATGCCAGCCGATACCAGGGCATGTTCTACCAGCGGAGCCCGAGTTGATCAGCCAGTTCCTCGCCGGACAACCGGTTCCCCTGTTCAAGCGAAGCCTTGAGCCTGGCGCGCAGCGCCTCTCCGAGCTGGAGACCGAGGTCCGGATCGCCGATCAGCTCCCGGAGGCGATCATCGACCAGACCACGCACTAGTTCCTTGAATTGCTCTGCAGACAGCGACGAAAGATCCATCGGGGAAGAATACGGAAGGGCGCCGAGGAAATGCAATCAGGGGTGGTCTAACTTGCCGGCAATGTCTTTTCCAATTGCTGGATGAACCGGCCCAAGCGTAGTTGCTCCGGTTCGGCAACGACCAGGAATTCCATACCGATGCCCTGCATGCCGCACCAGCGCACGGCGGCATTCTCGATCTTCAATGGGGCGGCCTCTCCAGGCAGCTGCAGCAGCAGCGTCACCTGCATCCCGGTAAACGGCGTGATCAGACTTTCAACCCGGCAACCTTTGGCTGAAAGGTCGCGGATGGCTCCTTTGTGCCGAAACTGGTCGCGCTGAACCACTGTGCTCGGCAGGCTGACGAGAAATCGGCGGTGCTTGCGAGTAACCACGTAGATGTCCTTGTTTTCTTATGCTTCAGGCAGCAGCCGCGCCAAGCGTTTGCAGGTAGCGAGCCAGCCGCTCTCGTTGCGATTCTTCCATGCCTAGGAACTCGATCCCGAATTCATATTTCAATGTCCAGCGGACGGCCGCCATTCGAACCGTGAAAGCGAACGGCTGCTGTGGAATATCACAGGAGAGGGCCACCATTCCGCCCACCACGAGGGGACGGTCCGTGACAATCTTGCAGCCGCCCAGCCCGAGGTTGTATACGATTCCCGTGCCTTGGAAATCGCCGGCGAATCGTGCGGGGAATTCGACGATGTATCGTTCATGCTGGCGCTGGTTCATGCGCTTGCTGATCGGCTCACATGACCCCATGCGAACCGTAAATCTTCGTACACTTGTGTCCCATGATGAGGCTACGGGCGCCAAACAGATTTGTCAAAGAAAACCGGATGTTTCGCATGCTTGTGGATAACTGGTGATGCGCATGCCCCGTTTGTCTGGAAAAGTGGCCATTGTCACTGGCAGCAGCAGTGGTATCGGCAAGGCGATTGCGCTTCGATTCGGCGAAGAAGGAGCGAAAGTGGTCGTCGCAGCGCGCAGGAGAAGTCTCTGCGACGAAACCGCACGGCGAATATCCAGCAAAGGCGGGCAAGCCTTCGTGATTCAGACGGATGTCAGCGTTGAATCCGACGTCGATGCGCTGTTTGCGAAAGCGGTGAGCCACTTCGGCCGTGTGGATATCGCGGTCAACAACGCCGGCACATTCGGCGGGAGGCGCATCGCTGAAACTGCGACGAAAGCCTTCGACGACGTGATGAACGTCAACCTACGCGGCACATTTTTCTGCTGTCGAGCGGCGTTCAAACACATGAAATCCCACGGCGGCCTCATCATCAACATGTCCAGCGTTGCCGGGGTGCAGGCGTGGACCGGTACCGGAGTCTATAGCGCATCGAAGCACGGCGTCATGGCGTTGACCAAGGCATTGGCAGAGGAAGGACGGCCGTTCGGCATCAAGGTGTCTGCAATTTGCCCCGCTGGAGTGGCCGATGACTTGGTCGATTCGACGCCGGAAGAAATATTACGGAGCGAAAAGATCAGCCCGTTCGACATCGCCGAGACGGCAGTTTATCTCGCGACGCTCGGCAAGTTTGCCGTGGTTCCGGAAGTGGTCGTCCACCGATTAGGCGCCGACTGGTAATCCGTCTGCCGCGACCGCCTACCAATGCCGCCCGTGGTGCCGGTAGAAGAAGCGAGGCCCCCAATACGGCCGGCCGTAATATCCATAGAAGCCCGGGCCCGTCCAGGGGCGACCCAGGTAGACGCCAAAGCCCGCAGGGGGATAGGCGTAGTAGCCGTAGGGATAGATATAAGGTGGCGGCACAATGGTTGGCGCCGGCGCGGGTTGTGACAGCTGCTGTTGAAGCTGAGCCGTCGCGGCATTCTGACGGTCTATCTGTCCCTTCAACTGTCCCACCGCCTCCTGCTGCGCTTGTAGTCGGCCTTCGAGTTGTCCGATCTGTTCCTGCTGACGTTCGATGAAGGCATTCAAGCAGCGCGTCTGAGCTTCATCCGTGTAGTTTGAGCATTCCCAAGGCACGGCGGCCTCGGCAGCGAGAGCGGTTCCGTTCACTCCAACGGTGACTAGGACGGGGAGGAGATACCGGGATAGGAACGAGGCGGAGGGTGTCATGGCCTGGTTGATCATGGAATCACCTCCTTGAGAGACACCTTACACGTTACCACGCCCCCGACCGCTTCGCCACAGGCCCTGACGTTTGCTTTTATCAGAGCGTGATCCTACAATGCCGCCGCAATAGACGATTCTCATGTCGCCTCCTACGGTCCCAATACCATATGCAGGCAGGATTCCGCGGCGCGCCTCCTGGCCGGCCGGTCCGCTCAAACGCCGCTTCCAAAAGCGTCTTCTAAAATGGTACGCGGCCCACGGCCGGGACTTGCCCTGGCGAAAGACGTCCGATCCTTACCACATCCTGGTCTCTGAAGTGATGCTGCAGCAGACGCAGGTAGATCGCGTCATTCCGAAATATCATCAATTCTTGGACCGCTATCCGAGCTTCGAAACGCTGGCATTGGCCTCTGTCAAAGAGGTGAAAAAACTCTGGTACCCCCTCGGGTACAACATCAGGCCGGAGCGTCTTCACAGCATTGCCCGTGAAACGGTTCAAAGGTACGGAGGGCGGTTACCCAACGATCACGACCAACTTCTGTCCTTTAAGGGCATCGGACGCTACACCGCCGGCGCCATCCGGTCGTTCGCCTTCAACGAGGACGCTCCGATCCTCGATACCAACGTCATCCGTGTCCTGCACCGCATATTTCTGGCGAAGGGCGATCCCAAGAAACAGATCGTCCGGCTGTGGACATTGGCGGAAACCCTGATCCCGCCGGGCAAAGGATACGACTTCAATCAAGCGCTCATGGACTTCGGCGCTACCTGTTGTACGGCCCGGACTCCTTCATGCCAGGGATGTCCGATGACGACGATCTGCAAGACCTTTCCCTTCGATGCTCGAAGAAGGCGCTCATGGCCAAAGTCGTCGAAGTAGCGGCCGGACTGATCTGTCACGACGGCCGGTATCTCATCGCAAAACGCCGCAGTGGTGTGCACCTCGCCGGTCTCTGGGAATTTCCCGGCGGCAAGAGGGAACAAGGAGAAACGCTGGAGGAATGCCTGCAGCGTGAATTGTTCGAGGAATTGAACGTTCGCATCGACATTCCCGTTCCATTTCAAATCATCCGGCACGAGTACCCTGAAAAGACCGTTGAGCTGCACTTCTTCCGCTGCACCATCGGCGAAGGACTGGCCACGCCGGTCGATTGCGCGGAAATACGGTGGGTCCATCCGTCGGAGATGGGCAACTACCAGTTTCCTCCGGCCGATAGACCGGTCATCGAGGCCCTGCAGCGTGATTCAAGAGGAAGAGCCCAATGAAAGTAGTCCTCGACATAGAAACGATTCAGTGTCCGCGCGACGATTGGGCACGACTGGCGGGCAAATGCCGGTCGATCGAGAGCGAGCCGCCGGAATACGATTTGTTCGCGGCGGGCGAGGCCCAAGCGCAGCGCCAGGCCGAGGAGGAACAATACGCCAAGTCGGCATTTGACGGCACGTATAGTTCGATCGTCTGCATCGGCCTCCTTGAATTTTCCGATCAGATGGAGCCGCGCGGAGCCGCCGCGTGGTACGGCGGCAACGAACGTGAGCTGCTTCGCCTATTCTGGAGCCGTCTGGCGCAGGACAAGCCCTCGTTGTTCATTACGCACAACGGCTTGGGTTTCGACCTGCCCTTCATTAGGAAACGGTCGGTCATTCACCAGATCAAACCCAGTCTGGAGATCAACCTGGCGAAGTTCAGGACCGAGCCGGTTTACGATACGATGGCGATCTGGAGCAATTGGGACACGCGCGGCTGGATCAAGCTGGACGTCCTAGCCCGTGCATTGAATGTGGAGACCAAATCCGGCAGCGGCGATCAAGTGGCGAGGATGTGGGAAGAGGGGAAAGGACTGGAACTCGCGCAGTACTGTTTACAAGATACCTACGTCACGTATGCCTGTTATTGCCGGATGAACTTTCGGCAGCCGCTCTCGCGCGAGGTCGTCCTGCTGCAGCCCGAACTCGTGGATGTCGGGTGATCCGTTACCGGGTCGGGTAGGCTTCCGCCTTCCTCTTTTTGGCCGGGGTCTTGACCGTCGCCTTCAGCGCTTTGATTTCCTCATCGCGCTCCCGTAGTTCCCGCTTCATCCAATCGGACTCTTTACGGAGCACGCTGATCTCCGAATCTTTCTTCGACAGCATGTCCTTGGCGCGATTGAGCTGCACCTGCATCTCAACGGGTCCTTCGCCCTCCGCAGCAGCGAACGCAGCACCGGCCGTAATCTTTCCTGTCCCGGTCTGGCTCACGGTCGCTTTCGGCGTTGAAAGCGCAGCAGGCATCGGTGCCTTCCCCAAGGCCAGGTAATCGATGACCAGGACGACGGCTCCGGACTTACCTCCCGCCGCGTACGGCGGAGCCTGCTCACTGCGTGCGGCTGATTCCGGGCTGAAGGCCGTCGCCTTAGGGCCCTTCGAAATCGTCAAATGAACAGCGCCCTGATGCACATACATGCTGCCCGCCGTGGGTTCAGAGCCTGACCCTGCCGATGAGGACACGCGAAACCCAACAAGCTGTTCGGGTTTTGCTTTCATTAAGCCTTGTGCAAGCAGGGGAGCGAGAAACTCCGCGTCCTCATCGCTGAACACTCTCATCGGCTTGCTGCCAGCGGCAGACATTCTCGATGATCCGTTTTGATTCTCCGCGGTATAGACGCCTTTGATGATTTTCATGATCGTCACTTGGTCGATAACGGCCGGATGGCTTGCCTCAAAAGACCAATCCATAATTTCTTCGAGATACACGCTGCCTTTTCCGCTCTGTGCAAGTTTGGAAGTGGAACTGCATCCGCTGACCAGAGCAAGCACAACAAAACCGGTCATCGTCGCATTGATCAGCCTGGTCACGAATGGATAGGTCGACATTGCACTCTCCTTTTCAGGGTATGCGATTGCAGGCGCAAGACATATCGCCGTGCGAAGAGGGTTACCAGATACCGAGCCCCATCAATGTCATACTGAGCGCCAGCCAGCCGAATAGACCCACGGCAATGATCGTCTCAAGGCTCGTGGTCGTTTCTGAGCTCTTCTCCCGTTGATTTTGAGAGGAGTTCATGTCGTCGCCCCCGTTGAAGGATGGGTGGAATCTACGAAGCCGTTCAATTTTCAAAGCAAAGAGTGTGCCCTCGGGATATCCCTAGCACTGCATGTAAAGATATTGGAAAGTCCAGTGACCGTGTCCCTCTCAAATTCCGGGATGGTCTTCAAGCATCGCGTCAGTTATCAGCGGCTAAGATCTTGATACTATGGTTATTTAGTTGATGATCAATGGGAGCGTGGCAGGCTGCCGCTTTTTATCGGCTCCTACCGGCGGCGCTGACACAGATGCCGGTAGACGGCAAGAGAGGAACTACGTACCCGAAGGGAGGCGACTACGACTGCACGATATTGGTACAGGAATGTTCGATTTTTGGCGGTGACGGTTCCTGCGGGCGCGTCGCTCTCGCATAGAGAGTTGATGCTGACGCGTCATAAATCGAACAGGCAACCATCTGGCCGGGCTCGCATTGAACCTCCGTCTTTTCCCAGATGACCGTAATGTTTCCGTCGCTCTTTCCCATGGCCTGCAGCGGCGATTTCCTGGCGTCGCCTTCCACGAGCACCCGGAGTGTCTTTCCCAGGAATTCGCGATTGCGCTCGGCCGAAATGCGACGCTGCAGCTCGACGAGCGCAGTGACGCGCCGTGATTTGACCTCTTGCGGGATGTCGTCCGCATACTTTCTGGCGGCCATGGTATTCGTTCGCTCAGAGTACAGAAAGATGAAGGCGGAATGGTAACGAACCTCTTCAAGCAGGCGATACGTATCCTCAAACTCCGCTTCCGTCTCCGAGCAGAATCCGGCGATGATATCCGTCGTGAGGACCATGCGAGGATCCATGGAGCGGATACGGTCGACGAGTGCGAGATATTCACGTCTCGTATACGTGCGATTCATCATGTCCAGAATGCGGTCGTTACCGGATTGAACCGGCAGGTGAATGTGTTTGCAGATTTTAGGATGAAAGACGACGGCCTCGAGCAGCGGCGGGGGAAAATCTTTCGGGTGGGGAGAAGTGAACCGTACCCGTTCGATGCCGGGAGTGTCCGCGACGGCGGTCAACAGGCGGGCAAAGTCCCAGTCGCCTGAACGGTACGAATTCACGTTCTGGCCCAACAGCGTAATTTGCTTGAAGCCTTCACGCGCGATGCGGGCCGCTTCATCGAGGATGCCCTGCGGGTCACGCGACCGTTCCCGTCCGCGCGTGTACGGCACGACGCAGAAACTGCAGAAGTTGTCGCAGCCCCGCATGACGGCGATCCAGGCATTCACCCCGGGAATGCGTTCGGGAACGACGTCGTCATAGGTTTCGTATTCCGAGAGATCGACCGCCAGCGCCTTTGCATGCCCGCCCTGTTCCTGTGCATGAACGGCATTCCGGATCAACATCGGTAACTGCCGGTACGCATCGGGCCCCGCCAAAAGATCGACGAGCGGCTCCTGCTTTGTAAGTTCCTCCTTCAGGTTTTGAGCCATGCAGCCGAGGACGCCGACGACCAACGGCCGGCTCCTCTTCAGGGCCTTGAGGTCGGAGAGGTGCGTATACACCTTCGTGTGGGCATTTTCACGAATCGCGCACGTATTCATGAGGATGACATCCGCGCGTTCCCGGTCGTCCGTCACGACGAAGCCTTCCCGCTTGAGCAGCGCCCGCACCACTTCCGAGTCATATTCGTTCATCTGACAGCCGAACGTTTCAATGTGAACCTGACGAGGGCCGGCGCTCATGAGGGTGTTCCTTTCATCTCCTGTGCGACGAGTTGTCCGACCGCCCAGCGGTCCGACACACCGGTGATCCTGACGAGGTGAGGTTGGTTGGCCGGCTCCGCGTCGAGTGGCACGGCCACCTTCAGATAATGGGGCGTAGTTCCGACACGCATGCCTTCGACCTGTCCTCGCTCGAACAGGACGGAAACGGGAGCACCTACCCATCGTTCTGCATAAGCGAGACGTTTCTGACGGGAAAGCTCAGCCAGCGTCTGTGCCCGCCGCCGAGCGATTTGTGCAGGCACCTCGTTGATCATTCTGGCGGCAGCGGTGCCGGGCCGCTTCGAATAGGTGAAGACATGAAAGTATGAAAAGGGAAGCCGGTTGCAGAGAGCGACTGTCTCTTGGAAGGCCGCCTCGCTTTCCCCCGGAAATCCCACCATGAGATCCGTTCCTAACGCCAGATCAGGCACCCTCAAGATGGCACGCTTGATAAGCGACGCGAACGACTCCACATTATAGGGGCGATTCATGGCGGCAAGAACCCTGTCATCCCCGCTCTGAAGGGGAACATGAAGATACGGACAGAGCTTGCGCGAAGCGCCCATCCGCTCCAACAGCGAATCGGTTACTGTGGTGGGCTCGATCGAGGACAATCGAATGCGTTGGATGCCGTTTATGGCCTCGAGCTTGTCGATCAGCCCGGCGAGATCGACCCCCTGTGAACGAAATTGCCCGATGTTCACCCCGGTAAGGACCACTTCGCGATGGCCGCGGGCCGCCTGGTGTCCCGCTTCTTCGAGAATGTCATCCAACAAACGGCTGCGCTCGTGCCCTCGGGCAAAGGGAATCAGGCAGAAGCTGCACATGACGTTGCAGCCGTCCTGAATCTTCAAAAGCGCGCGAGTCACATCCGAGTGTGCGAACTCCGGCAAGACGAAGTCATCCCGGGCGATTGTTCTGGTATGCAGCAGTTCCGGCGACGGCTGTTTTCTGAGCAGCTGAGGCGGCGGCAAGAATGAGGGCAGCTCGGACTTGAACTGATTACCGACAATGAGGTCGATTCCTGGAATGCTGCGCAACTGATGCGCTCCGGTCTGGGCGTAACATCCCGTGACCGCGACAAAAGCCTCGGGCGAATGTTTCAGGGTCTTTCTGATCACGTAACGGCAGGTCCGCTCGGCCTCGGCCGTGACCGAGCATGTGTTGACGACGAGGAGATCGGTAGGCTCCCGCCAGTCGACGACCGTATATCCCCGCCGGCGCAACTGTGATTCGAGCATTGAAGTTTCGGCCTGATTGAGCCTGCAGCCCAGACTGTGAAGTGACGCGCGCTTTGTCATGAAGCGGGCATTATAGAGATCTCGTCTCGCGACCGGCAAGTCCACGTCAGGCTATGTGGTGTTGAAGGGCTCCAACTGCCGTGATAGCATGACGTTTAATACATTCCTCGAGGATTCCGTGGCGATTCGGTTCCTCATTCTGAGCCTACTCTCCCTCAGCCTGCTCCTCGTGCGCCATGGCGATGCCAAGGACGTGCTGCCCATCGAGCCCGATGTCAGCACCCGCATTGACGAATTGTACGATCACGAGGCACGGCTCTTTTTGATGCTGTTTTCCCTGAAAGGCGACGGTCAGGTCGACTATGTCACCGGGCGCATGGTTCAGGAATACGCCCGCAGCAACTTCGGCAATCCCGTGTATCAGACCGAAGTGCACCCGCTGTTTTACTGGTGGAATCACAACATGTGGAATGATCCCGAACAAGATGGGGTCAACGGCAACGAGCGCCTCTACCAGGAGAACGTCGAGTTCGATATCACCCGCTACAAGCCCTGTACGTTCAACGGACAGCCTTGTTGAAGGCCCTTCACCTCCGCCGGAAACGTCACGCGCCGGCTGATTCGAATCAAATTGCCGATTCTCCTAAGGCGGCGAGCGGTCCGGTGCTATTCTAGACGCGCACAACACCGACCTATCATGGCTGCATCTCTCGCACAGCTTCTGGGGAACAAGCGCATCGCCTTGATGCTGCCGCTGGGCTTCGCCTCAGGCCTGCCCCTTGCGCTGACGTCAGGAACGCTCCAGGCGTGGCTGACCGTCGCCGGCGTAGATTTGAAAACGATCGGCATCTTCACACTGGTCGGCCTGCCGTACAGCCTCAAGTTCCTTTGGGCGCCCGTCATGGACCGGATGACTCTTCCCTGGTTGGGGCGCCGCCGCGGCTGGATGCTGCTGACGCAAATCGCCGTGGCGGCCGGGCTCGCGCTGATGGCGTTGGTCGGCCCCGACAGCGGGCCTCACCGGCTGGGCGCGATCGCCGTGGCCGTCGCGTTCCTGTCGGCCTCATTGGACATCGTGTTTGATGCGTATCGCACGGATGTCCTCTTGCCGGCGGAGCGAGGCTTCGGCGCCGCCGTCTGGGTCAACGG
>DATELB010000179.1:0-15108 GCA_035277085.1 Nitrospira sp. | reverse complement strand
CTGCGCTTTGGTCGTCTATACGGGTGATGCGATCGCCGAGTCGCCGCGGCGGGCGCTGGCCATCGAACCCATGACCTGCGCTTCCGATGCCTTCAACCATCCGGAATGGGGTCTTAAGCGGTTGGAGTCCGGTGACACCTTCGCCGGCCGGTTTGTGGTGCGTGTTCACACCACTGATGGAGGCGAACGTAACTGACAAGCCTGGTAATTGCGGCTGCGATTCGTTATTACGAAACCTCCGTGGATGCTTCTCGCGTAAGAAACACGCTTCTCAATGGAATGACTGCTAAGCTCTAGTCGTTAGTGTAAGATGGCTGCATTGTATGGATGTCTTAAAGCGAGCGGTCGAGGCTGGGCGTCGGGCCGTCGAAGGCATATATGCGGCTCAATTTGTATCAAATGCCGATCAGTACGGAGAGGGCATTATCGTACTGGACAAAGGCAAGATTCATGGCGGGGACTTGGATAATGTTTACGTTGGAACATTTTCCGTCAGGAACAATGAGATTGCGGCAACCGTAGACATCACTAACTACTCAGGAAACGTCTGGTCCGTCGTGGGACTCCGGCAATACCGGCTCACGGTGAAGGGAGCAATGAAAAATTCACAGAACATTACGGTTGCCGGTGTTGTCGAAGGGCGTGCCGACCTCGCGATCAAGGTCAATCTTCGCAAGCTAAGCCATCTGGTCGATTCCTCGTCCCAAAGCACCTAAGGGGGGTTCGTCTTCAAGACGACGCTCGGACAGCAGGCTAGGATGCTCGTCGTGCACCCGCAGTAAGAGAGGGTCGGATATGAGTCCTGCTGAGATGCAAAAAGAACGGTCCCCAAGGCCCGAGGCGACCGTGGGGACGGAAAATAAAGATTTCAAATACTCATTGTTGCTTCTCTCGCTGTTCATTCACCAAGTCTTGCCCTTGCACCGTGGGATCGGATTCCAATCGTTGGAACGCTTGCCGTTCGTTGTTCTGTGAACTGCCTTGCGGCTTGTTCTGAGGCTGCTGTTTGATCGTATTTTCCGTCGCGCCTGGTGCGCTGTGTGCCGGTCCTCCTGATGCCCCCGGACCCATAAACGGCTCGTTGCCCGTACTCCGCTCATTGACGATCCCGCCTCGCTGCGACGGTTGCTGAGCCGGAGAATCTACCTGCCAGATAGATGCTCCTGCTGTCGTGTGGATTTGAGTTGCGGCCCCCGCGACTCCGAGAGAGCCACACATCAATGCACCGCCTGCTATCACGCTGAGATAGAAGACTTTCATGGGACCTCCTCTGCTAAAACGCCGGCGAACATGCCGTGCGTTTGGTGAAATACCAATGAACCTTTCTATCGCTCCTTTATCTATTCTGATGACCTGCTCCTAACACGATGCGTTTTACGCCTGCTCCTCGACCGTGCGATCCATGTTGCGAGTGTGACGGCCATTGTTGCGGCCACCCAGGGCAACATCCTGCGCGGCTCGCCCAGCTCGTGATGACGCGCGAAGTAGTCCGCTTCCAGACGCGGCGCTGAAATGGAGGACGGCGTTCCGTCGTGTAACGCGAGTTGGAGGAGTTCGGCGGTATGGAAGGCTCGACGGCTCGTCCCTTGGGCAATCTGCTCGCGGCAACTGAAGCCATCCGCGACAATCAGGTCATCGACGGAAGCCTGCCTCACGGCCGGCAGAACAGCCAATTCGCCGATCCGCTGCGACACGCCGTAATGTTCGCGTTTGAAGCCGAAGGAGCCGGCCATGCCGCAGCAACCGGAATCGAGAATCTCGAGGTGCCGCGCCGTTTCTTTAAGGAGCATGCTCTCCGCCGTGAATCCCATGACGGCTTTATGGTGACAATGTCCGTGGACGATCGCCTTACGGTCGATGCGCACGGGGCGCCAGTTTGGCCGATGACGCTGCAGAAACTCGCTCAACGTCATGGTTTGGCCGGCAAGGCGTTTCGCGGCCTCGTCATGCGGGAACAGGTTCGGCAGCTCGTCGCGAAACACTGCGACGCAACTGGGCTCCAGGCCCACAACCGGAGTCCCCGCCGTGATGTCGTCCTCAAGGGCATCGAGAATCTGCCGCAGCTGGCGCTTGGCCAGATCCAGCATCCCGAAGTCGTACAGCGGCCGGCCGCAACAGAGCGGACGGGGCGGAATCTTTACGCGGCATCCGGCCGCTTCCAAGACGTCGACCGCTGCTTTGGCCGTGCCCGGATAAAAGTAATTGTTGAATGTATCCGGCCAGAGAATGACCGATAGGTCGCCGCTGGGGGACGTGGAGCGCCCGCGGAACCATTCGGTGAATGTCGGCGAAGCGAAGGCAGGCATCCGGCGTTCGGGCGCAATACCGCCCAGTCCCTTGACGATCGCGCTGATCCCCGGAGTTTGCGTGAGGAAATTCGCCACGTCCGGCGCATAGGACGCCAGCCGGCTCCACCAGTAAATCAAACCCATGGAGTAGGCGTGAACAGGCCTAGGGCGGCCTTCGTAGTAATGCGAAAGAAACTCCGCCTTGTACGTCGCCATGTCGACGTTGACGGGGCAGTCGTGTTTGCAGCCTTTACAGGCGAGGCACAGGTCCAACGATTCTTTGACGTGCGGATCGCGCCAGCCCCCGGTCAATGGATTGCCCTGCAGCATTTCGAACAGGAGATGCGCCCGTCCGCGGGTCGAGTGCATCTCTTCTCTCGTCACCCGGTAGCTCGGGCACATCGTTGCCCCCTGCTCGCGGCGGCATTCACCGACACCGACGCAGCGGATGGAAGCCTTTGAGAAGCTGAAGTCGTCGGACGCATAGGCAAAATGCGTCGGCGGATCGGGCGGACGGTAGCTCGTGCCGAGCCGGAGATTTTCATCGACACGGAACGGCCTGACGACTTTGCCCGGATTCATCTTCCATTCAGGGTCCCAAATGGATTTGAACTCTTCGAATGCCTGGATCAGCTCCGGTCCGAACATTCTCGGAAGCAGCTCGGCTTTCGACTGGCCGTCGCCGTGCTCTCCGGAAATCGATCCGCCGAAACCGACGACGAGATCGGCGGCATCGAAGAGGAAGGATCTGAACTTTTTGATCCCCTCTGCGGTTTCTAAGTCAAAGTCGATGCGAGTGTGGACGCAGCCCTGCCCGAAATGGCCGTACAGTGAGCAGCCGTATTCGTAGCGCTCGAACAGCTTCCGCAGCCCCCGCAGGTAATCGCCGAGCCGGTCCACGGGTACCGAGGAATCTTCCCATCCCTCCCACGTCGACGGCGCCCCTGGTACATGAGCCGTGGCTCCAAGACCGGATTTGCGGACCGTCCAAAGGACACTTTCGGCCGGAGGATCGTCGTACAGTTTCATGTCCGGTGCGTTAGGGAGGGCTCGCAGGCCATCCATCATCTGTCGCGCGCGGGCGTCGGCCTCCTCCTTCGTGTCACCGCCGAACTCGACCAGCAGCCACCCGCCGCCATGGGGCAGCAGTTTGACGTCTTTTGGATGGATGCGCATCTTCACCATGTCGTCAACGAGCCGATCATCCATCCCTTCCAAACCGATCGGCCGGTAGCGAAGGATGTCGGGTATATGGTCGCCCGCGCTGTACACGTCCGGATAGCCCAGGACGACCAGTGAACGCACGGGCGGACTCGGCACGAGACGGACCGTCGCTTCGAGCACGGTGACGCAGGTGCTTTCCGATCCCACAAGGGCACGGGCGACATTGAAACCGTTTTCGGGAAGCAGGGCTGGAAGGTTGTAGCCGGAGACGCGCCTTGCGATCGGCGGGAAGTGTTTGCGGATGTCGTCCGCATAGCGATCGCGGAGTGCATGGAGACGCCGGTAGATGTCGGCGATCCGGCCACCGCCGGCCAGCAGGCGGCGGTAGGCTTCGTCGTCCGTCGGGCCGACCGACATTCGCACGCCGTCGTAGGTGAGAATCTCCAGCGATTCCACATTGTCCGCGGTTTCGCCGGCCATCACGGAATGGACGCCGCAGCTGTTGTTGCCGATCATCCCGCCGAGCGTGCAGTGGTTGTGCGTCGACGGGTCGGGACCAAACGTCAAGTGGTGCCGCTCGGCCGCATTCCGCAGTTCGTCCAGCACGAGGCCAGGCTGCACGCGTGCCCGTTTCCGATCGGGATCCAAGTCGATGATGTGATGCAGATACTTGGACCAATCCATGACGACCGCCACGTTGCAGCACTGGCCGCAGAGGCTCGTGCCGCCGCCGCGCGAAAGGATCGGAGCGCCATGACGGCGCGCGATGGCGACTGTCCGCACGACGTCGTCGATGCTGCGCGGAATGACGACGCCGATCGGCACCTGCCGATAGTTCGATGCGTCCGTGGCGTAGAGCGCGCGGCTGCCTGGGTCAAAGCGCACTTCGCCTTGCACTGCCGACGAGAGATCCCGCTCAAGCCGGGCCACGTCGACGGCATCGTGAACACGTAACTCAGAGGGGTTTCGCCGCCGATGAGCCGTTAATTCTTCCGTCGCAATGAATTGTGCCATGATTCCTCATGCCGCATACCGTTGAGCATCTTGCCGTTTGAATTCCAAGCCGATTCCCGGGCGCGATCGATCCGGATACAACAGGCCGTTGACCGGCTGGATCGCGCCGTCGAACAACATCTGCTCGATCCTGACGTGGTCATAGAAATATTCGATGTGGCGCACCGGCCGCGCCGCGCAACAGGGGTGCATGTGTATGGCGGGCGCGCAATGGGCGGAGAGCGGAAGGGGTTCGGCGTCGCACAGTGCGGCCGCCTTGAGAAAGCCCGTGATTCCACAGCACCTCGTCGCGTCGGCTTGCAGCACATCGACGGCCTGGGCGTGCAGCATGCGGCGGAAATACAACGGGTCATAGCCGTATTCGCCCGCCGCAACTTCGATCGGCGCCGGCACGCGCTCACGCAGGAGATGCAACCCGTCGAGATCGTCCGAGGACACCGGCTCCTCGAACCACGTCACGCCTTGTCCCGCGGCGGCGTCGGCAACCGACAACGCTTCTTTCGTCGCATACCCGCCGTTTGCGTCGATAAAGATTTCCGGTCCCTCGCCGATCGCCCGGCGCACGGCCTGGATGCGCTTCACGTCTTCCTCGGCGTCCTGGCCCACTTTCATTTTCACTCGCGGTATACCCTGTGCGACCCATCCGCCCAACTGGCCGGTCAGCCGTTCGAGATCGTAGGTGATGAATCCGCCGCTCCCATACACCGGAACGCCGTCGCGGACGGATCCCAACAATGTGACGAGAGGCAGATTGAGCAACCGGGCTTTCAGGTCCCAGAGCGCCGCGTCGACCGCAGAGATTGCCATGGCCACCGCGCCCGGACGGCCGATATTCCGCACCGCGTGCACCATCGCCCACCAGCAATCTTCCACGGAGAACGCGTCGTGACCGACGACGATATCGGTCAGCAGTTCCTTGACGACCGCCGCTGATCCATAGCCCGCATAGCTATAGCCCACACTGGATTGCCCTCCGGCCACAGCTTCGACGAGCAGGAGCACCGTGTGGTGCCATTCCAGCGTGCCGTCGGATTCAGGTCCGTCGGTCGGGATGACATAGGCCGAGACGTCAAGGCGCTCGATCGGCACCTGGATATGGCGGGGACGCTCGTAGGGGCTGTAGTGGCGCTGTGTGAACGGGATCCTGATCGCGGCCATACCGACCGATCACGTCGCAACGTTCATACCACGGTGGCCTTAAAAATGTGCGCGGGAAGTGCTCACGATGACAAAAATCTGAGAGCGTTTTTGCGCTGTGCGCGCTGTGCGGAAACTCACGGATTTCAGGAACCTAAATGGTGTCCTGTCGGGGCATTGGGATTGCACAATTTCATCACCACGCGGTACCAAAAAAGAGGAGGCGTCATGGCGAGCACCGTAGCCGATATTCTTGTGGACCGACTCGTAGACTGGGGTGTTCGCGTGGTCTTTAGCCTGCCGGGCGACGGGATCAACGGCATCTTCGAAGCGCTCCGCACCCGCAGCAAAGACATTCAACTGGTGCAGGTGCGCCACGAGGAAGCGGCAGCATTCGCCGCCTGCGGGTATGCGAAGTTTTCACGCCGACTGGGGGTTTGCCTGGCGACGTCGGGACCGGGTGGCATCCATCTGTTGAATGGACTGTATGACGCGAAATTCGACGGGCAGCCGGTCCTCGCCATCACGGGACATACGTTCCACGACCTCATCGGCACGCACTATCAACAAGACGTGGATCTCGACAAATTATTCATGGACGTGGCCGCGTACAATGAGCGCGTAATGGGCCCGGAACACGTCTGCAACGTCGTCGACGAAGCGATCAAAACAGCCATTTCCAAAAGGACCGTCGCGCACATCACAATTCCGAAGGACATTCAAGAGTGGACGACGAATGGATTGCGGTCGAAAGCCAATATTGCGCGGCACAGCGGCGATCTGTACACGGATCCGCTTCCATTGCCGCCGCATCGACAGCTCGAAGAGGCCGCTCGCCTCATCAACGAGGGAAGGAAGGTGGCGATCCTTGCGGGACGCGGGTGTCTTGCTGCACGGCAGGAGGTGGTCGCGCTGGCGGAGAAACTGAGAGCGCCAATCGTGAAACCGCTGCTCGGCAAGGCCGTCGTCCCCGATGACCATCCGTATACGACGGGCGGAGTGGGTCTCCTCGGAACGGCCCCTTCTCAGGAGGTCCTGCAGGAATGCGACACGTTGATCCTGGCGGGAACGAGCTTCCCCTACATGGAATTCTATCCGAAGCCCGGACAAGCTCGAGCGGTGCAGATCGACCTCGATCCGGCGAGGATCGGCCTTCGCTATCCGGTGGACGTCGGCCTCGTCGGCCAGTGTTGGGACGTCATCAGGGCACTGCTTCCGCTCGTTCAGCACAAGTCGGACCGGGACTTTTTGTCTCGAGCGCAGGAAAAAATGCGCCGCTGGAACGAGCTCATGGAGGCACGTGGGACGAGATCGGACAAGCCGCTGAAACCCCAAGTGGTCGCACACCGGCTGAACGACCATCTGGCGGACGACGCCATTATCTGCTGCGACACGGGAACGATCACGACCTGGGCCGCACGCCACATCAAGATCCGGGCCGGGATGGAGTTTTCGGCATCCGGTACACTGGCGACGATGGCCTGTGCACTTCCCTATGCGGTAGGCGCCGCTATCGCCCACCCAGGACGACAAGTCGTGGCCTTTATGGGCGATGGCGGGTTTACGATGCTGATGGGTGAACTTGCCACGATCGTCAAATACAACCTCCCCATCAAGATCATCGTCGTCAAGAACAATGTCCTTGGAATGATCAAATGGGAACAAATCGCCATGGAGGGTAACCCGCAGTATGGTGTGCAATTACAGCCGATAGATTTCGCCGCGTTCGGACGGGCCTGCGGCGCTGCGGGATTCAGCGTTGATGACCCCGCGGCGGTGCCGGACGTCTTGCGGCAGGCGTTTCAATCTCCGGGTCCGGCCGTCGTTGAGGCAACCGTGGATCCGGCCGAACCGCCGCTCCCCGGGAAGATCACGATCGACCAAGCGTGGCAGTTCGCCAAAGCGCTCGGAAGGGGCCAACAGGACCGTTGGGAGATCATTAAGACCGTCGTCGAGGACAAAGTCAGGGAAGTGGTGTGAGTCCAGGTGCTTCGCCGGGCATGTGTCCGGCCTACATCTTATGCTGAATCGCCGCTCGTTCCTGCGCTTCTCTTTATCGTGGCCACTTGCAGGCTCGGTTCTCGCCTCGCCTTCGCCCCTCTTCGCTGACAACCAACGACAACGGTTCCAGGAGACGGTAACGAAGACGCGCCCGACGGGCGTCGAGAGCCTGGCCCAGGCCATCGTCATGAAAAAGGGGAATCTCTTCTTTTTAGCACAACGAGATGGCCACGTCCCGATGACCGGCAATCACGGCCTGGGTTTGTACTACCATGACTGCCGCTACTTGAACGGGTATGAATTGACGCTGGGCGGCCTGCCGCCGGTGGGATTGTCGGCGTCGGCTTCGGTGGGCGCCGTCGGGATATTTTCATTAACCAATCCCGAACTCGTCCTTCCGAATGGCGAGAGGGTGGACAAAGAGCAACTCGGGCTGACGTGGCATCGTGTACTGGCGGCCGACGCTCCCGCGTTGCGGGATGAACTTCAATTTCAGAACTTCAGCCTGAAGCCCATCCGCTTTTCAATCACTCTGGCGTTCCGATCGGCGTTCGAAGACATCTATGTCGTGCGCGGATTGACCAAGTCTCCCCGCGGACAGGCGCAAAGTCCTCAATGGCATGGAGACGTTCTGACGCTCGCGTACCGCGGAGAGGACGGCATTGCCCGGGCCCTGTCGATTGAAAGCGATCCTCCACCGATCGAGCGCCGCCTGACAACCGCAACGTTTCACGTTGCGCTGAATCCGGGTCAAAAGCAAACGGTACGGGTGTCCTTGACGATCCACGAATCCACAGGCGCCGCTTCCACGTCGCCTTCATCCCGGCGGGCCGACGCGGCGCAGCCTCCGTCGATGATCGCTCGAAAGATCAACGGTTCGACTCAAGAAATCACGCAAATCTCGGCGAACGGCTCAGCACTGGACCAACTGATGGACCGCTCCTTCCGCGGCCTCGACGTCCTTCGCTCCCATCTGGACGGAGACGAATATTTTGCCGCGGGAGTGCCGTGGTTCGTCACGCTGTTCGGCCGTGACAGCCTCGTCACCGCGCTGCAGATGCTGCCGTATCACAGCGGCGTTGCGGAACAGACCCTTCGGTTGCTGGCGAAACATCAGGGGCGCCGGGAGGATGAAGAACGAGACGAACAGCCGGGCAAAATTCTCCATGAGTTGCGCGTCGGCGAGCTGGCACATCTGAACGCCATTCCCCAGACGCCGTCGTACAGCACCGTGGACGCCACGCCCTTGTTTGTGATTCTGCTTGCGCATCACGCCCGATGGACCGGGTCCCTGCAGTTGTTTCAGGAGCTGCGGCCGCAGATCAAGCTGGCGCTCGATTGGATCGATGCTTCACTGCAGCGTGATCCGGGAGGGTATCTGTCGTATACGAGCGAAACCCGCGGGAACGAGATGGCGAACAAGGGATGGAAAGATTCCGGCAACGCCATCGTCAACGCAGACGGCTCTATGGCCAAGCCGCCGATTGCCCTCGTCGAAGTGCAAGGCTACGTGTATGAGGCCTGGCGCCGTATGGCGTCTCTCTTCGAGCGGGCAGGGGAGACAACCGAAGCCGAGCGCTTGCGTCAGCAGGCCCAGGAGCTCAAGGCGCGTTTCAACCGGGATTTTTGGATGGAAGACAAGGGCTGTTACGCGCTCGCACTCCAGCAGAATGGGCACGCTGCGGCTGTCGTCACCTCGAATCCCGGACAGGCGCTCTGGACAGGAATTGCGGACGAAGCATGCGCGCGGCGCACCATTCAGCGATTAATGGCTGCCGACATGTTTTCGGGGTGGGGCGTCCGCACGCTTTCCGCCAAGGAACGGGCGTTCAATCCGATCGGCTATCACCTCGGAACGGTCTGGCCGCACGACAACGCGTTCGTGGCGGCAGGGTTTCGGCGGTATGGCGGCGACGAGCAGGCGCTGCGGATCTTTCAGGGGTTGTTCGATGCCGCCTTTCACTTTCATCTGCATCAGCTGCCCGAGGTGTTTTGCGGTTTCGGACGAGAGGATTATGAAATCCCGATCAATTACCCGGTCGCCTGCCATCCGCAAGCGTGGGCCGCCGGAGCGCTCCCGTTCTTGCTGGCGACGCTGTTAGGCCTCGAGCCCGACGCGTTTGACCAACGGTTGGAGATCGTACGGCCTATGCTGCCGCGAGGGATCGATCGCCTGAACGTCATACGCCTCCGTATCGGGCAGGCCTCCGTCGATCTGACGTTTCACCGGCGGAAGGACGGCGTCGACGTCGACGTCGTCAAGCTGGACGGCAAATTGGAGATCCAGGTTCGCTGACACGTGCGTACCATACCTGAATCAGAGCATCGCTCGTCATGCAACTCGAAGATTACGCGCTGATCGGAGACAGGCATACGGCAGCATTGGTGGGACGCACCGGCAGCATCGACTGGCTCTGCCTGCCGCGGTTCGACTCGAACGCCTGCTTTGCGGCAATCCTTGGAGACGAACGGCACGGACGCTGGATCGTCTCGCCGGCAGCCTCTCGTTGCCGCATCAGCCGGCGTTATCGCGCTGAAACGCTCATTCTGGAGACCGACTTCGAAACGGACGAGGGCAGCGTGCGCATGATTGACTTCATGCCACTCGACCGGCCGTATCCGACCGTCATGCGGATTGTCGAAGGGCTGAAAGGCGCTGTGCCTATGCGAATGCAGTTGATTCTCCGCTTCGACTACGGTTCGGTCACGCCGTGGGTGCAGCGCCATGCCGGACGGATCAATGCCGTCGCCGGGCCGGACGCCGTGAGTCTCAGCAGCTCCGTCGGGATGCGCGGGGAGCAATGTACGACCGTTGCCGACTTTCTCGTGCGGAAGGGCGAGCGGATCCCCCTGACCCTGATCTGGCATCCCTCGCATGAGTCGCCTCCTTCAGCGCCAGACGCCAAAGCTGCGGAGGCCGACACGGAGCGCTGGTGGCGGGGATGGGCGTCCCGGTGTCATATCGAGGGAGAGTGGCGAGAGGCGGTGGTCCGTTCTCTCATTACATTGAAAGCGCTGACCTATGCACCGACCGGCGGCATTGTTGCGGCACCGACCACTTCCCTCCCTGAACGGCTGGGCGGCGTGCGCAATTGGGATTACCGCTACTGCTGGATCCGCGATGCCACGTATACGCTGTATGCCTTGCTGATCGCGGGGTATCGCGACGAGGCGGAGGCCTGGAGAGATTGGCTGCTGAGGGCTGTTGCCGGAGATCCGGCACAGCTGCAGATCATGTACGGCGTTGCCGGCGAACGCCGTCTGACGGAATATGAGCTCGATTGGCTGCCGGGCTACGAAGGATCATCTCCGGTCCGTACCGGCAATCGGGCGTGGCGTCAAATACAACTCGATGTCTTTGGAGAGGTGATGGATACCCTTCACCAAGCCCGCCGCGCAGGCGTCAACACGAATGCACGCGGCTGGGACATTCAGTCGAACATGATGGAGTACCTTGAATTGAAATGGAGAGAACCGGATGAGGGGATTTGGGAAGTCCGAGGCCAGCGGCGGCACTTTGTTCATTCCAAAGTCATGGCTTGGGTCGCCATGGATCGAATGGTGCGCGACATTGAGACATTTCATTTGCCCGGTGATGCGGAACGCTGGAAACGAGTTCGTCAAGAGATCCATCGCGAAGTTTGCGACCGCGGCTTTGACAACCATCGCATGACGTTCACCCAGTATTATGGAGCCCGCCACGTCGACGCCAGCCTGTTGATGATTCCCTTAGTCGGATTTCTTCCGCCGAACGACCCCCGTGTACGGGGCACCGTTCGAGCCATCGAGCACGATCTGCGCCGGCATCAATTAGTCATGCGCTACCCTCAAGACCAGGAGCGTGAGATCGACGGCCTGCCGGCGGGCGAAGGCATGTTTCTCGCCTGCTCCTTTTGGCTGGCGGACACGTATACGCTCCAAGGCCGTCGATCCGAAGCGACGGCGCTTCTACGGCGGCTCCTGGAGCTGCGAAACGACGTGGGTCTTTTGGCAGAGGAATATGATCCCGAGACCCAGCGCATGCTCGGGAACTTTCCCCAAGCTCTCTCACATCTGTCGTTGGTGAATACGGTGTTCAGTCTGGTACGGCAGTCCGGCCCCGCTCAGCATCGTCAAGGCGAGGATACGGCCGTCGGGGAGGCGCATACGGGAATTCTCTAGTCGAGTCGGTGGAGCGGATTTCGTATTGTAGGCTTCAGAAGTCATGCCGGGGGGCTCTGTGGCCTAGCCGGCATGCGAACCTCTCGGTCCGGCATGTGAGGCTAACGGATGGATGGCAACGGAGGCGATCTCGGCTTTCCGATTTGGCTGCGAATCAATCACTTCATCAATTTGTTCTGCATTTTCTTTTTGATGCGCAGCGGTCTCCAGATTCTCGCCGACCATCCGAAGTTGTATTGGAACGACCATTGCCGCCCCCGAAGCGAATGGATCAAATTCGGCAAGAAAAAGATGCCGACCAACCGGTTGTTTACATCCATGGACGAGGCTGAAGACGTTTCCGCCGTCTTTGCGATCCCGGGCGGTCACCACAATCTCGGGGCGGGGCGGAACTGGCACTTCCTCATCGTCCCTTTGTGGGTGCTCAACGGCCTGTCCTATGTCACGCTGCTGTTCGCCACCGGCCAATGGCGACGGCTCATCCCGACGAGCTGGTCCATCGTTCCCGAGGCCTGGAACAGCGCCCTGACCTTCGCCAGCTTGCAAACCCCGCCGGCCTCGGCCTTTCATCCCTACGATCCGCTGCAACAACTCGTCTACGCCGGCGTCGTGTTTGTGCTCGGCCCCTTCATGATCGCAACGGGCTTGGCGCAGTCGCCGGCGTTGATCGCACGGTATCCGTGGTACCTCCGCCTCTTCGGCGGCCGTCAAGGCGCGCGCAGCCTGCACTTTATCGGCCTCATGCTGATGGTTGGCTACGTGCTCACCCATCTGCTCATGGTGATCATGGTGCACTTTCCGCGTGACGTCGAGCACATGTTCGCGATGTTCGGCCCGCCAGATTGGTCGGCAGCCGCGGCATTCATTGTCGCCACCGCGGCATTGCTCTTCGTGATTCTGTCCCATGTCGCTGCCACGCTGTACACACGCCGCCACCCGCGCGGATTTCAGACGCGTGCCACGCGGATCGTTGAGCCGCTCATGCGGCTATTCTTCGGAGGGCTGGCGTCCCATCAGCACTATGATTCCAAGGCCGTGACCGCCGAGCACCATGTGAACGGGTATCCCCCGGAAAACGGCGACTATCGCCGTATGGCGGCGAACAGCTTTCGAGACTGGCGATTGAGCGTAGGCGGTTTGGTTGAAGATCCTCGTGAATTCTCCCTGGACGACCTCCGCAGATTGCCAAAGCATGCGCATACCGCCATGCACAATTGCATCCAGGGCTGGACGGGGATTGCGCGCTGGGGAGGCGTCCGAGTCCAGGACGTGCTTCAAGTATGTAGACCGAAGGCACAGGCCCGATGGATCGTCTTTCACGCGTTCGTACAAGAGGAATACGCGCCGGAGCATTACTATGAAGCGTTCCGGCTGAACGAGATGAACGATCCGCAAACGATTCTTGCCTACGAGATGAACGATCAGCCGCTGCCCCTGAAGCACGGCGCACCCTGCCGCTTACGTCTGGAAACGAAGGTCGGGTATAAAATGGTGAAGTACGTGCAGCGCATCGAGCTCGTAGCGTCCCTTGCGCAGGTGGGGTTCGGATACGGCGGCTATCGGGAAGACCATCAATTCTACGACAAGGTGGCGTCGATCTAGAAGAGCCTCACCGAGGGCGAAATGGCGACCTCGTTCTTTCATGAAGAAACACTTCCGGCGGACGCCCCAGGCAAGACCATGCTGGTGCGTTACTATTATGACGACATTGCGGGCGAAGTGCTCACGCGGTCGTTTTCCCTATTCGTCGAACCGGCCCGCACGGAATTCATCGACAATGAACGGATCCCGTTCGCCGATCTCCGCGCCGATCTCAAGGCGCAGCTGCTCGAATTCCTGGCTCGCAAAAAACGCATCGACCTCCGACTGGCGTCATGACCACCATCTTATTGATTCTTGTCAGTGTTCCGCTGCTCTGGTTGATCGCCCTCATCTTGTATCTGCTGTTCTGGATCGATTGGGACAAGAAACACGCCTACATCGAGAAATAGAGTTCCCGATCGACTCTCTCCGATGACTTCATTGTCCAGAGATTGGATGGCTTACGCGTGACCGCGGCTTTTAGAGAGCCGATCAATCGTGTTGTCCAGGTCTGTCGGGAGTTGGAAGGGGGTCGCGAAGGATTCCCGTCGAACATAATGAGAGTTTAGCCGTGAAAGCGTCTCATTGACGAAAATCTCTTGATGCGTGAGCAGGCCTTGGCGCACGATTTCTCGAGGCAAGGTATCCATGTGATACTGGCAGACGCCGGATAAACACTGGTGTTTCTCGAACAATTCCTCGAGGCCCCATTCGTATTCTAGAAGCTTAGAGAAATCTTTGTTGGGGCCGAACTCCCAGCTCATGTCCCCCGTGGCCCAAAGCCCTTGGTACCCGTCAAGCAGCGCCTGACCGACCGCATGATTTAAGGAGCCCAGCATTCGATCGATGTCGAAAGCTCCATTTAAAAGGTGTCCGTCACCCGAGGAGAGGACGAGGCTGCCTTTCAAGACCTCCCGAGGCACATCCACACCTTTTGCGAAGAGATAAGAGCGCAGTCCCGCGACCATAGGCGGACTATTGAGATATAGGCACCGGTAGTTTTCGATCAGCTTCTGCCGAATCGAGGCGGCGAGAGCCGGCAGATAGTGGGCCGGGGAACCCTCGTAAATCATGCACTGATGTCTAGCCATTGGTTCCATCTTTGATTTTAGCCTATTGCCCGTCAGTCTTGAGCCCATCTTGCCACAAACGGGTGACGCCGTAAAACTACAATCCTGTAGGCGGACGCTGATAGACAAAAACCTTAAGAAGTATCAGGCTACGATCATTCTTCATTCATACCGGTCTTATGCAGGCGAGTTGATAAGTCGACGGGTTGTCCGGCGTTAGTCATAACGATGGTGCCCACCGCATCGAGGGGCAGGGTATGAATGAAGGCATCTCACTCATCTCCTCTCTTCACCGGATTCCCCGACTGCTGATCGCGGCGGACTATGCCTCGGCCGTTGAACCGCTTCTCCGCACCTTCGCAGACAGCCGGCTCGACGTCGACTTTGATCTCTGCACCTCTCAGCCGAGTGCGACGCGAAAGCTATCGGCCACGCCGTATCAGCTCATCATCGCCGGCGCACACCTGGCGGAGGTCGACGATTTCTTCCTGTTAAAGCGCAGCCAGTCTCTTCAGCAATTCGTTCCTTTCGTCGTGACAGCCGGCGCATCCGAGCAAGCGCCTGCAGGTCGAGTGTTGGCACAGGGCGCGTTCGATCTTATCCCGACCCCCGTAAACCATGAGCAGACGGTCGGCACCCTCCGCCTCGCCTTGTGGAACGGCAAATTAAGGAATCTCATTGCATCGAAAGAA
>DATELB010000178.1:0-2764 GCA_035277085.1 Nitrospira sp. | reverse complement strand
GAGAGCATCAGCACCCTGCTCGAACCGCATTTCACCATCGTGGGCAAGGTGCAAGACGCCGACGAGATTGTAAAGCGCGCCATTGAATACAATCCTGATGTCATCCTCATGGATGCCCGCATGCCTAAAATCAGCGGCTTTGCGGCCACCAAAGAGTTGAAAACGCAGCTTCCCCGGGTCAAAGTCATCCTCGTGACCATGCTGACGGAAGCGATTTCGGTGAGTGAGGCCTTCAAGGCGGGAGCGAACGGCTATGTCTTGAAACAGTCGGCGTCGCAGGAGCTGCGCCTGGCGATTGAGACCGTCGTCGCCAACAAGCGCTTTCTATCGGAAAAGATCCCCCCGGAAATCCGCGAGGCGTTGGAGCACGAATGGTTGCGGCCTGAGGGCTTTTCGGGCGATCTGACCACCCGGCAACGAGAAATTCTCGTGTTGCTGTCGCAAGGCAGATCCGCAAAGGCCATCGCGCAGGAACTCAATATTTCATTGAAGACGGTGGAATTCCACAAGGCCAACATCACACGGAAGCTTGGAGTGCACACGACGTCCGAACTGATCAAGTTTGCGCTGGCCCACGGGCTGACCACGCTCAACTCTTGACCGCCGCCGTTTCCTGCCCAGTCTCCGCTAGCTTGGCAATGTATATACCGCTACAAGCGTCAGGAGCTGAGCCATGAAAAACAACACGTGAGAGTGCTCAGTCTCATACTGCTTCAACATCTCATCCGCGAGCAGAAAGCCCGCCCACAGGCCTAATCCTGTGAGGAACGCGGCATTCGTGGCTATTAAGTCCAAGGACCCGGCAGAAAGGGAAGAGACCGTCGCCCATCCGAACAAGAGCACGGCCAGGAACTGCCAACAGACCACACCGGCGAACAACAACCGGGGCAGGAATCTGGATGCGGAGATGGATCGTGTCGCCTGGCTGACGGCCTTGAGATTGCCGGAAGCGAATGGCCGCGTTTTCGGCAACACCCCTAGGGCGTCAAGGCCGTCGCATAGGTTGGTGGAAAAGGCAATCAGGTACCAGACATGCCAGAAACCGACCAGACCGATCTTGAAGGGAAAGAAGGGGCTCAGCGCTCAGACCTTTTTAATGTCTTCAAATCCGGGAAGAATCGCTTGAAAGAATGCATTTTGGACCAGCTTCTCCAGCACTTGCCAGGTGTCCGCCTTGGGATTTTCGACCCGCCCCGACACGTCGGTCTTCGTGGCGACTTGGCCAGTCGGATCGTTCTTGAATAGGTCAAGCACGCCGTTGACGACGGCTTGATACAGCTTTTTCATGGTTTTCTTATCCGCATCCTGCTCCGGGTCATAGACCTGGACGTCTTTGAGGAACGGCTTCACGTATCCATCGATATGGTTGTGCTTCACGCGCATGTCGCTGAAGAACGCAAATGTGCCTTGCTTCGCCTCCAGCTGGCCATGGGCCTCCAGCAGCTTGTTCAGCGCAGCAACTGGCGTCTTCACGATGCGTACTTGAACGTCGAAATCGGGATTGGGTTTTTCCGGACGAAACGACCCCGTCACCACGGTGGGACCACTGCCCATGAACTTTCCTGTGAGCTTTACCGCGCCCATGCCGTCCTGCGGCCGATTGCTGAAGTTGTCCAACTCGAGGTTCATGTCGGACATGAAGACTCGATAATGGGGTGAGGCAGCTTTGTTGATGAATCCGACGTCGCTGTGAACGATTTGTCCGTGGGAGACTTTCACGACCACTGACGGATCCTTCTGAACTTGTTTGGCCTTTTCGCCGGCCTTCTTCGCTTTGTCCGCTTCCCTGTCGTTCGTCTGCTCCGAATGGACGTAATCGACCTTTGCGCCATCGATGACAAGATCGTTGACTTCCACGACGGTTGTCGGGGCCGCATACGTGATATGAGCCGTCATATCCAACGCACCCTGGCGAAGCTGCACATTATAGGGACCTGTCAGCGGGCGTAATGTGGGCAGCGTGAGATGATGGACCTTCATGTCGCCATCGATGCGGGGGCTCGGCTTCGCGAGAAGATCCGCCCGGCTCTCGACGGCAATCTCTCCCTCGTTCCCGAGACGAGCGTTCACACGGAGGTCGGAGGGATAGGCTTCGTTGTCGCCGGGGCGGTTCGTGACATTCTTCGCCGTCACCCCCACTTGATGGAGTTCAATCGGTTCGGCATCTGGTTCAGTCTGATACCGCACGTCGCCGTTCGACAGCGAGAGCGAGACACGAACGGGCATCATTTCCCGCAGGCTGTCCTGCCATGCGACCGTCTGTTGTGTATCGACCTCCTTTTTCGGAGTGTGGAGGAGTGATTCAACCTGCCGGCTCGTCGCGGCGATCTGAGGGTTCTCAATTTGCAGATGGACATCGACCTTACCGGTGAGGAGGCGGAGAAAACCGACTCTTGCGTTGACCTTTGGAATCTCGGCCAGCGGCGGATCGGGATTGGCTCGTTGCCGCACGACGACATCTTGCAAGCCGATTCCCAGCCTGAAGGGCTGAAACCGAAGTTTGCCGATTGCAATCTCGAAGTCGGGAAGCCGCTCGTTCGCGTAGTGTTCGGCATACCGTTTTGCCGGTGCTCCGAGAAGGGAAGCTGCGATGAACAGGGCCCCCAGCAACAGAGCCGCGACAACGGCTGCAATCAGCACGCGGCGGCGGCCACGCGACGCGCCTGCGGTTTTTCGTTCATCCTTCCTGTCATCGTTTTTAGACGCCCCCCGTGGGGCCGGTGTCGGCGCGGCCTTGGCCGTATTGACGGTGTTCGCCTCGTCG
>DATELB010000177.1:0-9633 GCA_035277085.1 Nitrospira sp. | reverse complement strand
GCGCGGCCCTGGCGACGTGCCTCATTTTCACTGAGTTGGTAAGTCGTCCCTTCTTTTGTTTTGATGGCTAGGCCGCCGCCCGATTCGATGATTTCGCCCTTGAAGTGTTTGTGCGCTTCTCCTTTTTGATCCCCGACGGCTGAGCCGGCTGTCGTCAGTAACACGGCTCCGCTGACGACGATAGCGACCGCAAACCCACCGATTCTCTGCATGCTTCCCATGTGCGTTCTCCTAGCCTGCGAATGGTTGGTCTGAATCGAAGAGTGGACTCCGGAAAGCATTCTATTCTCGCTGAGATACCTGAATCAATGCCGCCAAAAGTTGGGACCAGTTGCCATTCCCGCAGGCCTGTCTTTTTTTGACTGTCAGGACCTGGTTCACAGACATAGAAAAGCGCCCTACAAATTCGGACGCCGCCACACCTGCGTCCGGTTCCACATGAGGAGCACCGAATGGCGTGTAACGCCAAGAGTGGCTCGACCAGTTTCGTCTACGACCCTGCAGTGACTGAGCTGACTAAGACAGCGCTTGAACGAGCGGCCTGCGAGGCCAATCGCAATACGCAATGGACGGATGAACGTGGGTGCGTTGAAAGATCATGAGGGCGTCTTCATATGCGGATCATGACGTCGGCGGCCGCGCTCTAGGCGGCATATTCTTGATTCCGGTTGGCGAAGTTCTCATATGGCGAATTGTCCCGAGCGTGGACGTGTTGCTCAGTCATAAACCATCCTCCTATGGAGAGGCGTTTGCGCCCACCGATGACCGGGTCGATTCGGCACACACGATGGAACCGAGGCACGGTGAACAACACAAGGGACCCTGGCTTGGGGGCTATGCAATGGCTGATCGTCCAGGCAGAGCGATTTTGTCGGTTGGACAGTGGTCGATAAATAATTAACTCACCTCCCCAATCCGGTTCCCATTCATCGTGAAGATAGGCGACGACTGCGAGACGCCGTAAGGGAGAAGCTTCGGTGGTTATGGCTTGTGCGGTATCGTCATGCGTCAACAGACAATCGCCCGCTCCGTAAGAATAATAGTTGAAGTTCATGTGCCGACGCACGATGTTCGGAAACGATTCGATATAGGTCCTGATGCAGGGTAGGGCCAGGCGGTTCAACAAGAGCATTGCCTCGGGCGGGGCAATGTCCGCCTTGAGCCAATTGCCGCAGTCAGGGAACGCTCCACGCAGGTGTGGCATGTCATCAAGCGATGTCCATACTGCGTGCTGCATGGCCAGCTGAAAACGCCGTCTTTCCTGGGCTGTCCAGAAATGTTCAATCACCAGCACCGGGTCGTCGTGAAACGAAAAGCGTTCGGGATCGAAGTATTCCAATTCAACATGCATGAGGTGAAGCAGCGAGCTGCAAATTGCAGACCTGCTCCCAGTCGTTTGCGAGTGATGGTATGCCAAGATGTGAGGAGTCAGGAAGCGGTAGAATACGAATTGAAAAATCACTGCGCAGATGGGCGATGTGGTGGTCGAAATTGCTGAGCGGTTTCGCACTGCGAACAGTGTGCGAAAATGCGCTGAAGAACATGCTTCGATACAGGAAATCTCTCGGGCATCCGCTAGTCCCTCCTTATCCTGTCTTCCTCCATACTGGGTTGTATAACGCGCCCTTATGAGGAGGAACGGATGTCACACTATATTTACAAGACAATGGCGGAGGCAGTGGAGGGGCTGAGGCAGCGCGGGTTCACCACCGACTTTTCGGTTCACAAGGAGAGTGGGCAGGTGGCCGCGCGGGGTCAAACGTTTAAGAGCGACGAACTGACCATCGTCGAACATCATCGCTTTGAAGGAATGTCGGATCCTGATGATTCCTCCGTAGTCTATGCCCTGGAAGCATCGAATGGACTAAGGGGAGTGCTGGCGGACGCCTATGGCGCGTATGCGAATTGGAAGACAGGCGCGATGTTGAAGCACACGAAAGACAGTCATACTGAAACGGAGGACGCCGCAGCATAAAGGCACCCACCGGTATCCAACTGCGCATGAGAGTAAATCATGAGTCTACATGACTATAAAGGCCATCAGATCACGTTGATACCAAGCCCGGAAGGTTCGATGTGGGAATGTCAGTATGTCATCAGAAAGCCCGGGAACACGGAAGTCGACGGGTTTCCAGGCCGTACCTACTTTTCACGTGAGGAAGCTGAGTCGGCCGCGTTGGCGAGAGCGAAGTGGCTGATTGACGGATCCTACAACGCAGACAATCTCAAGACCTGAAGTATCTGACGGGAACAAAAAGACTCCGGACCCCTTTCTTTTGTCATGGGCGTTTCAGCAGCTGGGTCTTCCCGTCAGCGTCCTGGCGGTGAATCCTTGTCGAACGCAATCCCCTTGCTCGGTCATGTAGTTAGAAACTCGCCTGTCCCCTTTTTTGTTCTAGTCATCATAGAGAAGGAAACAACTGCCTCCCTCTTCTAGGGGGCATCGAAATAGCCCTTTTTTGGAATGCACAGCGACATTGGCACAGCTAGGCTCAATTTAGGAGAGATATTCGAGAGGAGGCCCGCCATGCCAACCCGGAATGAAAATCGCTATCTCGAAGATGACTGGGGAACCAGCGGCGAAATTAAAGTCACTCGTACGCCGCCTACTGCTGAACTCGACCGCCGGGGTACCCATCGCGTTGCTCTCCAGGCCGGCGTGACGTATCTCACCGAAGGCAGTGAAGGTGATCAGAATTCAAGTCGAAATGGTCAACTTGTCGAATTGTCAAAGGAAGGTTGCCGCATTGTTGGAAGCCATCCCGTTGCCATCGGTAGCAGTCTCACATTATCGATAACATTTAATGATGGCCAGCCTATGCTGCGTGTTTGTGGCGCGAAGGTTTGCTGGATCGAAGGAAATAGGTTTGGAGTTAAGTTCGCGAAATTGACCGACAATGAACGGCAACGGGTACAAAACCTCGTATGGAAATTTGCTAGCAAAGCGGGCGAAAGCGAGGACCATACGGGGTTTAGATTCGCCTAAAGGGGAGTGGCTGCTATTTTCGAGCACGGCGTGTTTTCCAATCGTCCGTCAAGAGCCCCGAGAATCCCCAGTCTTCTTCGGCGATTTCTTGAATGACAATGTGCGTGTGTTCGGGCTTTTTTCTCAAGATCTTGACGAGCGAACCCGTCACTTCCTTGACGAGGCGGGCTTTCTGCATCCTGGTGGCACCCTTCGTAATCTGAATATTGACATACGGCATGGAGTAACTCCTTTTCAGTATCAGTGACGTGCTGTCGTGTGCGTCTTTGTGGGAAGTTGCGAAATCTGGAGCTTCCTCTATCGGCGACTCACGTGACGAATCATCGCGTCGCCGCCCTGGCGCGGTAGGGATGAGCACTTAGCAAAGTAGCCTGTCTATTTGGCTCGACCCTTTATTTGGCGGGGGGATAGTCTTTGAATGCCTTGGCGACTCCCTTGTCGACCGATTCAAAGTTCTTCTCCAAGCTTTCTCCCACCGTTTCGGTAATCACGGCCTGCCATACCCGCTTCTTTTTCGACGATTCGGCGAGATTCACTACCAAGGTGGCTTCCTGATACTTATCGGCATCCATCATGCCGAACAATAGATCTACCAGCAGGTCCGGGCGCTCTTCCAAGCCGACTTGCCGAAGTTCTTTGGCGACGAGTTGCTTGTTGACGATTTCCTTAATCCTCGCCCTCAAGGGCGATTTGTTGTCAGTGGCCGCGATCTTTCGACCTCTGTCCGTCATTCCCGAATGGGCAAACGTATGAAACGAGGAGAAGTCGATCGACTCGTCGAAATTCGTGCGTACCTTGACTTCATACCTCTGATCCTCGTACCAGGCCTTCACCTTCGCACAGCCTGAGGCGGCGAGCAGCGCTAGCGCCAGCCACAGGACCAGGAATCTGATGTTCATCGAAAGTCTCCCCTAGGATGAAGTCATGTAGAAACCAATAGGCCCAGGAACATATACCAAGTCAGTTGTGGAAACCAGTGACCACTTTCTTCCTCACGATGTAACCTTTTCGGGGCCCCACGCGACTGAAGACTAAGAACCACCTTAGCCGCAAGGGAGGAGTTCATGAGCCAGTCCTATTACACCTGTGCGCGGGGAGTTTGGTGTATCGCCTCCATAGTCATGACCGTCTGCCTCACGATCCCCACGCTCACCGTTGCCTTGGTGACTCAGGAGGAAGTGAACAGTGTGCGGGTCTACAAACAGATGGCGAAGTCCACTGTGTTGGTTGCATCTGCGTATGTCAGCTCTCATCACATCACTCACACAGCTGGAAAGGGACTCGGGTCCGGAATTCTCATCGACGAGGCTGGCACGATAGTAACGAATGCGCATGTCGTGTCAGGAGCCGCACAAATCACTGTGACGTTGCACGATGGGACTCGTTTAGCGGCAGAACTCATCGGAAGCGATCTGCAGACGGATGTCGCTCTGCTCCAAGTGAAGCTTCCGAAAGGGCCACATGTGCCGGCCCCTTTGGGTGATTCCGATAAGCTGGAAATCGGCCAAAAAGTGGTTGCCATCGGACATCCATTCGGTCTGGGGTATGCCTTTGCAACTGGCGTCGTGAGCGGATTCGGCAAACTCCTTGAGACCAAACAGGAAGTGTTTCAAGAACGAGTCATCCAAACCACAGCCCCGTTCAATCCCGGCAACAGTGGCGGGCCGCTCGTCGACTCTGACGATCGCGTGGTGGGCGTCAATTCAGCGATTTTGCTAGGAGCGCAGAATATCGGCTTTGCGATTCCAATCAACACTGTCAAAGCGATTCTCCCGGAGTTGCGCACTCAAGGACGCGTCATCCGGCCTTGGCTGGGCATCAAAGGAAAATTTGTGACGGATGAGCTGCGCAATCTCATCGCTCTGCCACTTGTCGACGGATTGCTTATCATCGATGTAGAGGATGGAAGCCCTGCCGCAGAGACCGGCCTCCGGGCCGGTGAGCTGGATGTGACTATCGAGGGCGAGCCATGGGTGTTGGGAGGAGATATTATTGTGAGCATCAATGGGCAAGAGGTAAAGAATAGCGAACAATACCTCAAAGTATTCCGGCAGCTGAAAGCGAAGCAGGCTGTCACGGTGAGGCTCTACCGCGATGGCGAGCCCCACACTCTCGATATCACCCTCGGGGAACGTCCTTTGCCTCCAGGTCCGCCCCAACGTCCCAAAATAGAGGTGCCGCCCATCATTCCGCAGGGACTGGAGGTGGTGCCATTTTAGGAAGTCTGCATTTCGCTGATTGCAAATAATTCCGCCGGCCCCGAATCATCGGGTCGACGTCCGCGGGGATTTTCACAAAGCAGAATACCCCGTTTCCCAAGGTGTTTTGATCCAAATCAAAGCTACAACAATAGGTCAAAGATCGATGCCCAAGAAAAGCTGCTGATAGGCATTGCCGCATCATTCTCGGAGCAGGGCCGAAGCTCTAATACGTCTGCAGCCTCAGCCGTTAGCTCCTCGATCGCACGTTCGAGATTTGCTTCGAGCTGCACTTGTTTCAAGTGTTGTTCGTTCTCGGGAAATTGTTCCAAACGTTTTCCCGGTACCCTGACCATCAATTCATCTCGAGACCATATTTCACCAGGACATGGTCTTATTTGGACGGCGTCGACATGAAAACGGACTGGCCGAAACGCGAAGCCGAATATCTCCGCACCGCCATACCAAAGGGGAAAGTCTGTTGTGGCATCGATCGCCAGATACGCGCCGATAGCGGCGGGATTCCATCCGGTAGCGACGCCCACAATAGTTGTGGCGACGACGACGTGTGCGAGCCAGCCGGCAACCCAGTATTGCCAGCGCACCTTCCCATAATCGTGAATTATGCCGGTCAGAACATGGTCAGCGCCGGTTTGACGCCCAAAGGCTTGGATTTGAGCCTCCGTTAAGGGTTGTCCGGCAGAGGCGATGTCGGCCAATAGTCTTCTTGTCTCATCGAAGGGAATGACGCGAATGCCCGGATGTTTTGCCAATTCTTCCGTGAGCAAGCGTTGAGCCCGCACTTGAATGTCATCGATTAGGACCGGTAAGAGTTGTCGGTCCACATCCGGGTCAGGATTCTCTTCGAACGTATAAATGTGTTTGCTTTTCGTCACGGGCGCCTCGAACGTCACTGGTCCGACGGCGATCGTCAGCGGCGAGAGTGAGCGGTCAGGAGGGTGAGTCGCACAGCCTAGAGTGAAAGCACACGATAGGGGCAAAAGTATGGTCCATTGACGATATGGCATGCACGATTTCCCATGAACGGCGACGATCAGCAGACGTCGCTGTGTTGAGCTATTTCTTGGTTAAGGAGAAGCGAGCTATGCCGAGGCAGGAGGACGGAACAGGAGAGAACGTGAATCAAAAGCGTAGGTCATCGGCGCGAGTGTAACTGTTCTAGTGATCAAACCGCTCCAACGGACATTGATAGAGGGTGAAGAGAAAAAGATGAAGTGACACGGACAATCGTCATCCAGAGTCGAACTGAGTGGTGACATCACATTGTTCTGCGACTGGAGCGTCCACTCATCGAGACAGGACAGACCAGATAGCTGGAAGGTGAGCAACATCAGAAACAAAAGCACAAGCGCCGCTCGACTAACCTTGACCATGGGTCAGATATTACCTATTCGCAGGCCGATCACACAAGTAAGCAAGAGTATGTTGAGATTGCTGGCGGGTGCTGGTCGGCGGCGGTTTAGGTGAAGATCGTTGGTCGCGCGAGCATCGTCAAGTCTTGATGTGCTGACTCATCGCGTCGGCGTCCGGCGCGAGGGCAGAGCAACCTTAAGAAAAGACTGCCGACCCCTTTGCGAGTTCCCTATTGGATGATTTGGACTGCAAGTGCTCGAACCCAACGCATCAGAGCCCTACGCTCCTTCTCGTACAGGAACATGAATTCAATGCCACACGCGTCGTTATTGACCCATCGGACCTGCGCCATTTCAACTTGTATCGGCGCAGCGTTTGCCGTGGGTTGCATTCGAATGGCGATCAGCATGCCCTCCTCCATTGATACGTGACTGCGGAAGGCGCAGCCATTCATAGACAGATTTATCAGCGCACCTTCCCCCGTCACACCGCCCTCAAGTGTAAATCGGACCGTGCAGTCAACCCGATACCGTTCGCCCCGAGCAAGCATGTGTTAACGATCCCTTCATTCAATGGATCAAAAATACAGGGGTTTCTTCGATGCTCTTCTTCATGGACGCATGGTAGCGCCAAGCGGCAAAGAAACGGAGACAATTACATTTTTCAAGCGTTCGGAGGGGTATATCTAGGCGTCTGCATGTTCCGAATCATCACGTCGGGTTCTGGCGCGGTAGGACATTTGACCACTTAGCAAATACATCCCACGTCTTAAATGTTGAGAATAAGATGACAATCACTGCAGGCATTGAGAAACTTCTGGAAGACCTGTGGGTTCCGGTCTTCACCCCACACGCTAACGGAGGTGCTCATGAAGAGCTGGATGATGTTCATGCTCCTGACGCTCTGGTGCATCGGGCAGAGCGCTGCTCTCGCGCAAATGGCGAGCGGACCAAGCCAATCTGACCTTCTCAAACTCATGAATGAGCTCCCGCCGGAGACGAAGAAGTATGTTGAGCAACTGGGCAAGCTCCTCCAGCAAGATCTGAATGAAGGAAACCTGACTGAAGCACAAATACAGCAGGAACTCATGTCCGGCAATCTCGAACAGAAGTTACGGGACCTCCACCCCGAGGCAGGTCCGTTACTTGATGACGTCATCCGCGGGACGAAAAATCACTCCAAACCCGAAGACCTCGCTCACATACTCGAGGGCTTGGCAGGGTCTGTTCCGTAGCCTGTCCTTTCTTCTTGGTCTAGAAAAACCCCCCGACTCCTTTGCTGCGACGCCGACTCTGTTGCATCGCAGGCATGCATAGGCGCATCATCCTGCGGACGTAGCTGAAATCTTCGTTACGAGCCGGCTCTCATTATCCGGATCATCATGAAAGGGCTGCCGTGCCGTCTTGGCCTCTTCCCACGCATGATTACTGGTCGACGCCGTTCGCCGAATCATTGCTCAAGCACCTGGATCTGTTTCCAGGAGCGACGATTTTGGATGTGGCTTCGGGGCATGGCATTCCTGCCTTCTATCTTGCCGAGCAGGTAGGTCCTTCCGGACAAGTATTGGCTATCGATGTCAATGCGCGTCAGGTCGACAGTGCCAGGATGATTCAAGGGCAGCAACTTCCGTGGTTAAGATTCGAGTGTCTTGATGCACGCTCGCTTCCACCCGACTTGTCCAGTTACGATCGAATCACTGGGAACCTGTCGGTCATGTTCTTCCGTCCCGATCGCCTCGCGACGATAGAGGGTTTGTCCGCACACCTCAAACCGGGCGGACAAATCGTACTGACGTTTCCATCGCTGGGCACGTTCGATTCGCTGTGGCGACGAGTTGATCAAGAAATGGCGGTAAGGCAGTTACATACCGAACGACGTCGGCTTGAAGCATACATCGCTGAACGCCCCTCTGCTGAGGAAGGTCGTGGCTGGCTGCACAAGCTCGGCTTCGAACGCGTTGTCGTCAGCGAATATCCCTTGGAAGTCGCGGCCGGTCGCGGACAGGCCTTTTTGCATCATCCGTTGTTGCGCGGAGGGTTTCTCGACGACGTGTATGAATGCTTTGAGGACCCACAACTTGCTGATCAGGTCATGACGGCAGTGTCCGAGGATGTCCCGAGCTTCGTACCGCTAGTCGCTCAGCGCTGCGTTCTGTCCGGATGGAAACCGTGAGGACGGACGCAAGTATCGGCGCGGCACTGTGCGCTGGAGATGGCGGTTATCATGGCTAAGCATGACAGTGAAGTCACTGTATGACGGCTCACGAATGCATTCGCATTTTTGATGCACAAGGAGAGGCGTACAAACAGGCCCTTCAGATTTTCCTGGATCATACTGACCAGAAGCGAAACGCTCGACGCTGGCTGGAGCACGTGGTGGATACATTGCCGGCCAAGCGAGTCTTTATTGACGCGGGCGCCGGAAACGGGGAAGTCACGAAGGGCTTTGCTGGCGCGTTCGCGCATACCATCGCCATCGAGCCCAACCTAAATTTACTCAAACAGGTGCAACAGGCGCTTCCGAGCGTGGAGGCCCTTGGTCTTCCTATTTTAGCGGCCCAGCCTTCTGCCCAGGCTGACCTGGTTCTCTGCTCCCATACGTTCTATTACATTCCGCAAGATCGGTGGTTGGAGCACTTGGAACGACTCGTTTCTTGGATGTCGGCCACAGGGGTTACGATCGTGGTGCTCCTAAACCGGGACACCGGCTGCATGAGCATGCTTCGCCATTTTTTTGGGCGCGGGTTTGACTTACGTCGGACTGTGGAAGCCTTAAATCAGCAGACAGATCCTATCACGTTGTCATTACGACGGATCCCGCTACGGTCGACACACCAGATCTAGCAAAGGCCTATGCTGTCGCGGAATTCATGCTGAACTCAGTAAAAATGAAGCAGACACCGTCGAGGCGGGACGTGGAGGAATACCTAAAAGCCAACTTTAGAACTCAGGATGGGCGCTATCGTATACCGGTGCATCAGGACTTTATTGAGATTCGTCACCGAGCACAGTCGCGGGGGCGGTTCATGTGCTGATCATCGTCTCGGCGTCCGGGTGAGGAGTTTCACGCTGGAAA
>DATELB010000176.1:0-5355 GCA_035277085.1 Nitrospira sp. | reverse complement strand
CGCGTGCGAGAATCAAAGGACGGAAGGTGGGCGTGCGGATGTTTCGAGAGTAGGAGGGTCGCGTTCTGCTCCAACGCTGTGTAGACCGCATGACCTCGTTCTAGGTTTGAGGAAAGATGCGGGTCCTGTCGTCGATCATAGCTCGTGCTCGCACCCCGCCCGGTGTAGGGACCCCGCTGCGCGCGAGCTAGCGATCGACGCCACCCGCGAAGATAGAGGAACGAACGAGCGAGCGTGTGAACCGCCCGATGGAGCTTCGGACACTGCGGCTCGCCACCGTTAAAAGAGAAAATCGCACGTGAGAGAGAGAAGTGCACGAGCAAGCTTAGAAGGAGCATTTGTAAGCTAATGCCGATGCGAGCGGCGGTCCCAGCGCTGTTGGTCCTGTGCCTCTCGTCAGGTTGCAGCCTGATCATGGTGGGTGATCCGGTAAAACACCTGGACCTCAGCTCGGAGGACAACGCCGAAGAAAATCTCAAGGCCGTCAGGGCCATGCTTGCCAATCACGCCGCTCGGTCAGCGCCGGGGGAAGAGCCGTCCGATCTCTCCATCCGGCCTTCCGAAGTGGTCCCGCCTCCGAACGAGCCCACGCCAGGCCCGCGTCTTCTGCCATCTCCCTCTTCGTCAGCCCGAATGCCCGACGCATCGGCCAAGCTCCCATGGACGCCGTCAGCGCCGGAACGGCCCGCGGCGCCCGATCGGCCTGTGCCTGCCTACACGACCCCGGCTCCGGTGGGACCCGATTATTCGGGGTCCATACGGTGTACTCCGGACGGGATGGGCGGCCAGCGTTGCGCCGGGCGGTGACCAGGACCCCCCGTTCTCACCCCTTTTTCACGCGGTAAGTCCTGAAAAACACACTCGTTGCCGGTCGATGTGCACAAGTGGCGTTCAAAGGGTCACACTCGCGCTTGCCACGCCCCAGCGCACACAGGTAAGATGCCGCCTCCTCTTGCCGCAGTCTTACCGATCGGAGGTGCTATGGTCTCGACTCGCACCGCCACGAAGAAACCTCGGCTCTCTCTCGACCGCAGCATCGAGCGCATGCGGAAGCAACTCGCAGAGTTGGCGCTCTTTGTGAAAAAAGGCACGCCGAGCCGCTCGCTCGAAGAATTCGATTCGGAGTCGGAGCGCTTGATCGCGGAGTCTTTGGGAGAAACCTCCGCATTGCTTGACGCCTACCAGTACGCGCAGTTGGGAGAAGCTGCCGGCCTTGTCAACATGACCGAAGAGGCGCCGGAAAGTATCGGCCTCGACAGTGAGCGGCAGAGTCTGCTGCAGCGCACGCGAGTGCTTGAAAGCTGCGTGGCCGAGTTGGAGGCACGGCGCGCCACCGAGCCCAAAAAAACGAATTCGCAAAAGCACACGTTGACCGGGCCACAGGTGGTCGAGCACATGTCGCCGGATCTGCGCAGCGTTCCCCACACGGCGACGTTACGCGAAGCCGGCCGCTTGATGCAAAAATGGAAGACCGGCTCGTTGCTGGTCACGGACAGCCGCGCCTATGTCGGCTTCATTACCGACTCGGCATTGGCCCGGGATGTGGTGGCCAATGGTCTCGATGCCAACACCACACCCGTCCAGGTCTGCGTCCGGAAGCCGCTCGTGGCAATCCGCGGTGACCGGCCGCTCATCGAGGCGGTGAAGCTCATGAAAGAGCAGGCGACACGCCATCTCGCTGTCTCGCAGGACGGCGACATCATCGGCGTGATTTCCGTCTCGAACATACTGCGGTACTACTCCGGCGTCGTGTAAGCCGGCGCATCTCTCAGGTCTTGGGCGGCGGTGATCGCCGCCAACGTTCACGAAACTCAGGGAGGCCAACATGGGACCGACGAAAGCAATCGTCAAGGATCAGGCGCTCTATGACGCGGTCACGGGGAAATTTCTCAAGGATGGGTTTGCCAGCCTTGGGGCCATCGAGGAGTATGTGAAGCACCACTACCTCGCCCTTCCCGTCGTGGACGACGCGGGCAAGCCATGGCTCTTGGATGACAAGCCGGTCTATTGCTTCCGCGGCAGCCAATACGAAACCTTGGACGGACAACGGGTGCATCTCGCGCGCTGTCCTGATTGCGGGGGAATGGGCATCCGGTCGGATGAATTTACGGTCGAATCGGACTGCATCCGTTGCGTGTCGTGCGAGCACGAGTTCGATGCACGATTGGAAATGATGGAAACGTAGGGGCTATTTGGCGGGTCCTGGCGCCGGTCAGCCCGTCCGTCCTCGCACCCCGCCCGGTGTGGGGACCCCGCTCCGGGCGCTTGGGCAAAGCGCACGTCTCGGCGTGCGTAGGCTGGGCGGGTGAGAAAGCGCCCAGACCGGCGCCACCCCCCAACTAACTAAAAGGGGGTGCGAACGAGCGAGCTTGGAAGGACATTCATAGGTACGCTCGCCTACGTGAAATCGCAGGTCAGGGCTTATGCATCCCTCTTGTGTGAGGATACTAATGCACCAGCCACTTCGTGAACTGAGGCAGCCAGGGGAGTACCGCCACTCCAACGGCCACGGACAGCGCCACGATCGAGGCCACTAATTCTTCGTCCAGGCCTGCCTCCGCCGCAAAGATGACTGCGGTCACCGCCGACGGCATTCCCGCCACGACGATCACCACCACGCGTTCCAGCCCTTGCAAATCGAGAATACCGGCGGCCGCGACACCCAACAGCACGCCTCCGGCCATCCGGAGCACGACACCCAGCGCTGCCAGCCCGAGTGTGGAGCGCCCGGTCACGCTAATCGAAAGCCCCAGGACGAGGCTCGCCAGCGGCGTCGTTGTAAGGTGCAGCGGCTGTAGGAATTCAACCAGCAAATCCGGGAGCCGCCACCCGAACAGTTTGACGACGAGGATCGCGGCCAATGCCCACAGCGGTGGAGCCGTGAGAAAGCGGCGCATCACCGATCCGCCGGGAGCCGGCGAAGCTCCATGCCATAGCGCCACGGCGTACAACAGCGTCAACGTCAGCGTGGTTTGGCCGAGATCGAACAAAATAGCTTGAGCGAGCCCCGCCTTGCCCAGGGTCGCGAGGACAACCGGATAAGCAAAGTAAATGGAGTTGATGCAGCCCGTTCCCAGGAGCACGCCGCCGCGAGTGGCGCGCGGAAGCTGCAGAAGATCCGACACCTGCCATGTCACGAGCAGCATGGGCAGCGTCACGAGAGAAGCCGCCAGTGGAAGCTTCCAAGCCGTTGGCGCGAACTCGATGCTGTCGAGCGACACGAGAATCGTCGACGGCAGGCTGATCGAAAAGACCAGGGAGGCAAGGCGCTCAGCGTGCGAGCGGTTGAGTACGTTGAACGCGCGGAGGAGCGCCGCTCCGAGAAACAGGATAATGAATGCCACCAGGGATTGAGGCATGACGTGGCAGCCTAACAGAGAGCAACGCCAGGGGCTACCGCCGAGCAGCCTTCACGTTTCCGTTTCGTGTTCTCCTTTACGCGGCGGCTGTTGGTAGGCTGAAGCGTCGCTGGTCACCCGGGCCGCCGCTTTTTACGCTTTATAGATCCGGTCTTCACAGACTTTTTACAAGGACTATCCCGCTTTTTAGCACCCTCATTTCCGGGCGGCGGTATGGTGCGTTCACCTCGAGCGCAACACTTCTCGCGCTCAATCATCAAACCATCTCGACGTCGGAATTGAGGTTATCTCATGGTATGCCGTTTTGGTCGCATTGCTTTCACGGTCGTTATGCCTTGTGCCGCCATGCTGCTGGTCTCGTGCGGGTCCGGTGAGACCGGCGGGAGCGGGGCTCCCTTCGCGTTCTCCTCCCCGGGGGGATTTGTCGAAAAGGCGGGCAGTGCGATTCGTCCTCGTTGGTCCACTGCTGAAGTGCAGGACATCGTGCCCAAGCATCGGGGGAAGTTTACCTTCCCGTCTCCCTACAACACCGAGGTTGTACGGATCACGGCGGGGGAGGATTGTCGGAATACGGATTGCGTCTTTCCGGTGGGCTATTCCTACTGGCGCAATATCAACAATCACGTGGGCAGCGACGAAATGTTGATCGTTCTGGGATTGGACCGCTCGCGCGGAGGATCCGGTCCCACCTTATTCAGCTTCGACAAACTCAACGAGGTCGTGACCAATCGCGGGCCGCTGTTTGCCCCGGATCACCGATTGAGTTCGGCGAGCGCCGCCGGCTGGTATTTCAGCGCCACCCGTCCCACGACCTTGTACGTCAACGAGGGATCGAAGATGCTGCGCTATGATGTGCTGTCTCACGCCTCCGAGACGGTGTTTGATGTCTCGGAAAAATTCGGCGACAACCGGGAGATCTTGCAAATGTCGTCAAGCTATTACGACGACGTACATGCCGCCACCTTGCGTGTGAAAGGCAGCGAGAATTCGCTCGGCTGTGTGGTCTACCAGGAGTCGACTGGGCAACTCTTGCATTACCCGAAAGCCGGCCAATTTGATGAATGTCAGATCGACAAGAGCGGGCGGTTTCTCATGGTCTGGGAGCAGATCGACAAGCACAACGGTATCGACAACAGGGTCATCGATTTGGCGTCCGGCGCCGAAGAACGGCGCCTCGACGCGCCGGGAGTCGGCAGTCTCGGGCACCACGATATGGGCTTCGGCTACGCGGTCGGACGTGACCATCTCAATGCTCTGCCGAATGCCACGGTGACGTGGAACCTGTCTCCCGCCGTGGAGGGTCCCGTCGACCACAGGGATTACAACTGGGACCTCGCTCAAGCGCAGCACATCAGCCATACGAACGCACAGCCGAATCTTCCCAAGGAGCAACAGTATGCTTGCGGCAGCAATGCCGACCGGATGACGTATGCTCAAAATGAAATCGTCTGCTTCAAGCTAAACGGGTCGCAGACGCAGCTTGTCGTCGCTCCCGTCATGACGGACCTCGATGCCTCCGGCGGCAGGTCGGATTACGACAAGACACCGAAGGGCAATCTGGACGTTACGGGTCAGTATTTCATCTGGACGACGAACCTCGGCGGCAGCCGGGTCGATGCGTTCGTCGTGAAAGTACCCGGCCAACTCCTCTAAAAAGGACCGGCCGTCTGCGCTGGAAGGAAGCCGCTTCCTTCCGGCCGCGCGGTTGTCTATGATGATGTCGACTCTCACAGCGTGGAGGCGATGTGGCGGAGGTGCTCCGGCTCAGCACCGGCAGTCTCAAAGAGGTCGTCGATCTCACCGAGCGCGTTCAGTCTTTGGTCGGGCGCGCCAAGATGCGAGAAGGCTTGTGCTCGCTCTTCATTGCGCACACCACGGCGGCCCTCACGACCGGCGAGATCGGAGAGGGCACTGAACAGGATCTGCTCGACGTCGTTGAGCAGATCATTCCCTCGATTCGCTTCCGCCACGCCCACGACCCGTCCCATGCCTGGTC
>DATELB010000175.1:0-3614 GCA_035277085.1 Nitrospira sp. | reverse complement strand
TCGACCAGCGGCGAGACCAGCACCACAGGCGCCACTTCCACCAGCGGCGAGACCAGCACCTCGGGCGCGACCTCGACCAGCGGCGAGACCACCACCACGGTCAAGGAGACCGACCTATTCTTTGCTCTTGTCTCTTTCCAGGAGTGTTTGCGGGTGGTGCCCGATCAACTGTTCTCACCCGCCCACCCCGCCGCGCCAAGACGCGGCTTCCAGCAGTCTTACCCGCCCAGCCCTGCGCACTCGAGACGTGCGCTACCCCAGGCTCCCGCAGCGTTCCGGGCAGCCTTTTTACTCGTCTTTCCGCAGGGGGTGCCCGTTTAGCCTCAACGTGCGCACCTTCTCACCCACCTACCCCCGGCCCGCCGAGACGCGCCGCGTCCCGACGAGCACCGCCCTATGAACGATCCTTCCAAGCTCGCTCGTGTTTCCTTGGGGGCGGGGCTGGATTGATCTCCTACTGCGGCCCTTTCTCACCCTCCCACCCCTGCGCACACCGGGATGTGCGCTTTGCCCAATGACGCGCACCGCGATGCGAATGGTTTCTCCCAGCTCGCTCGTTTCTCTAAAGGGCGAGGCCTGATTGATCTCCAACTGCGCGCGTTCGACGACCACCGCCTTTCTAAAAATACGATGGATCTCGTGTGGGCGTTGGGCGAGCAAAGGAGATCAACAGGCCTCAGCCCGACTTTCTGGTGTGCGCGTTCGGCAAGCAAAGGAGATCAACCAGCCCATACGCCCCTCTGTTTTCCCGTGTGCCGCGTTCCGCGAGCACAAGAGGCTGACGGGCCAGCCCTCTTCTTCCTGCACCGGGCGGGGTGCGAGGACGAGCGGTGATCGGCAACAGGACCCGCAATCTTCTCATCCCCTTCTTACGGTTGGTTGACAGCCGCTCTTTTTATCAAAGAGAATAACGACTTATGGCTGATAAGATTGTCATCGAGCGCCTCGAATTTGAAGGACGATGCGGCATTACCGCGGACGAGCGGCGCCGGCCGCAACCGATGGCGATCGACCTGGAACTGGACTGCGAAACTGCCCTGGCCGCATCATCCGGCCGTCTTGGCGACACTGTCGACTACGCACTCGTCGCTGAACGAATTGTCGAACTGGCAGGCAAGGAAGTCGACACGCTGCTGGAGACGCTGGCCGAAAAAATCCTGTCCATGCTGTTCACGGACTTTCCGATCGGCCGTGCGCGCTTGTGGCTTCGAAAGTTGGCCCCTCCGATGGCTCAGAAAACAGGTTCCGTCGGAGTGCGGCTCGACCGGCCGCGGTCGGCCCATCAGACCCAAGGTTCCGATCCTGTGCCGTCGCGGTTCGTCACCCAGCAGTTGTGCCGCTTACCCAAGGGTAGAGCGCTCGATGTCGCCTGCGGCAGCGGACGTCATGCGCTGTATCTGGCCGCCAACGGCTTTGAAGTGAACGCCATTGATCGTGACCGGGAAAGTCTGGCGACGCTTTCCGCGGCGGCAGCGCAACGGCATCTTTCCCATTTCGCCGTCAAAGAGGTCGATCTCGAACGGACGACCGATGAACGCCCGGAATTCCCTGCGAACGCCTATGACGTCATCCTCGTGTCCTTCTATCTCCACCGGCCGTTGTTTCCATGGCTCATCGACGCGCTGAAACCCAAAGGTGTCCTGCTCTACGAAACGTTTACGATCGAGAACTATCTGCGCCACCGTCATCCCCGCCGCTGGGAGTTTTGCTTAGCGCAGAACGAACTGCTCCGTTTGACCTCCTCGCTTCGCGTCCTGTCGTATGACGAAGGGGAACACGAAGGCGGCCATGGGAATGGCTCGGCCTTTACGGCACGGTTGGTGGCCGAAAAGCCGGCTCAAGCCGTTCCTACCCGCGAGTCGGCATGAGCCGCATCGATCTCCATCTCCATACGACGCATTCGGACGGAAGCCTGCCGCCGGCGGAGGTCCTGAGGTTGGCCGCCAAAGCCAGCGTCACCGCATTGGCAATCACCGACCACGACATCACGAGCGGGATCCCCGAGGCGATGGCGGCCGCCCGAGGGCTGGGCATCGAAGTCATTCCCGGGGTCGAAATCAGTTCGTTCGACGGCAGGAGCGAACTGCACATCCTCGGATACTGCTTGGATTGGCAGGATCCGGTCCTCAATGAGCGCCTGGCGACGCTCCGCGAGAGCCGGCACCGCCGCAATCCGCTGATCATCGACCGCCTCCGGGCAGCCGGGCTGGACGTCACCTACGACGAGGTGCGTTCCCTCGCGGGCACGGAATCGGTCGGACGGCCGCACATCGCCCGACTGCTCATGCAAAAAAAATATGTGTCGTCCGCCAAAGAGGCCTTCGACCGGTATCTTGCGGAAGGAAAGCCGGCGTACGTCGCCCGCGAACTGCCTGCGCCCGCCGAGGCGATCAGCTGGATCAGAGACGCCAAGGGTGTCGCCGTGCTCGCGCATCCGACCTGGGTCAAGGACGGCGGCGACGGTCTCTACGGGTGCGTGAAAGGCCTCAAGGATTTCGGCCTCGGCGGCGTCGAGGTGCACTACAGCACGCACAGCAAATCGCAGACTGCAAGTTATCTTGACCTGGCAAAGCGGCTCGAGCTGCTTGTCACCGGCGGCAGTGATTATCACGGGGTCACCAAGCCGGATATCGAGGTCGGCTACGGACGCGGCGATTTGAAAGTGAATCCCCGGTTGCTGGATCCGCTCAAAGCCGCCGCGGCCCGGCGCTGACAGCTATCCGCCTGCCACACGATTGCGCGTGCTCTCACGCACGCAATCACCGTACGTTTGCTGCAAAAACGTTGACACTCGGTCGCCGTCCGTTAGACTGAACTCCATTCACTTTTTTCCTCGGGAACGATGTCCAAAAACCTCCATTGGATCATTCCTCATGCAAGCGGAATTCTCGCGGCGCTCCTATTGGGGCCCCTGCTCAGCGGCATGGCATGGGTTGAGTTTTTCGCCATCCCCCTGACGCCGATTACCGGCGGCAACGCGGTGCGCCTTGTGAGTCAAGGCATCGCCCTGGGATTGGTCCTGGCCCTCGGCGTGTCCGCCTACCAACAACTCGCCGACAACGGCCGGGCCTCGAGCTTTCTTCGGGCCATCGTCCTGCCAGCTGCTGTCTTGACCGTTGTCCTGTTCGGGGGAAAAACGCTCCGTTCATTGGGGTCACCGCTGCTCCACCAAGTCGGCGCAACGCTGTTTATACAGACTTACACGATTGCGCTGCTGGCCTGCGGCCTCTGGCTGACCATCGCATGGCTTCGCCATCTGGAACCGCTGCGCAATGCCTTCGCACCGCCCCCGGCCGCGCGAAAGCCTGCGCGAACCGCCGTCCTCGAGGAACCTCCGGCCTTCGAGTCGAGCGAGGAAATCGCCGGGCAGCCGGCCGAGAAAACTCAGACGGTCGGCATGAACGGCCAGGCACCAGCCGCTCTCGGGCGCTACAAGATCCTCAAGGAACTCGGCCGGGGCGCCATGGGCCTCGTCTACCTTGGCAAAGACCCGACGATCCAGCGCTTCGTCGCCATCAAAACCATGCGCCTCGACCAACTGGACGAACCGGCGGAGAAACTGCAGGAGATCAAAGGACGGTTTTTCCGTGAAGCCGAGTCCGCCGGGCGATTGT
>DATELB010000174.1:0-5163 GCA_035277085.1 Nitrospira sp. | reverse complement strand
CCGGCAGCTCAAGCGAGTTCTCTCCCGCAACGCAAACCACCCCGGGGCGTGCCATTACTACATCCACGCGGTTGAAGCAGTGAACCCGGAGGCCGCGGTGCCGTGCGCAGAGCGGCTCGCCGGGCTCATGCCTGGCGAAGGACACATGGTCCACATGCCCGCACACATATATATCCGCGTCGGACGCTGGAACGACGCAGTGAAAGCCAACCAGCATGCCATCCATGACGACGAGGTATTCATCGAGGGACAGAAGCCGGTAGGCGTCTATCCGCTCGCGTACTACCCTCACAACATACATTTCCTCGCCTTTGCCTCCACTATGGCGGGCCGCAGCGCGCAGGCAATCGCGGCGTCACAGACACTCACGTCAAAGGTCAACGTGGACGCCGCACGGCAGGTCGGGTTGCTACAGGAGATGCTGCCGTACCACGCGCTGACGCTCACGACATTCGGAAAATGGGACGAGGTGCTTGGCGAGCCGCTTCCGCCGGCCGACATTCGCTTCTCGTACGCGATGGCGCAGTATGCCCGCGGCGTGGCGCAGGCCGCCAAGGCACAGTGGTCGGAGGCCGAAGCCGCGCTCGACACAGTAAAGAAGATCAACGCTGAGACACCTGAAGGCGCGGATGGCAAGACGGCACTCTCAATCGCCGTGCATGCGCTGTCCGGCGAGATCGCCACTCGCCGAGGTGACCTCGAGGCCGGTACCACCCATTTCCGGGAGGCAGCCAAAATCGAGGACGGTGGACTCTACTTCGAACCGCCCAAGTGGTACTACCCCATCCGCCACTCGCTCGGCGCCGCGCTGTTGAAGGCCGGACACCATGCCGAGGCCGAGAAGGTGTACCGCGAGGATCTCAAGCGCTTCCCGGAAAACGGGTGGTCCTTGTTTGGACTTGCGCAGGCGCTCAAGGCGCAGGGCAAAAACGCTGAAGCAGCCGCTGCAGAAACGCGCTTCCGTCAGGCCTGGCCGAACACCGATGTGACGCTGACGGCATCAAGGTTTTAGCGCGCAGTGACGTTAAGAGGAAAAACAAGAGGACGGCGACTTTCTCGTCCCTCGGAGACCGTCCTCTTGTTCTCCACCTTCTAACGTCAATGCCGAGGAGAGACGATTTCTGGTCTTTCCGAAAGATACATCGCTATAACGCGAGGGCTAGCGCCGGGCAGTTCAAAGGTAGCCCATCTCCGTAATCCATTTTTCTTAGATTTTTTACAGAGGCTTTACGATTTATGGACGATTCGTGAACGGCACAGGTGCTATGGTCCGCGCCGAAGGCGGGGCATCTCTTTTATGGGAGGCGCACCATGTCGGCAGGATCGTACTATCAGAAGTCAGTATGTGCCGTAAGCACGCTGGGCATCATCGCGTTACTGGGTCTCGGCCAATCGCTTTACGCAGGCACCGCGCCCACCACGTATTCCGCCTACACGGCAACCGATGCCAAGCCTATCCCCCCCGCTCCGGCCCTCGGTCCGACAAATTCGGTCATCAATGATCCGACGTTCGGTTCGCGCATCCTGCGTGTGACCGATGCCAATATCGCAAGCGGGAATTCTTTGATTCCCGAGTATGCGGGCTTTTATCGGACGTGGAATGCAAATTCGACGGCGCTGAAGCTCATGAATGGCCAAGGGTACTCTTATTGGCTTGAGTTCAGCCCTTCCAGTTTCAGAGTCGGGGATGCGTCGGCTCGCCCGACCTTGCATCCTCTGGCCTTTCCTTGGACATGGGAATGGTCCGCCGTTGATCCTGACGTGATCTACTTTTTAAATGGGAACCAGTTCGCGAAGTACAACAAGGTGACGACTCTCGTGACCAACCTCGGCGGTCCGCCTACTGGTGATGCAGTGACCATGCATGTGGCCGTGGTGGGGCAGGACAGCTGGCTGTGTGCAACGGCTGGAGTGGGAGATCAGAACACCTATACAAAGATTTTCTGTCTGAATCCCAACAACCCGTCTCAGAGCAAATTTATTGATGTCTTGAATAAGACCATCAACGGGGTAGGCCAAAGCGATCCGAACTGGCCAACGTCGGCTGCCGGACAAACGATCGGAATTCATTCAATCTATGGCAGCGCCAGCGGGACCTGGCTTGACGTCGTCTTCCAGCAACAAAGTTGGGGAGCTAACGGCGATTCCGTGTTCAATCTTACGGCGAATTTGTGGTCGCTCGTGACGAATGCCGATGGCTATTGGTCTGGACACTCTTCCATCGGCAACGGCAAATGGGTCAATGGCTCAGGATCGATCAATGGCATGGACTCCCGCGGGGCTGTTGTTCGAGATCCAAACCGTCTCATGGACGCCACGCAATACACCTTTATCATGCAGCCGCCGTCGACCGTGAACTGGTACGATGCCGAACATAGTTCGTGGTTTAACTCGTCATCGAATCCGCAGGCACCCGTGCTGTTTTCGCGGTATAACTGTACGGCGCCTCCCGGGCCACTCACCTGGTATGGAGAGATCATTGCGGCGGCGACAGACGGGACAAATACAGTCTGGCGCTTCGCGCACAATCACAACGGCGGCCTGGTCGGTTTCGCTGGTCAGTCCTTTGCGCAGATTTCAAATGACGGTCGCTGGGCGTTGTTTTCAAGCTACTGGGACGGCACGCTGGGCGCAGCGGGGGGCGACTTTGGCTTTTCGCAGCGTATCGATACATTCATCGTTGACCTCATGACGCCCGCCTCGTCCCCTCCACCACCACCTCCTCCATCACCAGGGCCGACATGCCTCCGATATAATCCGAACGGCAAGTGCCTGAAGTGGAGCAATTAAACTGTCAAAACCTCGCTGACCTCTATCAGCAACATTTAGAACCATACATACCTGCGTCCGGGCAGTGCTGAAAGCGAAACCCCGCAAACATATGTGAGATTGGCTGGGTTTGGGAGCCGCCGGTCAAAGCGAAGGGGACCGGCCCTCGAAATCCTGAATGCCGCATTTCAGCCGACTCAAGAACGCGAGCCCTACCCCGCATCAAACGATACAAGATTGTTCCAGCCGGATAATGCGACGTCAGGTACGAATCTCGCGATGAATCCGTGTCCTCTGCAGCGAAAAGCGCCCCCCCGCTCCTGATCGTTCTCGTCTAGACGCTCCAAGGCCTGTGAAGATCGCAGCGATGTCGACGAGCTCAAACGATTTGTCTGACGCCTTCCCAGAACAGATTCGTTCCTGCTGCATCCATAGCGTGGCCCGATGCTCAACAGTCATTGGCTGTTTCCTTGAATCAGACATCGTAAGCCGACTAGGGCTCTCACGAGATGTAAAAGACGGCAGCCACGCGATAAGTACCCGCCGAAGTACCGAGGTTCACACCTGCAGACATCTCAGGAGGAGGTCTTCATGAACATGGTCCTTATCGTTTTACTGTCTGGGACAGTAACAGCCTGTGCCAGCGAGGTCGTCAAACCCGTAAGTCTGAATGTGGCGCTGAGGGGGTTGGAAGAAGACATGAAAGCGGCGTCCGCTGTGAGCCTGTATGACGTGCTGAGCCGGGACGCCATTCAAGAGAATGAATTCAAAAAAGCGATCCTTGAGGCGCAATGTTTCTACCGCCGATCAAACCCGCTGGTCCCCGTGATGATCAAAGATTTCACCTTGACGCTCCAAGGTACATTCACGGGTCAAGGAAAGTTTGTTGTGTTGGGAATGACCGTTCCTGCAGCAGGGGTCGAGATCAGTACCGCGCAAGCGCTGCAACAAACGGTGACTCTGCCCGTGAATTTCACGTCTATAGCATCCCTGCCCGATGTATATCTTCAGCATAAGGCGGGTTACGTCAAGGACGTCCCAGAGTCAGCGAAGGTCCCATACCTCGAAGGAGTGTTGAGGGACCGAGAGCTCCTCCGCAACAGCATCAAAGAGCTGATCGGCAGCTATTCAGAACAACGGTGTCGTCAAATGTCCCTGAATACACCATCGTAACTTAGAGCACCGGCCGCGACAAACCCGGTGATTCAGAATCAAAGGCTGATCCAGCCTCACTCTGATTCAACTTTTCATTGATCGTTCGCCCGGCACGTGATACAAGCATGCGTCGCAAGCCGGAGCTAGCCTCATCTCACCCAAAAGCATCCCAATAACCGAAGAAGGCATTCAACTGGGTCAACTCAGGGCATTTGCGCATTCGCGCGCTGTGATCATTGCCGCAGTCATTGCCCTTATCGGATTTATAACTCCATCCGCCGGGGCTGAAGTGTTGAGGCTCGAGTATGTCTCGGTGAGAGGAGGCGTTACCGGATACGTGATTGGACAATTTCAGCCCGAGTATTTCAACCAATTCGACGTGGCATTGGCCACCCGGCTTCCGTTGGAAATGGACATCGGGGACAACTGGGTTCTCGGGACGCGGATGCTGGCGAGTGGAGGCGCGCTCGTCGGGACCCATCAGAACACATCCGCGATTTTTACGCTGGTACCGTTCTATGCGCTGTTTGGCCGAAAGGACGGGCTGATTACCGTCGATATTGGCATCGGTGGCGCCCTGGTCACCCCATATCATTATCAAGCTCAGAATTTTGGCGGAGTGTTTCAGTGGGTGTGGACCTTCGGCGCAACCAGTCGCTTGGTTGGGCCGTTCGGCGCAGGCTACCATTTTCAACATTTTTCCGACGCCGGGATGTACGGGAGTGACGCCCGCGGCGTCGATATGCATCTGTTTGAGCTGATTTATTGGTTTGACACAAAGTGACCTGAACGAACGCCTCACCCCATCGCACTCTCCTCAAAGAGCGAACAGCGCCCATAGCTCCCCGCCTGATTCTCAACAAGGGCTCAAGCTAGTCATGAACGCGTCTTCGTGCTGATAGGCTCAAACACAATGGCTCAGCGAACGGAAAAGGAAAAGATGCTCGCGGGTGAGGGGTGACCATAGGCAATGATGCGATCATTGGAGCCGGAAGCGTCGTCACCCGGGACGTGCCGCCTCGTGCCACAGTTGTTGGAAACCCAGCCAGGCCCCGGTGAGCCGGCGTATGCTCGGAATAGGCGGGTGCTCGCCTACCCGCTGTTCTTCGGCATTGCGGCAATGAAGGAATCAGCCTGTTGAATGGATGCGTTCAGATCCTTGATCAGTGCATTGATGTTGCCTTCGACTGACACTAACTCGCCTTTTAGCGACGCAATGGCTTGAGCGTTCAGGTTATG
>DATELB010000173.1:0-12848 GCA_035277085.1 Nitrospira sp. | reverse complement strand
GACCCCGTCAGCAAGCAGCCTCACTACAAATGCTCGGCGGTTCGCATCCGCCCTCTCTGAGAGTCCATAGAGGAGGATTCCATGTACGTCGGACTGTATCTTCAGATGGTGAAGACCACCGAGCAGGAATTGGAGAAGGCGTTGAAGGCCGTCGCAGATCGCCACCAACAGGAGCCGGACCTGGAGGAGATCTGCACAATCCTTTCATCCTGGTCTCAAGCCAAAGCCCGCTCGACCGACCGGTTCATCCACAAGTACGGCCGGGAACGGGACCGGGAGCCGCAGCGGCTCTACAGCGACCTTTTTCAGGGGCCGCGGCGCGGGGGATTGGCCCTCTTGCGTGATTTGCACGATTTGTGGCTCATGACGACCGAAGCCCAGATTGTGTGGACGCTGCTCGCCCAAGCCGCCCAGGCGCTACGGGACAAAGACTTCGTTCAGACCTGCGAACACAACAAAGAGCAAACCCATCGGCAAACGTCCTGGCTTGAGACCAGATCCAAGCAAGCCGCTCCTCAGACGCTCATCGCCGCGTAGTCGCCAAGATCTCACAGAGACATTTCCTACGTCCGATTGATGTCGGCGCTCACTCGGGTTATAGTCTCCGCTAGCCACGGGGATGGAGTCCCCCAGATAACCGCCGTTACGGCTGATGACTCCTACGCGAGACCGCTGTCGGCGTAGGCTCTTCATGGGCAGCGGGCGGATCTCAACCTGCAATCTGGAGGACTCCATGGAAGAAGCGTTTGCCCTTGCCGCAGTGTGGCTGTCTCTCGCCGTCCTATCCGCCCTCATTGCTTCGGCGCTGCGTCTCTCCATCGCACTTGTCGAGATTTGCGTCGGCGTCATCACGGCCGGGCTACTCACAGCCTTCGGCCGGGCCGATTTCCTCGCCGCACAATCGGAATGGCTTCGGTTTCTCGCCGCAGTAGGGGCAGTCCTCCTGACCTTTCTTGCCGGCGCAGAACTCGATCCCGCTGTGATGCGGCGCAAACTCACCGAAGTGAATGCGGTGGGTTTGGTGGGGTTCTTTGCGCCGTTCCTTGGATGTGCCGCTGTGGCCCATTACGCGCTCGGATGGAACGCCGACGCGAGCTGGTTAGCAGGCATTGCCCTGTCGACGACGTCAATGGCGGTCGTCTATGCGCTGATGCTCGAGACTGGGTTGAATCAGACGGACTTTGGAAAGGGCATCCTCGGCGCCTGCTTCATCAACGATCTTGGGACGGTCGTTGCGCTCGGACTGCTCTTTGCGCCGTTCACGTACAAGAGCGTCGTCTTTGTGGTTGCGACAATTCTCGTGTTGTTGTGGCTGCCGATGAGCATGAATTGGCTGACGCGCCATTATGGCCATCGGACGGCCGCGATCCGCACGAAGTGGGTGATGCTCGTGCTGACCGGCCTGGGGGCGTTGGCCCTGTGGTCGGGCAGTGAAGCCGTCTTGCCCGCCTATGTTGCCGGAATGATGTTGGCCGGCGGAGCTGCCAAGGATGTTCACTGGATGCGCCGATTGAGAACGCTGACAGTCGGGTTTCTCACGCCATTCTATTTTCTACGCGCAGGCACATTGGTGTCGTTGCCTGCGCTCTTCGCAGCTCCCCTTGTGTTCCTCTCGCTGTTGGCGGGAAAAGTGGCAGCCAAGATTTTTGGCTTATATCCGTTAATCGGTGTATTCCGGCAGGATTCAAGGGAACGGTGGTTCTACACGCTGTTGATGTCGACCGGCTTGACGTTCGGGACGATCTCCGCACTCTTCGGGCTGAATCATGGTCTGGTTGACCGAGATCAGTATTCATTGCTGGTTGCGGCCGTGATTGCCAGTGCGGTCGTTCCGACGGTCATTGCGGCGAAGGCATTCCTGCCAACTCATTTGATCCATGCAGATACGAGTACACAACGCAAGGCGGCTTCTCTCTCTGGACTCAGTGATGAAGGGTAGGCGGACTTCCGGCTTCGTTGGAGGATTATAGGGAACCGGGAGGGGTTCCATGCGGAGGCCCGGAAGTTTTCTCCAGCAACTCCTTACAGTAATGCCGGATGAACAGCGCTTCTTCTTTAGTGAGGGGACGATGTGTGGTCATGCTGACGATGAGACGCTCGCACGCGTTACCGAAGGCGCGTATGTCATCTTTCAACTGCATGCGGTCAAGTGTCTCAGCAACACAGATGTTTGACCAGGCTGCTTAGGAGGTAGGACACGTAGGGCTTTTGTAGGGAGCGAAAAACGTCCTCTCAGCGCCAGTTACTGGAATTTTGATGAGTTATAGTGCGGCCGCCGTGGTGGCCCAGGTCATCTCTGAAACAAGGACGAAGAATGCGCATGCAGAGGTTGTGGTGAGGACAACGACCTGGGAATAACCCGAGTGCCGCCATGCGCTGGGGGGAAGTATCTTGGAGGAAGAATGAGAGGTGAAATATGAACCTTAAAACAGCGATGAGTGCGCAGGCCCAAGGGGGAATCCCGAATGAGGACCGAGGCGAGGTCCTTCATCGGTTTGGACATTCCGCTGCTGTTTTGCGCGACGTGCTGTACGACGATAGGGTTGTCGATGAAGAGGAATTCGTGTTCATTGATAAGCATTTCCAGATCCTGCAGCTGGCGTATTTACGTTGGAAACGGAAGCATCGGCCGGCGGATGAAACGCAGGCTTTGATGTAGTCGAACAAGTTCTTCATACCAATTCCACCTATATAAAAACCTCGACGAAGATTCGCTCGAGTTGTGCTGTCGTTGTATGGCGAGGGGACTGACCCGTCAAGACGTTCAAATGGGTGTCACCTTACGCCTGCTCAGGGACTATCTGAGCGTGCCCGCCGGAACGCTTGCGACGGTCGAGACAATCAGCAGTGGAAGGAGTTGGCACTTTACCGTTCGCTGGAAGGCGCATACGCCAATTGCAAGCGTATGGCGACCTCAGCAAGGGCATCGTATTATGCCAATGGAACGCAGTCTGAATCTATCGGAGGAAGACCTCAAATCATTCGAAATCGGTACGGATCAGGACCTTCTGTCCCCGCTTCCGCCTGCCGAAATTCCAGTGCTCGGGGCACAAAACGGCGAAGACGAGCATCAGTTGGGTATTCCGTTCAGCGAGGAATAATCTGCCCTAATATCATGTTATGGTTTCAAACGGACAGAATGTAGAAGATTGGAGAAATAATATCCTCACAGACGTGGAGGGGATAAGGCAGATTCTTTTGGCTATCAAACGCGTCGCAGTGCTCGGCATCCGAAGTGAGAAGGACTGCTCTAGGCCAGCCTTCTACGTGCCACAGTATTTAGTTTCAGCCGGGCTCGAAGTGATTCCGGTGCCCGTCCATGATCTGAAGGTCAATGAGGTGCTGGGCCAGCCGGTTTTCCGGCGGCTCGCCGACATTCCCGGCGAGTTGGACCTCGTTGACGTGTTTCGCCGCTCAGAAGACATCCCGGCCCATCTTGATGACTTGCTTGCTAAAAAGCCTACGGCGGTCTGGTTCCAGTCAGGAATACGGAATGACGAAATTGCGGAGCGCCTGGCTCAGGCTGGCATCAAAGTGGTGCAAGACCGCTGTCTGATGGTGGACCACCGAAGGTACGCCAGTCACGAGAGGCATAACTAAAAAATGTCGAGAGCCACGGATGGCTCGCGCTGAATGGGAACAGCGAACGAGCCATGTGAAAGGAATTAACGCAGAGAATCGCTGGAGGGGTTTTCCGCGAGCGATTAGGAGGAAAGGCTGCGCCTGAATAGCCCGCGGCTCGCCTAGGAATGAAACCTAAATCACTGGAGGGTTTATCCGCTGCCATCAATAACGGATGGCTAACGCCGATAAGGCAGCGGAACGAGCGAGCTTGATTTGGTGCGCCCGACAGGAGTGAAGACGGTAGGCCCAGGTCCGTTTGGTGCGCCCGACAGGAGTTGAACCTGTAACCCCCAGATCCGTAGTCTGGTGCTCTATCCATTGAGCTACGGGCGCAAAGTAGGCAATGAGTGATGAGTTATGAATTGTGAGTTGAAGGAAGCTTGATGCGGACGAGAGGAGACCGCCTACCTGCTCACTCAGAACCCAGAACTCAGGACTCAAACTATGTGTGCAGCAGCCAGCGGTTATACAGGGCGCGAGGTTGACTGGTCAAGGGCGCGGAAATGCGGACAGGTCTCTAATAAATCGGCTTGCTCACTTCGGACGAGTGCAGGCTCTCGCCCCCGGCGCTGTTGAGTGCCGTGACCGTGAAGTAATATGTGGTTCCCCCGCTGAGTTTGCCTACCGTATATGTTGTCGCTGTTCCCACCGAAACCGGCGCGCCGTAGGCGCCCGATTGAGTTCCCATATAGACGTTATATCCCGTCAGATTGGTCTCGGTATTCGGCGTCCATGTGAGTGTGGCCGTGCCGTTTGTGGTCGGCGGCGTTACGGTGAGCACGACAGGAATCGTTTGAGGACTGTTGGAGGATCCCGCCGCCGTGACGGTGATGACGGTGCTGTACGATCCAGCGAGGAGCCCCGTCGTGGAAACGCTTGCGCTGATGCTGTCGGTCTCTGTCGTCGTCGTGCCACTCATCACATTGAGTCCCAGCCATGCCGCCGTTTCCGTCAACGTCCACGTCAACGTGCCGCCGTTCGGATTAGAGAGCATGATCGGTTTGGCGAGCGGGGAGGGACCTCCCTGAACGCCGGAAAAACTTAAGCTGGGTGGATTCAACGCAATGCTCGGTATGATGGAGCCCGAGCCCGAGGTCGAGCCGCTTCCACTGGTCCCACTGCCGCCCGTAACAACCAGCGTGACGGATACCGGTGCGACTTGTGTGCGGTCGTTCTTATCCGAAATGCTGATGCGGATGGTCCCATTATAGGTGCCCGCGGCCATGCCGGTGGCGTTGATTTGGACGGTGATCTGATCCTGTTCTCGTGCAATGGTTCCGGATGAAGGATTGATGCTCAGCCAGGCCGCATCGCCGCTGGCGTTCCATGGCCGCGGCACGAGAGATTTTTTACTGAACGTGACGGTCTGAGGCGGCGGCGTGGGATTCGTGCTCGAAGCGCTGTATGTCAACACTGTCGGTGCAACAGGGAAGGCGAGTCCTTCTGAGGCCGTGGTGACCACCGTTGCTGCCACGAAAATCAGCGCCGCGCTGTTTGTCATCAGAGTCGCCGCCCGATTGGCGTGCTTCATGGCTGCCTCCTGTTTTTACGACAGGGCTGGAGAAGCAACGCATATGCCACTGTCATCAGGGGACAGCTTGTTCGGTACGCGAGGCAATTTGCTTGATTTTTCCAGGCGGCACGAGGGATGGCAAAACTTGTCCGTAGGCTAGACCAGCCGCCGTTGTGCAGGTTTGAGCATTGTCCTGTCCGTGCGCGTCCAAATGCAGAAGAACAATTAAATAACGTGCAGATTCTGAAAACTTCAGTAGGATAGGCCTAGTATTGCCAAGGAGCGAGCCGGCCATGCCAAGTCTCCATGTCGTGTCAGATGATGCGCTCCCCGGGATCGCCGCCGCGCCATCCGTGTTTCCGGTCAAACTCATTGTGCAATGGTGTGTCGGTCTTGTGGCGGCGTTCGCGTTGGGGACCTGGCTCGTCTGGTGGGGCGCCCTGGTGCAGCGCGAGTTTACACTGGAAGACATCCGGACGGCCTGTCAGCGCGTGATGCCGGAGACTGTTGAGCGCTGCATCGACACGGTGACCATCCAACGGGGCGGTGCCAGACGATGAAGCGGCGGACCGGGGTCGCTTCGTGTCTCATAATTTTCCTTCTCATCGGAGCCCTCGAACCCAACGGTTTTGCACAGGACGCTGTCCAGGAGAAGCGGCCGAGGCTGGAATTCGGCCTCGCCGGCTGGGTCATGACGCAGGGCGAGACGAAGTGGGCGCACGATGCGTCGAGCCTCCCTGGGCCCGTCCAACTCGGCAACCCGACCTCAAAGCTCACATACAAGGACGTGGGCACCAACATCGTCGAAGGGACCGTGCGCTTATGGGTCACGCCCAAGTGGTTCGGCCGGCTGACCGGCGGATTCGGTGTGATCGGAGGAGGGCGGCTGACCGACGACGATTATTTGGCCGCCGACGGAGGAGCGCCGTCTTCCCGGACGTTTAGTGACATTAAGGGTGACAGTACGTGGTATGTGAACGCGGACGTTGGAAGGCGGGTCGTGGAGTTCCCTCACTCACGAGGTTATCTGGACGTTTTCGGTGGTTACCAATTCTGGTATCAACGGTATACGGCCTACGGGGTGGGTCAGCAGGTGTGTTCGACAGCCGGGCAAACAGCCCTCGACCCGCCGCTATGTACTCCGAACGCCTCGCTCAGCAGCGCCATTCCGGTGATTACGAACACCACCCAATGGCACTCCATTCGTGTCGGGGGATCAGTCGAGTACCGTTTCACCCGCCGCTTCAGCGTTCAAAGCACGATTGCCTTGATTCCCCTGAGCATTCTGGACAATAAGGACGTCCATCATCTGCGCCCTGATCTTAGCCAGAATCCGAGTCTGTCGATGTTGGGGTACGCCGTTGGGGCCGATGCCGACGTCGGTGCGCGGGTCATGATCATCAGAAACCTGTTCGCCAGCGTCGGTTACCGCGTGTGGTGGAACAGGATGGTCGATGGCACGGTCACCTTTCATGGTCGTGATGGCTCGACGAGCGACTTCGATCTGACGGAGTTTCAAACATTCCGTCATGGCCTCACCTTCGGCTTAAACTATTCCTTCTAGACGGCTGTTCTCGCTCTCAAACCCTCAACGCACGACCTGGGAAAACGTCTGTTCCGACAGACGGTGGGTGGGCGGGTGAGAAGACTGTACGCGTCGAACTCTTCGTCCCTTGCAGCCTTGCTGGCGGCGATTTTCACACTGCCTGTGGTGATGAAACAACTAGCGGCGGCGACCGGAAGGCATCGTCTCGTCTTCATAGCGGGTGAAAAGCCGTCTGGCTTCGGGATGCAGGTGCCCGGGGTGTCCGTAGGGGATGCCGATCGTGCGGAAGAGGGGTGTCAGTTTTCCGTCCGGATGGAGATAACCGGCGCGCAGCGGCACCGTCCGTTTGCTGTGCTTGATCAAGCGGCAGGGTGTCGCACGTATGGACGTCAGCCACTCGGCAATGTCGTGGGGATTGCCGATCGAGGCCGAGAGAAGCAGGAGTCTGGCCTGCGACGGACAGAAAATAATCGTTTCTTCCCAGACGACCCCCCGTTCCGGATCCGCCAGGTACTGGGACTCATCCATGATGACGAGTCCCAGGGTATCGAGCCGAAGGTCGATTTCGCCGCCGGCCGCGTCATACAGCAAATTTCGTAGAATTTCCGTCGTCATGATCAACAGCGGCGCTTGGCCGTTGTCCCGGCGGTCCCCGGTCAAGATGCCGACGCGTTCTGGGCCGAAGATCTTGCAGAACTCCGTGTACTTTGTGTTCGACAAAGCCTTGAGCGGCGACGTGTAGATCACGGTGCGATTGTCGTCCATCGCGCGCCGCGCCGCCTCCACAGCGACGTACGTCTTGCCGCTCCCCGTCGGCACGCTCACGATGACGTCCCCTTCCTGAAGCTGGGCCAGCGCCTCCTCCTGCCAGGCGTCGGGAACGAACGGCTGCGGCGGCGGCACGCCTATGCCTTCCAGCCAGGCGGCCAATGAGACTGCCGGTTCATGGTGCTCCGGCTCGTGAGAAACCTGAGGTCGTCCATGCGATGCAGGCCTCGGTGCCGGTCTCGGCCGCTCTGCGGCAGGGCGATGGGCGGGATCGTTAGGCTGCGCTTGGCGCTCACTGATCAGCGACATTAAATCCGATTCAAAACCTTGGCGGTTTTCGGAAGAATGGCGCAGCAGGAGTTCGATCAACCGGCGTTTGCCGGCCCGGAAATGGCGGTGGACCCGGCCGCGAGCCAATTGGTGCAGCAGGGCGACCGGTTGTTGGACGAGAAGTTTCTCGAGTTCGTCGGTGGTCATAGATATATATCGTCAATAGTCAACGGTCACGAGGCCATGAAAAGCCAAATATTGGCAATCCGTCGCTTGATCAATGACCTTTGACCATGGATGTCTCCTCATGGCAGCTCCTCGAGCACGCCGCGCCGCAGACTCGCGATCGCCTGGGAGGCGCAGTCCGCCAGCGCCGGATGCGTGTGCCTCAGCCCGTGAATCTGTGAGAGAAACTCCAAAGTACGCGCTAACAGACGATAGATATCGCCTTCGGCCATAGTGGTCTTCTTGCAGAGCCCGATCCAGGTGAGCGTGGGGTCCGCGATCCACTGCTCCGTGACTGCGGCGATGTCCGCGCGCAGAAGGGGAGGATCTTCGTAGGGCGATAGTGATTCAGCCAGCTTGCGCACCTGCGCGAGCAGCGAGCCCAGGCCCGGGCTGATGCGGGGAAAGGCGCCAGGCCGGTCGTCGTCGTGCGCGATGCTCGACATCACTGCCGCGAGCAGCGCCGGTGAGGCCCCCGTGAAGGCGTCGGCCCGGACGAGCTCGGTGATCAACAGCGAATGGTCGATGCGGATCAGCCTGGCCCATTCGCCGGTCTCGGTCAGGTGGGCCGTTGGCGACAAGTAGCCGAACTGCTGCAGCGCATCGATCTTTTCTTGAAAGCGGTGCCAGAGACTGGTCCGCAATGCCTGAATCGCCTTCATATGACGCTGTTGCTCCTGGCGGAGCTTCGAGGCGTGCGCATGGTCTTTTTGGCAGGCGGAACGCGACGGGCAGGTGGGACAGGAAAAATCACCCAAGGTTTGCACGATGGCGTCCGGTATCAGCTCTTCTTTAGGAATGATGATGGGTAGGACGGGAAGGCGCGGCGGCAGCTCCTCGAGTTCTCGAAGGAGCTGCTCGATGCTTTCCGGCGTAGACCACGGATACACGGGCGCTTCCACGCAGTCTAGCATGTGGTCGAAAACTTCCGTGACGATCGCGGCCGGGACTTCCGTTATCGCGCCGCCCGCACGTAGCAGCGTCACCATCGGGCTCTTCTGGCCTTTGCTTCGATATTGCCGAAGCACGACGCCGCGGCTTTTGGAAAGACCGGCTACGCGTCCCGGCGTCAGAAAATGAAAGCGGGCGGCCACTTCGGGCGGCTCGTGCCGTCTGGCCGGGGCCCGGTGCGCGCGCTGCCGGCGAACGTGGTCGAATAATTGCCATTGCGAAATCCAATCGGTGCACACACGAGGCCCATAGGGCTCGAGTTGCCGGTGCAGATCGTCGAGTTTTCGTACCAGGACATCCGCGCGCTGATTCAACTGAAACTGCGCAAAACTCTTCGCGAGGATGGGTTGCATTTGATCGAGCGGATGGGCTTTGAGGAGGTTCAACACCATCGGATAACTAATCACGAACTGGCTGTTGATCGCCTCGGGCTGGCCCGTCAACCCCTTCGTGATGACGCCGAGGTCAATGTACGGCGACGGTGTCACGATCGCAAAACCGACGAGGTCCTTTCCCCGGCGGCCGGCGCGCCCGGCGATCTGCTGGACTTCCCCGATCGTGAGGTCGGTGAAATCGCGCGCTTTTCTGATGCTCGATTGCGTGATGATGACGGTCCGCGCGGGAAAATCCACGCCGGCCGCGAGGGTCGTCGTCGCGAAGACGGCATCCAGGCAGCCGTGGCGCATCAACTCTTCGACCGCGATTTTCCAGGAAGGCAGATGCCCGGCGTGATGCGCCGCGACGCCGATCCGTTGCACTGTGGGAATCAACGGATGGTCGGCGATACTCGGATATTGGCTGATCACCTGCTCAAGGACTTTGGCGATCGCCTCCTGACGTGCGGGAGGCAGGAAGGACCGGGTATGGTCGAACGACTCCATCGCTTCGTCGCACGCGCGTCTGGACGTCAGGAACACAATGGCCGGAGTGAGGTGTTTCTGCCGGAGAGACTCGATGAGATCAACCGGATGAATCGACGGAGGCATTCAGCTTCATTCCCTTTGAGATGACCACGATGCCGGAATCCGTGACGTGAAAGCGTTGCGCATCGGCCGCACGGTCGTATCCGATTTCCGTTTTTGGCGGAATGTCGACGTCCTTGTCGATGATGGCCCGCCTGATGCGGCAATGTTCGCCGATCACCACGTTCTCCATAATGACGGATTCACGAACGTCCGCGTGGTCCTGAACCCGCACGTTCGGGGACAGGACGGACGTCTGGACGCGCCCTCCTGAGATGATGCATCCGCCGCAGACGATCGAGTCGAGGGCGACGCCCATGCGGCCGCCCTGATAGTCTTGTGCGAACACGAATTTGGCCGGGGGATTCTGGCCCTGATAAGTGCGGATGGGCCACTGCTGGTCATACAGATTGAAGAGCGGATCGACGGCGACGAGATCGAGGTTGGCTTCCCAATAGGCGTCGAGCGTTCCAATATCGCGCCAGTATTTGACGGCCTTCTTATTAGCGTCTTGAAAATTGAAGGCATAGACGCGGCGTGAGCCGATCATGCGGGGAATGATGTTTCTGCCGAAATCGTGCGGCGTGTCCTCCTGGGCGTCTGCGATGAGTTCTTCGCGCAGGCTTTTGGCTTTGAAAAGGTAAATGCCCATCGAGGCAAAGGCCTTGGTGGGATCGCCTGGAATGTGGTTGGCCTTGGCGGGCTTTTCATTGAACTCCCGCACGGCAAAGTCCTCATCGACGCTCATGATGCCGAATCGCCTGGACTCCTCGATCGGGATATCGAGGGCGCCAACCACCACGTCCGCATTCTTGGCCACAAGCCAATGGAACATCTCCATGTAGTTCATCTTATAGATGTGGTCGCCGGCGAGAATGAGGACATATTCAGGTTGATCGGCGTCGAGTAGAAACAAGTTCTGATACACGGCATCGGAGGTGCCCCGATACCATTCTTCGCTGATTCGCTGCTGTGGTGGAATCGAGGCGATAAATTCACCCAGTTCGGCGTTGTATACGTCCCATCCCGTGCGGATGTGCCGATCGAGAGAGTGTGACTTGTACTGGATTAAGACGGCCACTTTTCGCAGCCCGGAATTGAGGCAGTTACTGAGCGTGAAGTCGATGATGCGGTACTTGCCGCCGAAGGGCACGGCGGGTTTCGCCCGGTGTTCGGTGAGCGGATGCAACCGCTCTCCGCGGCCTCCGGCTAGTACCATTGTGAAGATGTTTTCCATGGTCGCGATTGTAGCAGGAAGCCTCTGCAAATAGAAAGAAAGCGAATCCGTTGACATCCGGGGTGCGGCGGTCGATACTACGCATGACGAAGGCCGTTGTTCATTCAAGCGGTGGGTTGGAAGGGGTGGATATGAAAGAGGATGTGCTGATGTCGTCCCTGGCAAAAAGAGGGGTGTCGCCCTCCAAGAAAAAACCGCGTCAAGACCAAGAAGGCCTCCAATGGCGGCTGGAACACCTCGAATCGCAGATGCAGAAACTCTCCGAATTAGTCCGTGACCATGCAGAAGATGTCGACCGCTTGGTCCGGATCGTCGCCGAAGACCGGAACGCAATTCGCCAGCAACTGCTGCGCAAACACCATGAACAGGTCCGCGTCCGCAAACATTTGCGCGCCTCGAATTCGAAGCCGAGTGTCGGTCTATAGTTGCCTGCCGAGTTAATTCTCACGGCTTTCTCCCCCCATCTTCCAATGCCCCGGCCGATGACCGGTCGGAACTAAGTGCTGATTTATCCTCGGATTATTTGCATCATATGTAGGACACTGTATAATGCAGCTGTCGTGAAATATCCGAGGGGGTCACATGATCGCCTCGACGCGCATCGGTTGTCTGCGGGGAACCATACGTGTTTCGGCAAGATAGGCGATGGACCTCGTGTTCGATTGGGCTGCTCGCCGGTCTGCTCTCCTTGTCAGCGTCTCAAGCCCCAGCCGCACCGCCGGGTCCTCCTTCCGTTGAACAACGTCCGCCCGCCTCGATCCGGATCTCCCTCACGGACGCGCTGGGCTTGTTTCTCCAGCAGAATCTCGACGTTCTCATCGCTAAATACGGCATCGAATACAGCAAAGGACAACAGATCACCGCCAGGCTGTTTCCCAATCCGGTCATGTCGATCGGGAATTTGGCCTCCTTCACGCAGGGCCACACGGCGGGCAACAGCGGGCAAATCTTCGTCCAGGCCCAGCAGTTATTCGAGCTGGCTGGCAAGCGCGGCTACCGGATTGAAAGCGCGGGATTCGGCGCGCAGTCCGCCGAGGCGGCGTTCGAGGATGCGGTTCGACAGCTGGGCTTCACCGTCAAGGACAGCTATTACCGCGTGCAGTTGGCGCAGCGCCGGCTTGCGATTGCGGAGGAGAACCGCGACCGGTTTTCGCGAATACTCGACATCAATACGATTCGCTTCAAGAAGGGCTACATCGCCGAAGTCGACCTGATTCGGATCCGGCTGCAGACGGTCGATTTTCATTCCCAGGTCATTCAATCCTTGCAGGAAGCCGAAACGGCCCGCGGGGATCTCCGCCAACTGTTGCGTCTCTCGCCCGCGACGACGCTCGAGCTGACCACGGATTTGGAGTTCAAACGCATCGACCCTGAGATCGGAAAATTGCGGGTCGTCGCGATCGATGTGCGGCCGGACGTGCGGTCGAAACGCTTTACCCAGTCCCAACGGGAAGCCGACCTGCGGCTCGCCAAGGCTTACCGCGTGCCGGACTTGACGGTGGGCACGGGATACGCCGTTCAAGGCGCCCAAGGCCCCGACAACCCGCAGCAGTGGGCGCTCAATTTCGGCATGCCGCTTCCGCTGTTCAATCGGAATCAAGGCGGCATCCGGCAGGCGGAAGTGGCGGTGCAGACCGCCGAGGCCGACTTGAATAAGGCCCTCAATGTAGTCGAAAATGAAGTGGAAGTCGCTTACCGGAATCTTATGCACAGCCGGCGGTTGGTGGAAGCCTATGTAGGCGGCGTGCTGGA
>DATELB010000172.1:0-9821 GCA_035277085.1 Nitrospira sp. | reverse complement strand
GTGACGCGACCGCCGGCGTAAGCGGGCTACTAGAGGGATAAAGGAACGGGGGCGAAAGTCAGCACAAATACTGCGAACGCGACCCAACCTAATAGCGCTCTGGCAGTTCCCAGCGGCACCTGCGGATCGACAACAGGCGGATGCTCAACGCCAAAGACTCCTGCCATAAACGCCCAGATGAACCATCCAGGCCAGCCAACGAATCCAAGCATGATCAGTAGCGGAATGACGGTTAACGCCATTGCCCGCTGACGGTGTCCCCACAAGGCATAGGCCACGTGCCCACCATCGAGCTGGCCGATGGGCATCAGATTCAATGACGTCACGAAGAGTCCGAACCAGGCGGCGAATGCCACCGGATGTAGTATGACGTCAGCATCTGTCGGTACTGGTCCCAGGATTAGCCAGGTCATGAACTTCAATAGGAGCGGCTCACCCAACTTCCATCCATAGGTAAACGTCCGATCCACCACCGTAGAAAGAAAGAGTCCGACGATCAGCGCGACCAGCGCGACCGCAAAACCGGCCAGCGGGCCGGCGACGCCGATGTCGAACAGCGCCCGCCGGTTCAGGATGGGTCCCCGGATCCGGATAATGGCGCCGAACGTCCCGATGAAATGCGGCGGTCCCGGGATGAAGAGCGGAAGGGAGGCCGGGACGCGGTGGATTTTCGACAGAATGAAGTGCCCGAACTCATGCGTCAGGAGAATGAAGAGTAACGTTCCGGCAAAAGGCATTCCCTGCCACAGCATCTCCGGGTGTTCCCATATGAAGGCCACCGGCCCACGAATCGTTCCCCTGTAGGCTTGATAGGCACCGGCCCATAACGTGGTACATACTGTGAGGCCGAATAAGACGATCGGCAATGTCCAACGTGAGAAGGTCGATTCCTCTTCGGCCGCATCGTCGGCGAGCTCGTCCGTTGAATGGTCCTCAGATGGAAGGCGGCCGCTGTCGCTTCCGTCGGGAAGATTGTGCTGGGCCATCGGTTGGTGCATGCGGACCGCCTACAGCGTCGGCCTTTAGCGCGGGGTGTAAAACGGGTTGTGCTGCAGCTCTTCCTCAACCGTAGTGCCCGGACCATGTCCCGGCAGTAAGAGACAATCCTGCGGCAAACTCAACACATGACGCGCCACCGACTCGAGATGGGTGTGATAGAGTTGGGCGGGATTGGAGCGGCCGATCGATCCGGCGAACAGCGTGTCGCCGACAAAAGACACCGGTCCCCACGGCATTTCGACACGATAGCAGATGCCGCCGGCCGTGTGCCCTGGCGTCTCGAGGCACCGGAGTTCCAGCCGCCCGACGTGAATCGTCCCGCCATGGTGAGGCGGCGCCAGGCGTTCCTCCGAAGGTTTCCAATGCAGCAGTGTCACGTCCGCCGGGCCGAGATAGACCGGAACGGGCCAACGACTGAGGATCCGTTGAATCCCTTCGGCATGGTCCGAGTGACCGTGCGTGAGACAGACTGCGACAAGGCGCAGGCGCCGTGCCTCGAGGATCTCCAGCATCATCTCTGCATTGTACGCCGTATCGATGAGCACCGCTTCGCCGCCATCATGCACGACGTAGCCTTTGACCGCATATCCGCTGATTTCGCCCTGCACGGTTTCAATGCCGGACATGAGCGGCAGGGGGCGCGGCGCCCACTTGTCCAGCACAATCGCTTCCAAGGCAGTAAGCCGTAGGCTGAGCGCGGTCGAAAGAGCCCGGAGTTCCGCCCGGTCACGCAGCTGATCGCCTCGTTCCAGGGCGGTGATGTCCGCGCCCGGCAGCCCGGTCAAGCGGGCGACGTCTCCCACGGAGAGCCTCAGTCCGGTGCGCGCTTTCTTAAGGATGTCCGAAAAATCATCTTCCAAAGCCATGTCTCGTGTTGCTCCTCATCATACGATATGTCGAGTCCAGGTCTCATTGGCTAAAGTCCCTCGCTGTCATTCCTGTCGGCTGGAAGGGATGGGCATTAAGGCGTTCGGCATAGCGTCATAAGCGACTAAGAGCTGCCTGAATAGCACGCGACGGCATTGCGCCGCTGCGGCGCAGCCTCATACGAGCGTGCGGTCGAGTCATAGAAGTGTTCAACGATGACTCAGAAACCATCGCATTATGACGACGCCGAAGATGCCCGCCCTTCGTCAGCCGACATCCCTTACCCTTCCGGAGCCAACTTTATTTCCTTCACTTCCCCGAACCCCGACAGGAGCTTTGGCAGGGCCTCACCGGGTCCGACGGCGACGATCGTCAGACGGTTGGGGTGAAAGTGCTTCTTCGCCGCCTTCAAGACATCCTCCTTGTTCAGGGCAATCACGCGTGCACGCAGCTGCTGGAGGAAATCTTTCGGCAGGCCGTCGTATTCTAATTCGACGAAACGGCCGACAATCGCAGCAGGGCTGGCGAATGAAAATACAAAGGAGTTGACGTAGGCTTCTTTCGCCTCGGCCAATTCGGCGTCGGTGACGAGTTCCGTCCGCATCCGCTCCATGTTGGCGACGAAGCGCGTGACGACCTCCTGTGTGGAGGGAAGCTTCGTTTCCGCCCGCATCAACCAGACGCCCTGGTCGTGCATGCCGACATTCAGCCGGCTGCCCACCGAATAGGCGAGCCCTCGTTTTGTCCTCACATCGTTGAAGAGCCGGCTGCGGAACGAGCTGCCGCCGAGAATGTCGTTAGCAATCGCCAGCGGCACATAATCGGGGTCATCCTCCCTGATGGTCAGGTGCCCGATGCGCAGATGCGTCTGGGAGGTATCCTTGTTCACGAACCGGACGATCGCCGACCCTGCATCCTGCCGTACGTCGGCGATTTTCAAGTCCGGCACGTCGCCCTTCTTCCAGTCGCGGAACGTCGCCTGCAGCAGCGCGATCATGTCGGCCTGCTTGAAATCGCCGGTCACTCCGAGAATGATGCCGTTGGGATGGACGGTCCGCCGGTGGAACGCGACGAGATCTTCACGCGTGATACGGTTGACCGATTCAACAGTGTTCTCCCGGGCACTGGGATGCTCGGCCCCGTAGAGCTGCTTGAGAAATTCCCGGCCGACGATCGAGCCGGGGCTGTCCTGCCGGCGGCGGATGCCTTCAACAGTTTGAAGTTTCGCCAGCTCGACCCGTCCCGTTTCGAACGCCGGCTGACGCAAGAGTCCCGCGAAGATCTGAATCCCGCGATCGAGATCTTTTTTCAGAACGTCTAAGGATGCGGATCCCGACTGCCGTCCCATGGCGAAGTTGATGTCGATGGCAAATTGTTCGAGCTCCTCGTCGATTTGCTCGGCAGTTTTTCCACCACCGCCGCCCGTTCGCATGACTGCGCCCGTCAAGGCCGCGAGCCCGACTTTGTCCTCCGGTTCAAGCCACCCGCCCGTCCGGATCATCGCCGACAGGTTCACCAGCGGCAGCTCGTGGTCTTCCAGCAGATACACGACCATGCCGTTTTCGAGCACGACCCGCGCCGGTTCGGACGGCGCAAATTCAACCGGCGGGAAGAGCATGCTCCGGGGGTCTCCGACCGCCGCGTTTTCGCCCCACGCCATTGGCCCGCTGGAGAAGACAGCGACGGTGAGCACGAGAAGTTCGAGTCTCCGAACACGAGAGAAGAGAGCCTTGAGAATCATGACCGGCCCTCCTTGCTCGACGCCGCAGTCGTCAAGGGCTTTGAGCCGCTCTTCTTGACCAGGGTCGCGACCGTGCGGTTTGACTTCGTGAAATATTGGGTGGCCACGCGTTGAATGTCCGCGGGGGTCACGCCGGCGATTTTGTCCCGCGACTTGAGCACGTATCGCCAATCCCCGGCAACGGTTTGATACAACGCGAGCTGTGAGGCCAACCCGCTGTTCGACCGCAGCGCGCGGACCATGTCGGCATCCAGGTTGTTGATGATTCGTTCCAATTCCTTGGTGGAGACCGGTTCCTTCTTCAGACGTTCGAGTTCGGCCAGAATCGCGGCCTCCACTTCCGCCGCCGTGTGAGGCGCCAGAGGCGTTCCGCTCAGGACGAAAAGGTTGGGCGCCCGGACGCCCGGATAGTTAGCGTCCGAATTGACGGAGGCGGCCAGCCGGGACTCGCGTACGAGTTTTGTATACAGCCGCGACGTCGGTCCGTCCGTGAGCAACTCATCGATGACATCGAACACATAGTCGTCCGGATGGCCGAGGCCCGGCTTGTGAAAGCCGATTGCGAGCGCCGGTTCGGCGTCGAATTCCACCTCGACACGTCGCTCTCCCCGCTGCGGAGGTTCGATGGTCACGATTTGAGGCGGCGGTGGGGCGGGCGGAATTTTCCCGAACGTATTCTCAATCAAGGTCACCACTTCTTTGGGATCGATGTCTCCCACGATGCCGATCGTCGCCCGGCCGGGCCCATAGTACGTCTTGAAAAAAGCTTCCGTGGCGGCCGGGGTCAGAGAGAGAATGTCCGACTCCCACCCGATTGTGGGCACTCCATATTGATGCGCACGGAAAGCCGCCGAGGTAAAGGTTTCATACAGAAGGCCGGTCGGGCTGTCGTCGTTCCGCAAACGGCGCTCCTCCATGACCACGCCTCGTTCCTTATAAAATTCACGAAGCACGGGACGAGCCATCCGGTCGGATTCAATCGCCGCCCATAAAGGCAGCCGGTTCGAGGGCAAGCTGATCACGTACCGGGTGAGATCCTTGCCCGTCGACGCATTGAGACCCACGCCCCCATGACGCTGGTACAGCAGCGCCACTTCATTGCCGGCGACGTATTGAGCCGCCTGTTCTTGCAGTTCCTTGAACCGCTTCTGGAGCGCTTCAATGGCGGCCTTCTCGTTGGCATCGGCCGGGAGGTCTTGGCTCCGCCGGGCAAGATCCCGCTGGCGCTGCTCGAGTTCGGTCCCGACCCGGTGCAACTCCTCAAGGATGGGTTTTTCCTTCTCGTAGTCCTTAGTTCCGACGGTGCTCGTCCCTTTGAACGCCATGTGCTCGTACAGATGGGCGAGGCCGGTTTGCCCGACCTGTTCATTCACCCCGCCGACGCCGAACGTCAGGTTGACCGAGACGACGGGTGCCTGATGGCGCTCGACCATGAGAACCGTCATGCCGTTCGCCAGCTTATGTTCAATGACCCGGTCGGCGAGACCGGCCGGCGCGCCGGCGCTCGCGCCGACGGTCAAACCGAAGATGAGGACGAGAGCGCTGCTGCATCCCGCCGCTCGACGGGCGATGACTGCTTTACGGTGTATAGCCCGCTGTCCGATGGTACTGTTCATTCAAAAATCTCCATTAATTCTTCCGGTCGTTCAATAAACCAGTCCGGCTGGCATGCGGCCATCTTTTCTCGGTTCCCCATCCCGTAACCGACGGCGCAGACGCGGATGCCGGCGTTGTGTCCTCCGTTGATATCGTTGGTGCTGTCTCCGACCAAGACCGTCCGGTCTTTGGATACGTCGAGCCGTTCCATGATGTGCAGCAACATACCGGGTTCCGGCTTCAACCCGAATCCGTTGTCCCCCCCGACGACGAACTGAAAGTGCTGGGGACCCAGGCCCTGCAGAATCACGTTCGTGTATTCGATCGACTTGTTCGTGGCAACGGCCTTCCGCGTACCGGCAAAGTGGACGAGCGTCTTTTCGATGCCTGGATAGAAGACGGTCCGGTCCAAGCAATGGGCGAGATAGTGGCGCCGGAACACAGCCAGCGCCTCCTCGAAGCTGACACGCTCATGTTCGCCGACGGCCAGCCGAAGCAATTTCTTCACCCCGTCGCCGACAAACCCGAAAATCTCCTCAACCGGCCGTTGAGGCAGCCCCAGCTCTTCCAATGCGAGATTGACGGACGCGGCAATGTCCCATTTCGATTCGATGAGCGTGCCGTCCAAGTCAAAGATCAACAGGTCGATCGCGGTCTTCCCCATCGTGCCTCTCTATTTGGCCTTCCGTAACTCATCCTGCAGCACAGCCAAGCTCTCGCGCTTCGCCGGCTCGGTTTCCTTCACCCAAGCTTCCTTGACGAAGTTAAGCATGCGCTTCTGGCCGACGTGCGGGGGGAGCACCGGTTCAATGATGCGCCAGCGATTTTTCACCGATTTGACGCGGACGCGAATCTGCTCGACGGATGGTTCCGGAAGAAATCCGGCCGTCTCCAAATAGACGGCGCCAATGACCTGAAACGTGACCGGAATGACGACTTCCAACCGATCCACCACTTCCCAGTCCCGGTGATGCTCGGCGACTGAGAATCCTCGAATGACAATGACCTTTCCCCACACCGGCTCGCTGTCCCAACTTCGATAGGGGGCCAGCGTCTCAAAGGAGGTCGAATCGAGCTTAGCGCCCTTTTGATCCAGCTCAAAATACTTCTTGACTATGTCAGCCGGCGAATGGCTGAGTCCCCCCGTTTGAGCCCAAGCGACGCCCGTTTCTGGGGCCAGCAGCCACGACACCAGACAGATCAGACCGATGACGGCAATGGAGCTGCGGGTCGGCATCATGCCCATCGGCGTAGATTGAGGCGGTTCCGGACAGAGCGAGCAGGAAAAAGATCGTGACACGGCACGTCATTCTACCAAACGGCATCTTCGAAAGCATATCCGACAGGGCATTGCGGCGGCGTTGACCTGCTTCGAGATCGCATGCTACGGTTTTTCCCGTCCCGACACCGACGTCCCGCATGTTGCCGACATGTGAATGCAGATGTTACGTCGAGCGACGAACCGACCGGTCCTGCTCTCGACCTGCTTCGTATTATCGGGCCTCTGCTTCTCGAGCGGGCTTGAAGACAACGGGGCGTGCGGCGCGGGGCTGACTGAAGCGGAGATCAGCGCTCCTGTCCAGAGCCCGCCCGTACAGGACTCCGGGTCACAACAGGCGATCGAGCATACCGCCCCGGAGAAAGCCTACGCGCTGCTGGAGACGCTGAAGCGGCGCAACGGTGAACCGCTCCCCGGTTATGTGGGAGGAAAGACGTTTCACAACCGGGAACGTCGACTCCCCGGCGGGCGCTATAAAGAATACGACGTCAACCGAAGACTTCCCGGACACTCCCGCGATGCGGAGCGGCTCGTCATCGAACAACGGACCGGCAAGGCCTACTACACCGACGACCATTACCGAACGTTCCTTCCATTGAACTGATCTGACATGGCCGCGCACGGACCACAGATCTCGCTCGCGACTCATCTGCAATCCAGCAAACCTCCCTGGACGGCGCTCCTGGTTCTAAAGCCGGGACAGCGCGCCGATTCGGTGGTCAACACTCCCGCAGGATTCATACGGCGGGTCTTAGCCGGCGCCCATTGCCGTAACACGAACGGCCTCTTCGACGAAATGGCCCGCGCCTTGGAGTTTCCCGACTACTTCGGCCACAATTGGGACGCCGTGGAGGAATGTTTGGCGGACTTGGAATGGCTGCCCGCGAAAGGCTACGTCCTGCTTTTCACCGACGCCCAACTCATCCTTCCGGATGACGAAGAAGAATTCGCCACGTTTCTGGAAGTGTTGAGCGACGCCGGCGAAGCCTGGGGTTCTGGACAGGCCGGCCGGGAGGGCAAACGGCCGGTCCCCTTCCATACTCTCCTGACGGTGTCGGAGGGGGAACAGTCGAAGTTCAGGCGGTGCGGATTGCCGCAGATCACTGCCGCCGCGGCCCGGCCGTCCGGCCGGACGCGGAGTTCACGATAACGGCTGATCAGGATTTGATCTTCCTGGTCACGTTGAGGAGGTCCGTCCAGCGAAGCAGTGCAAACGTCGAGGCTGCTCCAAAGAAAGGCGCTGAGGTTTTCTTCGGAATCGAAGCCTGCCAGTGCTGACGGATCTGATGCCCGTGTAGGGCACAAATACCGTGCGTCTCACGGGCATCATCCAGCGGTGCCTTCTCGCGGACAAACTCGGCCTTCCCCTCTTTCCGGCACCAAGAACAGACCACCTTCATGCTTATTCCTTGAGCTGTGGATAAAGATGCGCTGTCATGAGCGCTTAGTTATTGCAAGCAATTGTCACGCCGCGGTAAGGAACGGAACGACGTACGTCAATTGCTGAGAATTCGAAGCTTCGTTTTGCTCACAGATCGAGAACACTGTATCAAATCAAGAAACCGACGTATCCTTTTACACACTTTTTGTCCTCACGTGAGGCAATTCGCGGCAAAGACTTCGTCAATCCCTCCGCTTTCTTGACCGGTCACTTTCGGCATGATAGGGTGCGCGCCCGTTATGAAAATTACCCGATCTATCAAGCTGTTTGAGGAAGCACAGCAGCTCATCCCCGGCGGCGTGAACAGTCCGGTCAGAGCCTTCCGATCTGTCGGCGGACACCCTCGATTTATTCAGCGGGCCAAAGGCGCCCGACTCTACGATTTGGATGGAAATGCGTACATAGACTACGTACTTTCCTGGGGGCCGATGATCCTTGGGCATGCCTCCCCTCCGGTCATTGCCGCCATCAAGAAAGCCGCCGGCCTAGGGACCAGCTATGGAGCCCCCACGGCGCTTGAAGTGGACTTGGCCCGCGTGATTCGCCAGGCGATTCCCTCGATGGAGAAGATCCGGCTCGTCAGTTCTGGCACGGAAGCGGTGATGAGCGCCATCCGAGTGGCCAGAGGCTTTACCAAACGAGACGGCATTGTGAAATTCGAAGGCTGCTATCACGGCCACAGCGACTACCTGCTTGCCAAGGCGGGCTCGGGAATGATGACGCTCGGGATTCCCGACTCACTCGGCGTTCCCGCCGACTTCACCAAGCATACGTTCACCGCTCCGTACAACGATATCCGTGCCGTAGAGCAGCTCTTTCGCGAACGGGGCAAACAGATCGCTTGTGTCATCGTCGAACCGATCGCCGGCAACATGGGTGTGGTACCGCCGGCTCCCGATTTTCTACCGGCCCTCCGCCAGTTGACGCTCGACAACGACAGTTTGCTCGTTTTCGACGAGGTGATCTCCGGCTTCCGCGCGGACTACGGCGGAGCTCAGGCGCTGTACGGCATTACGCCGGACGTGACCGTCCTGGGAAAGATCATCGGCGGAGGGCTTCCGGTGGGCGCTTACGGCGGTCGCGTGGAAATCATGGATCTAATCGCGCCGGCAGGACCCGTCTATCAGGCGGGAACCCTGTCGGGAAATCCGCTAGCCGTCACCGCCGGGCTAGCCACGCTCAAGCAACTTCGGACCAAACAACTCTACAAGAAGCTGGAAGAACGCTCAGCTCAGTTGGCCGAAGGCATCGGCAAGGAAGCCAAACAGGCGGGCATCCCGCTCGTTCAACATCGAGTCGGCTCGATGATGACGTCGTTTTTCACGTCCGAACCCGTCGTCGACTGGAACAGCGCCAAGCGCTCGGACACGAAACGGTACGGACAGTTTTTTCATCGAATGCTTGAACAGGGAGTGTATCTGGCGCCTTCACAGTTCGAGGCGGCGTTTCTCTCCACCGCACACACGCCTGCCGATATCGAGCGGACCATCAAAGCCGCTCGAGTGGCGTTCAAATCACTCTGAGATTGGGTCACTTGCTGTATCGAGAGGGATATTCGTTGAATCGGATGGGATACGGTCCGACCAACAGGATGCTCAAAACGGTTTTATGCAAGGCCGCAACGAACGAAAGTCCGAGGCATACGTTTTACCGGTATGTCGAGGACTTGAGTGACGTGAGAACGTAGCAGAAAAACGTTTTGAGCATCCTGTACTACTCGTCGTCTTCGTCGTCTGCTTCCAGCGCTTCCTGCCTCTTTTGTTCCTCCATCGCATTGTGCAGGAGCATGCGGATGAACATCGAATAGAGCGAGCCCTTCTCGAGTGTTCCCCCGGGAGGTATGGCAATTTTGCCCTCTTTGATCATCTTATCCATCCACACTTTTTGATCCGGAGCGA
>DATELB010000171.1:0-16666 GCA_035277085.1 Nitrospira sp. | reverse complement strand
AAGCGAAGCATTTTCGCGACGATCTCTACTATCGCCTCAACGTGATTGAGATGAAATTGCCTCCACTGCGCGAGCGGCGGGAGGATATTCCGCTGCTCGTTGACGCGTTTCTCAAAAAGTGCAGCGAGTCTCGGGGGAAGGAAGTGAAAGGTATCAGCGAATGCGCCTTGGCCATGCTGATGGACTACGGATGGCCCGGCAACGTCCGTGAGTTGGAGAATGTCATCGAACGGGCCGTCACGCTCAGCCGGGGAGAGAGGATCTCCTCCGACGATCTTCCGCCGGCCGTACAGGGCGCCCGCGGAGAACGCCGCATTCTCGACGAAGCGGCGGAGAAAATGCTGTCCCTGCATGAACTGGAAAAGGAATACATCAAGAGGATTCTCGACAAAAATGCCGGCAACAAGTACAAAGCCGCCCAGGCGCTGGGAATCGACCGGAAGACGTTGTACCGGAAGCTAGCCGAAATTGACGGCGGGGTTCCTCCGGATTAATGGGCAATGTGATCTCGGCGCCATCATGCCGTTGTCGGGGCCTATGCACAGACGCTTCATGCCCTGGGCCGTCGCCCTTTTGACTATCACGATCTTCGTCCTCGATGTGATCACTCCGGTCGGAGTGGCGCTCTCAATCCTCTATGTGCTTCCTCTCCTCCTGACGTTCCCATCACCGCGCGAACGGGATCAACTGCACGTCTGTCTGGTGACGACCGTTTTGCTGTGGCTGGCCCTCTTTCTCAAAGCCGGCGGCGTGCATTGGGAATATGCGGTCATCAATCGCGTCCTAGGAACGCTCGTTCTATGGCTGCTCGGGTATGGGGTTTATCAGTTCAAGCGAGCGCAAACCAACCTCACGGAAGCTGAAACGCGGCGGGCGAAGGCATTGCAGGATTTGATGTTCGAGCGCGAGGAGCGGTCTCACGCCGAAACGGCCTTTCTCGGAGCCGAGGAACATCGGCAGCGAGCGGAAAAGGAATATCTGGGCAGTCAGCTCAGGCTCGAAGGGATCATCCAGTCGGCCATGGATGCGATCATTACCATCGACCATGAACAGAAGATCGTCGTCTTCAACCACGCAGCCGAGCGGATGTTTCAATGCCCGGCACGGGATGCCATCGGCCAGCCGCTTGACCGGTTCATCCCGGCACGCTTCCGCGAATCTCACCGTTCCGACGTCAAGAAATTCGGGCAGTCGGGCGTGACCAGCCGCAAGATGGGACAACTGGGTACGGTGACGGGGCTTCGGTCGGATGGGCAGGAGTTCCCCATCGAAGCGGCCATCTCTCAGGTGACGGTCGAAGGCACGAGGTTCCTCACGGTCATCCTACGAGACGTCACCGAGCGCATTCGGTTGGAAGAGCAATTGCGCCGGACGGAGCGAGTTGCCGAGCTCGGGACGGTGGCTTCGGGAATGGCGCATGAGATCGGGACGCCAATGAATGTCATCTTAGGGCGGGCCGAATACCTGTTGGAGCGAGTCGCCGAAGAGCGGGTCAAGAAGGGCCTGCAAACGATCGTCGACCAGGTGGAGCGAATCACACGGGTCATGAACCAATTGCTCTCGTTTGCCCGCCGCAAGCCGCCGCAGCCGGGTCCGTTGCGGCTGCAGGACGTTGTCGAGAGCTGTTTGGAAATGTTTCAAGAGCGGCTGTCGAACCATCGGGTGCAGGTCGACACGGTGGTCGATCCCGGTCTGCCGAACGTCCAGGCAGACAGTGATCAGATGAGCCAGGTCATCATTAACCTCATCATGAACGCGCTCCACGCCATGCCGGAAGGGGGACGGTTGCGTCTCGCCCTCGCATCCAGCAAGGATACGGTCAAGCTGACAATCGCCGACACAGGGCACGGCATTCCGCCCGACGTGCTCAACCGAATTTTCGATCCATTCTTCACGACCAAAGAATTCGGAAAAGGAACCGGACTCGGGTTGACCGTAGTCAAGGGCATCGTCGAAGAGCATCACGGGTCTATTCAAGTCGAAAGCCAGCCGGGAAAGGGCACGACGTTCACCATACTGCTTCCACGCAGCCACTAGCATAAACGAGTCGCTGTCCAATCCGTGCTCGGTTATAACCCGAAACGTACGGCGCTATGCATCCAACACGAAGGTGACCTTGAGGTCGACTCGATACAGCGTGATTTTGTTGCTGTCGATGACGACCTGCTGCTCCTTGACCCACGCCCCTTTGATGTTGTGGATGGTCTTGGAAGCCCTGGTGATGCCGCTTTGGATGGCATCCTCAAAGCTCTTTGGCGACTCGCAGCTGATTTCGATGATCTTCGCGACGGACATCGGTATCCTCCTTTGTGATGCGCCTAAGCGCTGTAACTGTCTTCCCGTATGGATAGCACTCATCTACGCCGATACTGCCTTCCTCGCGCCCGTCGGACCATCGGGCGAATTCCTGGGAATTGCCGATCAAGATACTAGCCGGATGGTCCATCACCGTGCGGCGCATGCCGCTGAATCCACGTCAACGCCAGCTCTGCGACTTGCTCAAGCGTGCCCGGCTCTTCGAAGAGGTGTGTGGCGCCCGGAATAATCGTCAGTTGTTTAGGGCACCGGAGCAGCCGATAGGCTTGTTCATTCATCTCGATGACGGGTAGGTCTTCGCCGCCGATCAGAAGCAAGGTCGGCGCCGTCACCTCGGGCAGCCAGCGTTCGGCAAGGTCAGGCCGTCCGCCGCGTGAGACGATGGCATGCGGCTGATACGGACTTTGAGCGGCTGCTTGGAGAGCGGCAGCCGCTCCTGTGCTTGCGCCGAAGTAAGCCAATGGCAACTGCTTGGTGCGCAAATCTTCCCGTAGCCAGGCACTGGCAACTACCACTCGATCCGCCAGCAAGTCGATGTCAAACACCTTCTGGCGATCTTCCGCCTCGGCCGGCATGAGCAGATCGATGAGAAGTGTGCCGATCCCTCCCTGCTGAAGGTGCTCTGCCACAAAACGGTTCCTGGGACTGAACCGTCCGCTCCCGCTGCCATGGGCAAAGAGGATGATGCCGTTGGCCTTGGGCGGGATGCCCAGAAAGCCAGACAGAGAGACGTCCTTCTTCGTGATGGTGATCGCTTGTTCTCTGTCTTGGAAGGGCATAGGCACTGTCTCGTCCTGGACCGTGAAGCAAGGGTTGTGACAAACCGAATCCTTGCCTCGACGCTTCGGCCGCGCGGGGCCGAAGCGCAGCGCGAAGAGCGGTCGAGATCACGTGACCAACGTGTACCTACGGTCGGCCGAATGACCGCAGATAGGTGATCACTTTCCAGGCCTCCTCTTCCGTCAGGACAAGCGGAATGAACGGCGCCATGGCCGTTCCTTTGCTGCCGTTCCGCAGGATCCAAAAGAGTTCGCCGTCTGTCCTAGCCGCCTGCCAATCCCGGTCGGTGAAGTTCCTGGGCAATGGCCCCCTGAAATTTTCCGGATTGATATCGGATCCCAGGCCTCTGCCATCGAGGCCATGACAGGTCCTGCAGAAGCCCTTTCCCTCAAAAATCCGCTTTCCCTCTTCAATGATTTCCGGGGAGGGAGGATAGGGATTCGTGACCTGTCTGGCGGCTGCCATCTGATCCAAAGGGACCCGCGACCTCAGCACTTCCGGGTCGGCCGGCCAAACGGTCGATCCCATTGTCAGCGACAAAAATGTCGTCAGCACTTGCGCCCATCCACGCATGGTGCATCGACTCAATCTTTCTTTCGAGGGAACTCATGCCCCACTGACTGCGGGAATGTCACGCGACCGGTGGGGATCGGGTCCTCTTTCTGCCAGAGATGAAAAATGATTCCGTCGGTCTTGGAAGCCGCCTCGGCGATCTCTTTGGCCTTGTCGGCCGGCTCGAGCACTTGGACCCTACCCGTTTCGATCTCGACCTTATGATCATGGTAATGGCGGTGCCACATGATCAATGGGATCTCCTTCCGGGAAAGATCCTTAGCTACAAAATACTCCACCGCCACGAGCTTGGCATTGGGATCTGTTGAGTCGAAGAGGAGACATTGCAAAATTTTCTCCGAAATTCCCTTACAGTAGTGATGGTACGGACCGCCTATCGTTCCATCTTCCATGACGTGCGGCGCTTGAACGTGGATGGTGTAACCTTCCGCCGGAGATTTGCCTTGTTCGGCCAACGCTGTGATTGTCATCGCGGTCATCAAGGCAATAGTCATCGAAGCAAGCGAGCTGAGTCGAAACAAGAGATTCATCATGCCCTCCTTCGTATGGTTAGAGGTCTGAACTGTAATATCCGTTGTTTGATAGCCATGAAGCGCATGGAGAATTCATCTAACGCATGCGAGGCTTGTAGGTCGCGCATCAAGAGCATTACCGATGTGAGGTGGCAAGGTCAAATGTGGTTCGGCATCGGGCGGCCGTCTACCGACAACTAAACGGAGGTTTCCACTCCTATTTGTCCAGCGACCTCCGTGTCGTGCAGGTGTTTACACCCAGCAGCGTCCAAAGCGGACAGTATTCGATGACACCTGTAACAAGTGCGACGGTTCCCAGCACGAGCGCGATTGCTGTGTCCAGCAGTGACAGGTTCGCAAATGCACCGATCCCGAGCATGAGAACTCCCAAGAGAATTCGGATCGGCCGTTCGATTCCACCGACGTTGCTGATCACGTGGCACCTCCTTATGGTAAGCGACTGACTATGACTATTACTTTACGAGTGCAGGAGGGATGCCGAGTACTACATTGCTCTCCTCCGCCGAAACCCCCCGCCGAATCATCATCATGGAATCGGAAGCTCCGCACGCAGTAGAGCTTTGCGACAAGTCTCTTCCGGCTCTTGACGCAAAAGGCGACAGTGCTTTTCTTCCGGCGGTCAAAAATGTGACGACCTCGATTTCATTCGAGAAGGGTCGATTTGACAATCAATTCCAGGCAATAGCCCTGTTCTTTAGGACATCAAACTTCGGAAAAGTTGCTTCGGGCACTCGCATTGCAACACCGCGGTGCGACAGCGAGAGCAAGGCTCTTTTAACCATGGATCACTTTACACACCAAACAGGGAGGTTTTGTATGAAGGTCGAGGTCGGGGCTTTGAAGACATGCATGATCGCATTGGGAATGGGAGCTATGGCTTTGATGTCTATACCAGTCACACAGGCCGCTGAACCGGAGATGAAGGTGGAGGTCAACATCACCGATCAGGGCTACACTGTGAAGGGGCACACCACGTCGGGTGCGCTGACAGCGATCATCGTGCGGAATCAAGGTTCGATGACGCATGGCATCAGCTCACCGCTGTTTAAGTCGGGAGTCGTCAAGAAGGAGGGCGACGGCGTCGAGATCAGAGGTCAGAAGGGCAAAGGCTTTAGAGCGTATCATCTTGAACCTGGCCAGACGATGACCCTGTATTTCACCAAAGCCTCTGCCAGCGATCCGGCGACAGGCATCAGCGAGACGTCACAGGTGCCGTTCTGGTGTGACATTCACACCCACATGAAGGGAGAATTCCTGGTCGTGGAAACGAAGGGCGAGATCGGCGGTGGATGATCGAATGACGACACGACAGTCTGGCTGCGTCGACAGGGGTCGCACAGTTGAGCGCTGTGTGACCCCTCGTCATTAGCACAAGTCTTCCTCAACAAAGCCACCCCCTTCCTCGCCGATCCACTCGCCCCCCAGCCCCTGTGGCATCATGCGACACCTCCGTGAAGGCATACTGTAGTCTTTGTCACCAATGCGATGCTGCCCGGCCCCGTTCGACGGTTGATTCAGAAGGCAAAATCTCGTCTTGGTAGGTCGGCGCAGCGGCATGCCCTTTGCGATGTGCTAGACGATATGGACGTACCCTTAGGAACAGCCGCCATGGCAGCCCAAAAGAAAGCAGTGATGCTCATTGTGGAAGACGACCGGGACATGCGCAGTCTATTGTGCGATGAATTCTGGAGCGCCGGGTACCAGATGCGCGAAGCGCAAGACGGTCATGAAGCGTTTCTGGCAGTCCTGGAGTCCGTGCCGGATGTCATTCTCACCGATCTTCGCATGCCCGCCGGCGGACCTGACTATATCAGCCGGCTACGGACCGTGGCTCCCCACTGTCCGATCGTCGTGATGACGGCATTCGGAGACGCCCGACTGGAGACCGAAATCTTGCACGCCGGCGCGACTGCATATTTCGCTAAACCGGTGCGCATGTCGGACTTGAAATCGAGGATTGAACAACTGTTGGCGGATCCGACGTGACGCCGCCTCGCAGGCGGAAGGAGAAGCGATGACTGATCCAATCCTTGGCGCGAGACTGGAAACGATAGCGCATCTGGGAGGAGCACTGACGGAACGCGTTGCCGTCATAGATCGTCAGTTTAACGTGCTATATGCAAACGACGGATGCCGCAGCACGCTAGGGCAGGGGAACAACGCCAAATGCTATCAGGCCTTCGCCGATCGTGCTGAGCCGTGTGATGTGTGCCCCGCAAGCCGAGTTGTGGATTCGTCGAACACGTCCGGCATCTCTTGTGCGCCCGCCGAGAAGACACCATGCGCGATGAGAAAAGCCTTTCCGCTTCTAGGCCAAGATGGAGCAGCGTCCTCGATGCTCCTCCTATTCGAGTCGCCCGCCATCCGTTCTCTGCGCCCTGTTCCCGTTCCTCAGGAAGCCGCTCCTGCGATGATTCGAGAGCAACTGGGGGACCTCATCGGCCGCAGCCCGGCGATGCAGCAGCTCTTCGATATGATCAGTCTTGTGGCTGACAGTTCAGCCTCGGTGTTGATCCAGGGAGAGAGCGGGACGGGCAAGGAACTGGTCGCCAAGACCATTCACCAGTCGGGTCATCGCCGCGACAAGCCCTTTGTGGTGATTGATTGCGGATCGCTGCCCGAGACTCTGTTGGAGAGCGAATTGTTCGGGCATGTCAAAGGCGCGTTCACGGGTGCAGTGACACACAAGCCGGGGTTGTTCGAAGAGGCGGACGGAGGAACGATCTTTCTGGATGAGATCGCCGATACGACGCCGGCATTCCAAGGGAAGTTGCTTCGAGTCCTGCAAGAAGGCGAAATCAAGCGCGTCGGTGGAAATCGCCCGATGAAAGTCAATGCCCGCGTCGTTTCAGCCACGAATAAGGATCTGGCCGAATTGGTGAAGATGAAACGCTTTCGGCAGGATCTCTACTACCGCTTGGCTGTCCTGCCGCTTGAAGTGCCTCCGCTGCGCGAACGGCGGGACGACATTCCCTTATTGGTCGAACACTTCGTTCGACAATCCACCGCCAGGCATGGCCAACCCATGCGGACCGTGCCTACCCACGTCCTGCATGGACTGAGAGAAGCGCCGTGGCCCGGCAACGTGCGGGAACTTCAACACTATATTGAGCGGGCGGTGGTGACGACGAAAGGTGCGGTCTTGAGCTGCGCCGATCTGGTCGCCCTTGGGTTGAAGACGGCGCCTGATCTCCGCTCAGTATCGAAGGGCGCGAAGCAGCACGCAGAAAAAGCGCGCATCATCGAAGCGCTGACCGACAGCAGAGGGAACCGGGTGGAAGCCGCTAAGATTCTCAAGATTAGCCGCGCAGGGCTGTACAACAAGCTGCGGGAATATGAGCTAACTTGACCGCTCATCCCGGCTCAAGCGGAGGTTCGATCGGCCTGTAGTGAAGGGGGACCTCGAACAAGCGTTGAGACAACGAACGAAGCTTGACGTTTTTATACTCAACAATCCAGGCACCGTCTTTTCGAGCGATGCGAAGCGGCACCTGCAAATCCTCAGCCCACCATTGATAGTAGACCACGTCCTGCTGCCCTTCCTGAACGGTGATCTGAAACAGCGTGGTCGGGTGGCCGTCCAAGACCTCAGTGCCGATCGTTTCCCGCTTCACTTCATGAACCATTGACCGTTCAAGCGTGCCGGCGGACGACGCATCGAAGGACATGGTGGCAAACTGCTTGGTCCTCCCGACGAGCAACCACATCAAGCCTTTATCCTTTCGCACGATCGTAACTTCAATGGAGCCCGGGTCATTGTGCTCAATTCTCCACATATCGTCTCTGTGATAGAGACTTGCCCGGTGTGTATGTCCGCCTGAACGGGTGACTTGATCGGCGATGAACTGAACGCCCTGCGCGGGGCTGGTCATCGCCCCCAGCACTACGCACAGCACCAGAGCCAGGATCCACTTCATAGTTCATTGTCACCGCAATTCCTCAACTATGAGCCTAGGAACTGCCCCATTCCGCCTCAGGATTCCTTGTGGCATGTCCATAAATTTGGACAGCGCAAGGCATTGGTTTTCTTCATCCTACAAAAATGTCAGGGGTTTTTTGTCTAACTCGCTGGAGTAACGGCCGCGTAAGGGATTGCGTCTCCGAAACCCGCCTGGACTGCTAAGACACTCATTTTGTGGAGAGTTTTGTCTGATTTGCACGCGCTCAGAGAGGCGGCATGCCGCTTGCGCTACGCAGCGGTCGCTGGTGGAGGTGTGGGGTGATTAGGACCGGCCTCCGAATGACCCACTCCTTCGCAAGAAGGACCTTCACCAGCTCTATGAGGCCATCCGAGGAAACGAGCTTTGAACGCAACCAACCGCCGTCATGGCGGATTTACCGAAGGAGGCCGTGTATGAGGTTCTTTCATCCACCACAGCAACGGACGCGACGAAAGTACTTGTCGCCGGCGTTGCAGAGCATCTTTTTGACGGGCAGCCTCGTGGCCGCGCCATGGTTGTCTGGAGCGAGTGCAAGCGAGTCGCACGACGGCCACGCGACCCCTGTGGCGTTGCCGGGCTGGACCCAGCAGCTCAAAGGCCAGACAGTGGTCGAGAACGCGATCGAGGGCCGCGCCGGCAATGCGGAAAAGATGGAGATGCAGCATCATCGGCTGATGCAAAAGCTCGAACAGCAGGCGCAGCAGGATGCCAAGGCCCAGCAGACGACCGGCGGCTTCAACACCATGTCGATGATGCATCAGTACATGGGGCAGGACGGCAGCAGCTGGCTGCTGATGAGCGATGCAAGCAAGGGCGAGCCGGTGTTGACCTCTGGAGGCAAGTGCCCGGCCAACACCCCAGTGAAAAAGTATGACGTCTCGATGATCAACATCGAGATCACATTGAACCGTTGGCTCGATTTCTATCCCGGGTACATGTATGTGCTCACGGAAGATCTCGACAAGGCGCGCGCGGAGGAAAACAAGAACAAGGAAGCGCGCGACAAGGAAGGCTGGGATCCCGGTTCGGTCTCGACGGGTCTCCAGGGAGACGTGATCCAGCCGCTGGTCCTTCGCGCCAATCAGGGCGACTGCGTCAAAATGACGCTCCGCAATCAAATGGAGGGCGAAGACGGCAGCCTGTTCATCCAAGCGTCCAGCATGATCGTCAGTGCCACGGGAAAGCCGGCGACGACCACGAATCCGGAGTCCATCGTGGCGCCCGGCAAAACACAAGAGTTCGAATGGTACATCCATCCGCACATGCAGGAAGGGGTGCGGCAGTTTCACTCGTATAGCCACGACCGTGAATTGACGGTGCTCGGTCTCTTCGGAGCGTTTATCGTGGAACCGAAGGGATCAAAGTATTTGGATTCGCTGGGAAGCGGCCCAGACCGGGAAGTGAAGACCGGCTGGCAGGTCAATATCGACAATGGATCCGGACCGGACTTCCGCGAGTTCGTCCTGTTCTATCACGAGATCGGCGATGAAGCGTTCCGTCCATTGAATAAGAAGGGCGACTTCCTTCCCCAACGCGACCCGCTGACGGATGCCTATCGTCCAGGCGGCCGTGCCATCAACTACCGCAGCGAGCCGTTCGGCATCGATGAGATGCACTTGCAGCATGAATATTTCGGCTTCGAGGACGAATCCCTCGCCTACAGCGCCTATACCTTCGGCGATACGCCGACAACCATTGCTCGTGGCTATTTGGGCGAGCCGGTGAAGTGGCGCCTCGTGCACGGTGGATCGGAAGTGTTTCACTCTCACCATCCGCACAGCGGATCGATCCGATGGCAGCGCAGCCCTGGCACCGAGCCTAATAACCTGTGGGCCGCGGGTCAGGATGGTCCGGTCAAGTATCCGATCGTCCGCACGAAGTCCGATCGCGTGGACGTCGAAGTCATCGGCCCGTCCGAAGCGTTGGACCTCGAACCGGAATGCGGTGGTGGTGGGTGCCAACACTTAGCCGGCGAATTCCTCTATCACTGCCACGTGGCACACCATTATGTGGCAGGTATGTGGGGGTACGGCCGGTTCTACAACACATTGCAAGTCGGCGCCGGACACACGGACACCATGCCGGATCTACAAGAGTTGCCAGATCGCAAAGGCCGCATGAAGCTCGGTGTGTCATCGGATAAGTTGATCGGCAAGACCGTCGACTGGTTCGGCAAGTCGTTCACGATCGTCGACAAAGGCCAGAAGACGAACTGGAAATCCAATCCGGCCGTCGTGAATCTCAAGGATTGGGTGGAGATGTTCGTGCCTGCTCAAGGTCAGCCGGGCCACACCACCGACGAAAAAGGCCAGATCATGGCCTATGATGCGACAGTGTGGGATTGGAAGTGGAACGGAAACGTGGCGGTGGGCGAACGTGAAAGCACCGCGCAAAATCCTAAATACAAATGGGCGGCCAAGTGGGAAGACGGCACCAGGCCCGCCATTCTCTTTGACCCGACGACCGGGAAGATGGCATGGCCGCTGTTCAAACCTCATTACGGCAAGCGCGTACCGTTCTCGGCAAACCACAGTGGCGCACCCTGGCTGGAGCCGATTCACCAGGATGCCAACGGCGAGCGGACGTCTGAACCAGCCAAGCCGGGCGAGCAGGGAAACTGGAGCCTCTGTCCGGTGAACGCCAATCAGAAGTTCTACAACATCCACTTCGTCCGGATGCCGATCACGCTGGCCAAGCAACAGGGCAAAGAGCCGGCAATCGTTGACAAGGACGGCCTGATCTACGTGCTCCATGAAGAAGAGCGCCTGACGAGGGCCAACGACGATCTCAAGCTGCCGGCGGTCATTCGCGCCAACGTCTACGATTGTGTGGACGTGGTCCTTACCAGCGAATGGAATGACGACGACTACACCAACTTCCAGTCGTCCAAGATCAACATCCATCCCCACTTCTTTCAATTCGACACGGGGAATTCGGACGGCGTGATCTCCGGGTTTGAGTACGAGATGTCGGTTCGGCCGTTCACGATGTGGGGCAAGCCCAAGAAACACGGATTGCCGGCTCCAATGGTAGCCAAGATTGTCGGCGGCGCAAAGGCAGGGGCAAATTCCATCAAGATTCAAATGGCCCCGGGCGTCACGGCCTTCCATGTGAACACAGAAGTCATGGTCGGCGTCGATTGTCTCGAAAAGGGCAACGATCCAGCGGCGTCACTGCCGCGGGACAAGAGCTGTTCCGAAGTGGCCCGCATCAAGGAGATCAAAGGCGATCAGGTCACGTTCTTCAAGCCGCTCAAGCAGAACCATCCGGCCGGCGATCTCGTGTCGCCGGAGTTCGTACGCTATCGGTGGTGGGTGGACGTGGACATGGGAACCGTGTTCTGGCATGACCATGCATTCGGCGCAACGACCTGGCCGCACGGCGGGTTCGGTGTGACGATCGTCGAGCCGTTCGGGTCGACGTACCACAACCCGAAAGACGGGAAGCTCGTGTATAGCGGTCCGATTGCGGACATTCATTCGAATGAGCCGATCGGTGCCGGTGTCAGCGGCAGCTTCCGCGAGTTGATGGTGTCAATCCACGATACAGTCCCGCACACCGTCAACGTCATCCAAGCCGGAAATCCTCCGGGACAGCCGGTTGAAGTGGCGTTGGAAGCGGGTAAGACAGTGTCGTTCCAGATGCCGGACAAGATTCTGAACGCTCCGAATCAATACATCAACGGCGGCACGCACACGACCGGCAGCGGGTTTAACTTCCGCGCCGAACCGTTTGCGCAGCGCCTCTCGAATAATCCCGACACGTCAAAATTGTTCAGCAGCGCGATCCATGGAGATCCCGATACCCCGTTGCTGCGGGCGTATACGGGCGACACGATGGTGTTCCGCCTGCTGCATCAGTTGATGAATGAGTCACACGTCTGGACGATCGCCGGCCACACCTTCTTGACCGAACGGTACGCGGCTGATGCCAACCGGAAGAACTCGATTCACGTCGGGATCGCCGAACGGTACGACCTCGTGACGAAAGCGGGTGGCTTCCAGGGCATGCCAGGCGATTACATCCACTTCAATGGCCGGAGCTCGCACTTCGCCGAAGGTGGATGGGGCATCGTGCGGGTCCTCGACAAGGAAACAGCAGATCTCAAGCTGCTGCCGAAGGGGACGAATCCGCTCGGAATCCCGATGACTCCGAGCAGCGTCTGTCCGACCGACGCTCCCGTAAAGAGCTTTAATGTGGTGGCCTTGGACCGCCCGCTAAAGCTTCATCCGAAGGCGCCGGAAGTCATCGAGGTCGATTTCGAGCGCAGGATCGAGATGACCGTGCCGGAAGGAAAGATCTTCGCGCTCGAAGAAGAAGCGACGACGGTGGCGGGCAATGTCATGCCGAATCCTCTGACGTTGCGCGCAAATCTCGGAGACTGCATCAAGGTCAATCTGAAGAACAAGATGAAGGCGAGCCGCGCCTCGTTCTTTGCGCCTGGACTGGCCTTCAATCCTAAAGACAGTCAAGGTCTGAACGTCGGCAATAACGGCGGCGATCAGACCATCGGACCGGGTGAGAGTCGCAACTACACCTTCTACGCGCATCCGGCGAACAAGGAGACGACGTCGCTGGTATGGGACGGCGGGAATATCGTCGTCAATCCGCGTAACGGCTTGTATGGAGCGATCATCATCGGCCCGAAGGGATCGCAGTACCGTGATCCGGTGACCGGTGCGGATCTCTCGCAGAAGAACGCCTGGAGAGCGGACGTCATTGTGGATGCCAGCCTGCCGGAAAACATCGGCAAGCGCAATTATCGCGACGTAGCCTTGTTCTTCCAGGACGAGGACAACATTATCGGCACCGCGTTCATGCCTTACGTGCAGAACGTGGCCGGTTTGACGTCGGTGAACTACCGCGCGGAACCGTACAAGTATCGCGAAGAACAGGGCTGCACGCTGGGCAAAATCTTCCAGCCGTGCGTCGTGGATAAACCGGAAGATCCGGCCACGCCATTGATCGAAGCCCATGCGGGTGATCCCATCCGCATCCACGTGATCGGAGCGAACAGCGAGCAAAACGGGATGTTCGGAGTTGAAGGCCATGAGTGGCCGATCGAACCGTACATGCCGGGGGCCGATATGATCAGCGTCGTCGAGTATGCCGGTTCGGAAGTGCTCGACGTCTTCATCCGCGGGGGAGCCGGCGGACCCTATCGTCAGACGGGGGACTTTGTCTGGTCGAACAACCGGCTGCCCTACGCGCAATCCGGGCAATGGGGTTACCTGCGCGTGCTGCCGACCAGCGACTCTAAGCTGCAGCCGCTGGGGACGACCGGTGCCGGTGCCAAACAGGCAGAAGCGGAGTCGGATGTGAAGGCCATCCCAACCGCAATGAAGTAGGTGAGAGGGCTTCGTGCAGCGACCGGTGACTGCGCGTCTCAGTTCAGGACTCGGTCGTAGTGCGACGACTCAGCAGGGCGGGGGAGCTCTTTGTCAGTGGGGGCTCCCCCCGTGTTTTTAGCGGAGTGGTCCTGAAAGTGAAGCTGGCATCTGAAACACGATGGAAGGTATTGGAGGCCGGAGTGAAGACTATGGGGAAGGCACTGGTAACGGCGCTGGCATTGCTGAGCATGTACGCCTCAGCATATGGGTATGAAGCAATCGCGGTCACAGAAGGCGGAACGCTGGTGGGTGCCGTCACGCTTGAAGGCGCGGTGCCCAAGCCGAAAGGCTACAATCTGGTGACCTTACCAGACCAATACTATTGCGGGCGCATTTCTGATGGACAAGGGTGGCGGATTTTGCAGCCGTTCCAGGTCGGGCCTTCCGGCGAGTTTCGCGATGTCGTCGTCTATCTGGAAGGGCTCGACAAGGGCAAACCCTTTGATGACGGTGGGGCGAGGCAAATCGAAGCTAAAGACTGCCTCTTCCTACCCTTCACGACAGTCGTGCGAGATGATCAAACCGTCACAGTGGTCAACATGGACCCGGTCATGCACGACATTCAAGCGTATGAAACTTCCCATTTGGGTGCGCGCGTGCTCTTCAACGTGCCGCTGCCGATGAACCCCCAGCACCCGCGCAACTTCAAGGAGCGCAGCGATGCCGCCCTCTACCACAAGCACATGGCCGGCGCGCCGATGAAGCAATTGGTCAATCTCACCAAAGGCCGGCGAATCTTTGTCATGCAGTGCGGCTTCCACGCATACATGGAAAGCTGGGGTGTGGCCGTCAGCAATCCGTACTTTACCAAGACAGACCAACAGGGCCGGTTCATGATCAGCGACGTGCCGCCCGGGACGTACAAACTGGTGGTCTGGCATCCGTATATCCGGACTGCGATAGAGCGAACGGTCACTGTCGGTTCGGCGGAAACGGTGAAAGCAGACGTCGTCGTTCAAGCCCCCACCGGAAGGCTCTATGCGAACGAGGTCATGGATCATCCCTACGTTCGCTATACCGTCCCGGAGTCTACTCAGAGAGAAATCGATCCCATGATCAAAAGGCAAGATCACTAATCGCTGGGACCTCTTGAACAAGGAGGGCTGAACGGTGCAACACAAGGAAATCATGCAGTGGCAACGCTGGAACACATTGCTCAACGCGTTGTTGGTTCTGGCCCTGTGCCTCATTGTCGCGCACATGGCATGGGCAGTGGACACGCAGGACATCTTGGTCAAGTGGAGGCCGGTGGCTGGAGGCAGCGAGGTATCTGAGTCGGCGATATGGAGCACAAATCGTAGTCATTTGACAGAAAGCCGTCCCAGCGATTCCTCTCACCCATAATTCTTACCCTCAACCGCGACGTGTCTGGAGTCGCGGGTGTACTTCAACCTTCTGAGGCCGGAAGCGTCATGTGCATCGGTGAACTAGCGCTTGTGTGTCCTGTCCCTGGACTGAACTGCTTCGCTTCACGCAGTCCAGGGGTTCCCCTAGTACCCCCTGGCCTGACGAAGCCGCACCCTACGCCTCATGGGACGCAAACTCGAGACAGCCCATATTTCATTCGGTCTGGTCACCATTCCGGTCGGCATTTACTCGGCCATCGACGAGCAGGACATCCATTTCAACCAGCTACACGCGCCGTGCGGGAGCCGCATCAAGCAGCAGCGGTTTTGTCCGGTTTGTCAGCGCGAGGTTAAGTATGAGGAGCTGGTGAAAGGATACGAAATTGCCAAGGACCACTATGTCAGAATCGATCCGGATGAACTGGACAGGCTTCAGGCGGCCGAAAGCGAAGCCATGCAAATTTTGGAATTTGTCCCGCTGAGTGCCGTCGATCCGATTTACTTCGAGAGCACCTATTATCTGGGAGCGGAGAAGCAAGGCGAGAAGGCCTATCAGCTCCTCGCGCAGGCGATGGAAGAGATGAAGCGGGTCGCGCTGGCGAAATATGTCTGGCGGGGAAAGGAAAGCCTGCACGTCATCCGTTCGGTCAACGGGCGGCTCTTGTTGCACCGCATGTATTACCAGGACGAAATCAGGCCGTTCGAAGAAGCCCCGAAGCAGGATCAGAAACCCGCTCCCGCCGAGTTGAAGTTGGCCTCGCAGCTGATTGAATCGATTTCCAGCGAGACGTTCGAGGCGGGCGCCTATCGGGACGAATATCGTCAGCGGGTCCTCGAATTGATCGACGAGAAATCCAAAGGCAAGACGATCAGTTTGGCGCCGAAGACCGCCGTCCACGCCACCGATGTCGTCGATTTGATGCAGCGGCTCAAAGAGAGTCTTGCGCAGAATGCGCAGAAGAAAAGCGCCCGGTCCCGGGCGCTGCCTGCGCAGCAGGCGCGGGAATCCGCGAAAAGGGCGTCTTCCGGGAGACGATGACCGGCGAATATTCGCAAGTCGATCTGCGCCGCATCCTCCGTCTCGATAGTTCCAGGCTGCGGGCTTGTCTCCGCGCAGCCCTGCTGCCGGTATCTCGCCGCGAGTCGGCCTGTACGTACTCCTTTCAAAATCTCGTCGTCCTGCGCACGGCAAAAGGATTGACCGACGCAGGCGTCTCGGTCGCCAGAATCCGGAAGGTCCTCGAATGCCTGGAACAGCAGCTCGGCGAGGAGACGTCGATGTCAAGCTTGAGGATTTACGCCTCAGGGAAACGGGTGGTCGTGTGGGACGGAGCGTCACGCTGGCAGCCGGACTCCGGACAGTTTTTGTTGAACTTCGAAACTGCGCAGATCCTTGCTCCCAGGCGTTTGTCATCGCGGACGGATGCCGTGAAGGTCGATCGTGGATCAGCTCAACGATGGTTTCAACGGGCGCTTGCCTTGGAGGAAACTTCGCCGGACGAAGCCCGTCGGGCCTACGAAGAAGCAATCGGCCTGCAGCCGGACTTCCCCGATGCACACATCAATCTTGGCTTGCTGCATCACAATCTCGGCCGCCTCGTGGAAGCCGAGCGGTGCTATCGGCGCGCGTTGGAGTGCCAACCGACTTCGGCGCTCGCGCATTTCAACCTGGGCGTGGTGCTCGAAGATCGGCAGAAAAAGATCGCAGCTCTCTCGGCCTATCAGGAGGCGGTCAAGCATGCGCCGGATTTTCTCGAGGCGCATTGTAACTTGGCGCAATTGTACGA
>DATELB010000170.1:0-4125 GCA_035277085.1 Nitrospira sp. | reverse complement strand
GTTGACGCGGTGCGCAAGGCCGTTTATGGTCAGAAATTCCTTGCGCCCGGCGGCGAAATCAAGATGGATGATGGCAACCATCATACCCACAAGCCTGTGCTCATCGGGGAGATTCTCAAAGACGGTCAATTCAAGGTGGTCTCGCGTTCGAAGGGATTGGTCAAGCCGGAGCCCTGGAGCGAGTACACGAACCCGGACAAGGGCTGCGACTGGATCAGTCATCAGGGCACGTATCAAAAGAAGTAGGCAAAGGAGCGACGCGGGTCCTGTCATTGACCAGCCCAACCATCCTCGCACCCCGCCCGGTGTGGGGTCCCGCTGCGGGTGCTTGGGTAAAGCGCACGTCTCGGGTGCGTAGGGTTAGGCGGGTGAGATGAGTGAGAGCCGCGTCTCGGCGTGGCTGGGTGGGCGGGTGAGAAAATCGCCCAGGTCAATGCCACCCGCGTCCTCTGATTGCAGGGGCGAAGAGGAGGGAGGGTAAACTTGGGCTCTCCTTCCTACGTGAAAAGGTGTTTGAGCTAGCGGGTGACGTGAAGAATACCCACGTCACCCGTTTGTCTTGTTAGGAGCCTCGCGGATGACGCGTTTGTCTCTCGGCCTGCTGATCCTGGCTAGCCTCATATGCGCAGTGGTCGGCGAGAGCTCCGCCGCAAGCGCTCCTGCTCCGGCACTTACCCCGCTGGAACAGGCCTTCTCTCAGATCATGAGCGAAGATGAAGCCGTCCGTGAAGCGGCGCTTCGTACCATCGCCGAACAGGGCGATAGCAGTCTTATTCCCCGGCTCGACGAAATTCGAGCGAACGCCGACCGCAGTATCCGCCAAGCGATCAAGCCGGTCATGGATTTGCTCAAGAATCGGGCAAAATTGGAAAGCCCCGAGCCGGATGCTCGCCGTTCTGCGGCAACCGACCTTGGGACGTCTGGTAAACCGGCCGCGATTCCATGGCTTGAGCAGGCTGCGGCGAAAGAACCGAACAAATGGGTCCGCTACACGATGCATGAAAGCGCGGCGCTGCTGACGCTGGGCGCTGATGACCAGCCCGCGAAGCTCGTCGCCGTGGAGACGCTCGGCGATTTGGCGAGCCAAAACGCCGTTCCTGCGTTGCAGGAACTCGAGAAGGCGGGAGCCGCCGAGGACGCAAGCGAATCACAGCAAGCGCTGGCGAAGGCGGCCCATGCCTCGTTAGAGCGCATCGAGAGCTGGGCGGTGTGGTCGACGGCGATCGAAACGCTGTTCCGGGGCATCAGCCTCAGCTCGATTCTGCTGATCATGTCGGTGGGACTGGCCATCGTCTTCGGGCTCATGGGCGTCATCAATATGGCCCATGGCGAACTGATGATGGTCGGCGCCTATGCGACCTTCATGACTCAAGAGGCCTTTAGGGCTTTTCTTCCCCTATCGGTTTTCGATTGGTACTTTGCGGCCGCGATGCCGATGGCCTTTCTAACGGCCGCCGGTTGCGGCATGCTGCTCGAAGTGACGGTCATTCGTTTCCTCTATGGCCGTCCGCTGGAAACGATGCTGGCCACGTGGGGTATCAGCCTTGTGCTCATGCAGGCGGCCCGGGTGTATTTCGGCGATCTCACGGCCGTGACCGCGCCTCCATGGCTGAGCGGCGGCGTACAGGCGATGGTCGGCGTGTATCTGCCCAACAACCGGTTGTTCATCATTCTGTTGTCTGTGATCTGCGTGCTCGCCATTTATGGGATTTTGTTTCGGTCCGGTCTTGGGCTTCGAGTAAGGGCGGTGACCCAGAACCGGAATATGAGCGCCTGCCTCGGCATTCCGACCAGGAAGGTCGACGCCTACACCTTCGCATTCGGCTCGGGCCTGGCCGGCATTGCGGGATGGGCGTTGACGCTCATCGGGAACGTCGAGCCGGGATTAGGCCAGAACTACATCGTGGATTCCTTCATGGTGGTCGTCACCGGGGGAGTTGGAAAGCTTGCCGGCACCATCGTCGCCTCCTTCGGCATCGGAGGCCTCAATAAGCTGCTCGAGCCAAGCCTCGGCGCGGTGTACGGGAAGGTGTGTATTCTTGTGCTGGTCATTCTATTTCTGCAATGGCGGCCGTCGGGATTGTTTGCCATTAAGGGCCGCCATGCCGATACGTAGGCGGGCGTATGTCTGACCAAGTATCGACGCAGGTCCAATCAACCCGCGACATCGGGCTCGCGTTTTGGGTGACCGGCTTTGTGCTGCTTGTGGTGATGCCGCTCCTGAACGTGCTGCCTCCCGAAGATTCCTGGCTTCACCTCTCGGATTTTTCGCTCAACCGGTTCGGCAAGTTTCTCGCGTTCGCCATTCTGGCGCTCGGCCTCGATCTGATCTGGGGCTACACGGGCGTACTCAGTCTGGGACAGGGCGTGTTTTTCGGATTGGGCGCGTACTGCATGGGTATGCACTTGATGCTGACCATTGGAAAGGAAAGCGTCTACGGCAGCGACCTTCCGGACTTCATGGTCTGGAATCAGGTTAAAGAGCTGCCGTTGTTCTGGAAACCGTTTTACAGCTTTCCCGCCGCTGTCTTCGGCGCGATCGTCGTGCCGACCGCGTTCGCCCTGGTGTTTGGATTTTTGGCCTTCAGAAGCCGCATCAAAGGCGTGTACTTCGCGATCATCACGCAAGCCCTGGCGCTCGTGGCCTGGCTCGTCTTCAACCGCAACGAAACCAACCTGGGTGGAACGAACGGGCTGACGGATTTTAAGCAGTTGCTGGGGTTCAGGCTCTCGGAGCCGGGAACTCAGCGAGCATTATACGTGCTTACCGTGCTCTGCCTGGGCGGCGCCTTCCTGTTGTGCCGGTGGATCACCCGTTCGCGCGCAGGACGGGTCCTGATCGCCGTGCGGGACAGCGAACCGCGGGTCGTCTTTTCCGGCTACACGCCGGCCAACTATAAACTCTTCGTGTTTGTCGTGGCTGCCGCCCTGGCTGGGCTTGCGGGCATGCTTTATGTGCCGCAAGTCGGGATCATTACGCCGGCGCAAATCGGCGTCCTGCCTTCCCTCGAAATGGTGATCTGGGTCGCCGTGGGCGGCCGCGGGACGCTGGCGGGAGCCGTCTTGGGCGCGGTCAGCGTCAATCTGGGCCGCAGCATCCTCACGAACTATTTCCCCGAACTGTGGCCGTTCATCCTGGGCGGGCTCTTCGTCGTCGTCGTCCTGCTGTTTCCGGACGGGCTGATCGGCATCATGCGGCACGTTCGGGAGCGCGTAGGCCAGTTCAAGGCGAAGGCCTCGGCGCTTCCGGAAGAGGAATTGGGATGAGCGAGCGCGGCTCCATCATCTATCTCGAAGGCGTGGTCGTCGATTACGACGGGTTCAAGGCGCTCAACAATCTGAACTTCATCGTCAATTACAACGAGCTGCGGGTCGTGATTGGACCTAACGGCGCCGGAAAAACGACGTTGCTCGACGTCATTTGCGGGAAGACCAAGCCTGCGGCGGGCCGCGTCATCTTCGGCAAAGACCAGGAGTTGATTGGCAAGCGCGAGGACGAAATCGTCAAGCTGGGCATCGGCCGGAAATTCCAAGCGCCTTCGGTCTACGCCAATTTGACTGTCTGGGAAAATCTCGATCTCTCGCTCAAGCGGGTCAGCAAGGGCGTGTTTTCGACGCTCCTTGGCGGTTCGACGGCCGAAGAACGGCAGAAGATCGATGAGACGCTCGCCACCATCGGGCTGAAGGACTGCGCCCTTCTCAGAGCGGGCTCGCTGTCCCACGGGCAAAAACAATGGCTCGAAATCGGCATGGTGATTCTCCAGGACCCGTCGCTCCTGCTGGTCGACGAACCGGTGGCCGGAATGACGGATAAAGAGACGGAGCAGACGGGCCGGCTCCTGCAATCGCTGGCCGAGAAGCATGCCATCGTGGTGATCGAGCACGACATGGAATTCGTGCGGCAGATCGCCCGAATCGTCACCGTGCTGCACGAGGGGACCGTGATCTGCGAAGGCACGGTCGAAAAGGTCCAGTCCGACGAACGGGTCAGGGAAATCTATCTGGGGCGCCAGAAGGTCCACGGTTAGCGGGATGTTGAAAAGCAGCTCGAGCTGCGTTCTCGCATCGCTCAAGGCCTCGACGTACGATGTTCAGTACGACTCGGCCTGTCGCTCGCTGCGGCCT
>DATELB010000169.1:0-4879 GCA_035277085.1 Nitrospira sp. | reverse complement strand
CTCCGTAGCCTTGCGCGCCATGCGTGATGTCCCTACTGAACTTCCCTCAATCTTTCCCGACCGCTCCTGGTTTCACGGCATTACTTCCTATCAATGGCTGGTGTTGTTCGTGGCCTGGCTGGGTTGGGTCTTCGACGCAATGGACGCGACGATTTATGCCGTGGTGCTGCATCCCGCGCTGCACGAACTGCTGCATACATCGGGCGGCCCTGCGGCGGCGGAACGCATCGGATGGTACGGCGGCATCATTTTTTCGATTTTTCTGATCGGCTGGGCGATCGGGGGCATCGCCTTCGGCATCGCCGCCGATCGCTTCGGTCGAACGAAGGTCTTGATGGCGACGATTATGATCTATGCGGTCTTCACTGGCGCCGCGGCGCTGGCGCAGGATTGGTGGCATCTCGCGATTTACCGCTTTCTCACGGCGCTGGGTATCGGCGGAGAATGGGCGGCCGGGGCCGCGATGGTGGCGGAAACGTGGCCGGAGGATAAACGCGCGAAAGCAGCCGGTGTTCTACAGAGCGCCTGGGCGGTCGGATTCTTTTTAGCGGCGGGCTGCAATCTTGCCTTCACGGATAGCTACGGGTGGCGGGGACTGTTCGTGATCGGTATTCTGCCGGCATTCGTGGCCTTGCTCGTCCGGTGGTGGGTCAAAGAGCCGGACCGGTGGACACATGCCCATGCTGATCGCATCATCCCCCTCTCGGCGATCTTTGAAGGAGACCTGAAACGCGCCACGCTGGTCGGCTCAGCGCTGGCTTTTGTTGCGGTCTTTGGCCTCTGGGGTTCGACGAACTGGGCGCCGACCCTCGTGCGTGAGCTGCCGGAATTTGAAGGAGCCGATACCGCCACGCTCACCAAGGCCGTCAGCTACGCCATCATGGCGCTCAATGCCGGGGCCATCTTCGGCTATCTCGGGTTCGGTCCCCTGGCGGATCGCTTCGGACGGCGACCGGTGTTCGCCTTTATGTGCGTGGGTAGTCTCCTCATGCTGCCCGCCGCCTATCTGCTTCCGACGCACTACGCCGGCGTCTTGATGCTTCTCCCGATCCTGGGATTCTTCAACAACGGCATTTTCAGCGGTTTCCCGATTTATCTGCCCGAACTCTATCCGACCAGACTGCGTGCCACCGGCGCAGGGTTTTGCTTCAACGCCGGCAGAATTCTGGCCTCGATCTCCCCGTTTCTGACGGGTTGGCTCGTCACGACACTCGGAACCTTCGGCCGTGCCGCCAGCACGGTGGCGCTTATCTATCTGGTCGGCCTGGGTGTCCTCTGGTTTGCACCGGAAACCAAAGGCCGGCCGCTCCAAGACTAGGCGCGTCATGGCAAGCCTTGACTTTCTCTCCGGTAGCCTTATATCCCCCTGCATATGGACAACACACCACGTGCGCTTTCTCATGATGAACGTCTTGCAGCCGAGGCGGCCTTTGCCGGCCGTCCATTCAATCCCCGTTGGTCCGCACGAGCGAGGGTCGTCTACGACGGGATTGTGAAATCCTTGCCGGTGCCGCTCCCATCGGAGGAGAAATTCGCACCGCTTGCGGCAGATGAGCCGCGGGCCCCCGCGCTGGAGGATTCGCACCCTCCGCAGAACGCCGGACAGGAAGTTGACCCGTCGTTCCCTGCCCAAATCCCTTTGCAGCAGGCACTCGACGCCGGATCGTTGATCGACGTTACGCCCACCGCTAAACAAGTGGGCTTGTCGTTTTCGGTCGCGGTGACGAAGCCGCTCTGGGAAACGGGCATAGTTGCGGGACAGGCGAACGAGCAGGAGCAGTCAGCCAGATTACGTGATGTACTCATGGCCTTTAGGCTCCGGCTTGCGGCGCACCCTACGATGGCGCCATTGATCGATTTTCCGGCGCTTCTGGCCTTTCCCCATGGAGGCGTCCCACAGCCGGTCCCCCTGTTCGCCCTGGTGCAACCCGACGAACACAACCAGGCCCAGGCAATGGTGACGCTGCTGCTGCCCACAGAAATTGCCACGACCATCATCCCCATGAACTGACGGAGCATGAGGGGCGCGACCGGCTCACACCCCGCCGCCCCCCTCCCCTTGCAACGAAGCATCGCGAGTTGTAGGGTGATGCCGAGACTTTCGAGGGGGATGCGATATGCAGCCTGCTCCAGCACGTCGTCCCGGCTTTCTGCTTCCCTTGCTCGGATCCGTGCTTCTCAACCTCTCCTGTTCTCAAGTTCAGGTGTATCAGCCGTCGCCCGTCGTGCCGACGAATTCCCCTCTTCCCTATTCCGCCACGGCCAGACTCATCGAGATCGAAGCCTACTCGGTCGAGCCCGGCGCCACGATGGTCGCCGATCCACGCATCGAAAATAAGGTCACGGGCGTCCGTCTCCCGCTCAGCAAGGCGAAAAAGGAATGGGAACGGTCGATTACCGAGTATCTCGCGGCGCGCAAAACGTTTACCTACCTGTCGACGGACAGTCAAACGGATCTCGATCTGTCGATGCGGCTCAACATTTACGTGGACCCGAGCGTCGAGTCGCAGTTCAATCGCGTCTATGTGGCCCGCATCGATGCCACGTTGGCCGAATCCCCCACGAAGCGCCCGCTCTCGAAATATCTCGGGTTCGGAAAGGCCGCGGGGGACGATGACGACCAGGGTCCGATCAATCTTGCCGTTCAGGCGGCGCTGAACGATCTGTTCGGAAAAATCGAGAACGACCCGCGGCTGAGGAAATACCGCCTTTAACCGTATTGCTTCACGAGGGCGCGGGCGCGTTCCCGCTCTTGGGCTGCAGCGCTGATCCTGCCATCCAACCGCTCGTCCAGCAGTTGATCCAAGATGGTTTTGAACTGCGGGCCGGGCCGCAAGCCGAGCTCCTTGAGATTGTTGCCATCGACCGTCGTCCTGATGTGGCGATCGCGTGTGACAAACCGGTTCAAGCGGCGGCTACATCGCATGCTATCGGCCCTGCGTCCGGAGACGAGGACTTTGGCGAGGACCAGCACGAGCGCCTCATTCGGTAGAGCGGAAAGCAGGCGGTACATGGCCGAAGGTTGGATCGAGGCACGGCTCGAAAGCCGTGCAGCTGCGCAGCTTGTTCGCTCACCCGCGCATTCCAGCGTGCGGGCTTGCGCAGCGGAGAGCTGCAATCGCTGAATCGAGCCGCCAATCGTCGCAGGTGCTGCGTACGCCAGCAGCGCCATGACCCTGAGCATTGCGCGGTCAAGCGGAAGCTGCGGACAGCGCCGGTGCCACCATCGAATGGCTTTCGGCAAGACGGCCATCAGTCGTTCAGAACGTTTCCCGAGCGCCACCCGTGGATGAACAAAGCGCAGCAACCGCCATCGCCGAAGCCGGCGAACGGCCTCCTCCGGCCGGTCTTCGTTCATCAACGCGAAGATTTCGTTGGCTAACCGCGGACCGGACAGGCGGGCCACGAGGTTCGTCTGCGCCGCCTCGGTCAGCAGGCGTGCCGTCTTGGCTTCGAGACGAAATCCAAACCGTGCGGCGAAGCGAATCGCCCGGAAGATCCTCGTCGGATCATCGACGAAACTTCGCTGGTGCAACACACGCAGGCGTTTACCTCTCAGATCACGCCGTCCGCCGTAAGGGTCGTGGAGCAAACCCCAACGGGCATTGTTGAGCTCGATCGCCATGGCATTGACGGTGAAATCCCGGCGGAACAGGTCTTCTTCGAGTGCCGCGACGACCACATCGGGAAGCGCCGCTGGATCGGCATAGCTCTCGCGTCTCGTGCTCGCGATGTCGACCTTGAGGCCGCGTGGGAACGCTAATCGGGCGGTGGCAAAGCGTTCGAACAAAGCCAAGCCGGCGCCAAAACGCTTCGCTGCCAGACGCGCGAACGACGGCCCGTCGCCTTCAACGGTCAAATCCAAGTCCCAGATGTTCCGTTTCAGCAGCAGGTCCCTCACGACACCGCCAACGAGATACAATCGAAGCCCCTCCGCATCAGCCAATCGCGCGAGCCGGCGCAACAACCCGGCGAGCCGTCTCGGCAGTCGCCGCATCACTTGTCTTGCTGATACGCGGGTCGCCATCGCACGCATTGTAGCCCTTCCGGCCAGGTGCCGACACGGCTTAACGCTGCGCGAGAAACCCGTACAGTCGCTGCGCCAGTCCACTTGGCATCACAGTTCCTCACATGCGCAGAGACGGTCATATTTGGACAGGTTTCTGCCGTTTTTTTTCCAGGAAACCCAGGACGGCGCCCTGTCCCCGGGACATGGGCCTGCAACCTACTGAATTTTCTAGCTGGGACCGCCGTCGTATTCGGCACATGCCTTGCTGAACGGTCAGGGAAGAGTCATGTCGTCCTAAGGAGGTTTCCCATGAAGAACAGACTGCAAACCAGCATGATTGCGATCGTCGCAACGATCACTGCGGCGGTTCTTGCCGCAGCACCGGCGACGGCGAAGGATTCGAAGAAAACACCAGCCTCTCACAAATCCGCCGCGGCAGCGGCCGCCTCGATGGGGCATGTGCCGGTGGTCCAGGAAGCTCCGAAGCGCGGGCAGCACGATGAAAAGCCGGGCCCGGCCTGGAGAACCGTCGGAGGCACGGTGAAAGACATCAATAACAATGCCTATACGGTCGAGGATTTTGAGGGCAATCAGGTGAAGCTCTATGTCGGCCAGGGGACGAAGTATATCAAGCAGAAGAAGGTAGGAGACACCGTCCGCGCTGAGATTACGCGGGGCGGCTTCGCGAATTCGATCCAGTAACCCCCCCTTGAATCCGCGCACCCACCTCGGGCGCGGTGGTGTCCGCGAAGAGGCCGGCCATGAAGGCCGGCCTCTTCGGTTTTAGCCCGGCGTGTTGCGTCAGGAGCCGGTCCGCACAAACCGAATGTCCCCGTAATAGGCAACTGCACGCTCTTTCGTGTTATCGGT
>DATELB010000168.1:0-9483 GCA_035277085.1 Nitrospira sp. | reverse complement strand
CCCATTCCCACGCAGATTCCGGTGTTCGCGCTGCCGAATGTGGTGCTGTTTCCACGGACCTATCTTCCCTTGCACATTTTCGAGCCGCGGTACCGCCAGATGGTCGATGACACGGTGATGGGCGGACAGTGCATCGGCATTGCTCTGCTCAAGGAAGGGTGGGAATCGGAATACTACGGGAATCCTCCGGTGTTCGTGATGGGCTGCGTCGGGCGCTTGGTCAGCGTACAGCCGCTCGCCGACGGGCGGTCGAATATCCTGCTTCAGGGTCTTGAGCGATTCGAGATCACGGAAGAATTTCATGACAAGCCCTATCGGCGGGCCTCGATCACGCTGATGGCAAGAGGAGCGGAACCTTCGCTGGAGCCCGCCGTCCGCCAACGGCTGGTGACCACGCTGGAGGAATACCTTCGGTCACGTCAGGATGCGCCGACCTGGCAGGGATGGTTCCGGGAAGATGTCAGCGACGACATTCTGGTGAATACACTGTCCACCTATCTTGATTGCACGCCGCTCGAGAAGCAATTCCTGTTGGAAGCTCAGAGTCTGCATCAACAGGCCCGCCGCCTCAGCGACCTGATCCAATTTCTGATGCATGATCATCACGGTGCGAAGGGCTGGGGGTAATGGACCGGGCCGTTGCGATCGATGTCTCTCACCTGTCAAAATCGTACGACGGCCATCGCGCCGTTACGGATGTCTCCTTTCAGGTCTATGTCGGCGAAATTTTCGGCCTCCTCGGCCCGAACGGCGCCGGCAAGAGCACCACACTCCGCACGCTGATCACCCTGCTTTCCCCGACCTCAGGGCGCGCCGCCATATTCGGTCTCGATAGCCTGCAAGACGCCGATCGCGTGAGACGCTTGATCGGCTACGTGCCGCAAGAGCGGGCGATCGACCGGTTTCTGACAGGCCGGGAGCATCTGGAATTGTTGGCGGCCTTGTATCATTTGCCGAAAGGCGAAGCGGGGCCGCGGATTGCCGAATTGCTGAAGCTCGTCGAGCTCGAAGCGCATGCCGATCGGCCTGCGAAGACCTACTCCGGCGGCATGAAGCGGAAACTCGACATTGCCTGCGGGCTCCTGCCGGACCCCAAAGTTCTGTTTCTTGACGAGCCCACGTTGGGACTGGATGTCCAAAGCCGGCTCAAGATCTGGGACTACGTGCGGCTGTTGAAGGCGCGCGGCATGACGATTGTGATGACGACAAATTACCTCGACGAAGCCGATCAATTGTGCGACCGGCTCGCCATTATCGACGCGGGCGTCATCAAGACGATCGGTTCGCCTGTGGAATTGAAAGTCGGCCTCGGCGGAGACATTGTATCGCTCACGATCAAAGAGACGGAGAAGGTTCCGTCATTGGACCTGGCCTTGAAGGGGCAGCCGGCGATCAAAGCGGTCAGGGCCGTGCCGAAAGGACTCGACATCCGGGTGGAATCGGCCGAGAAGGCCTTGCCCATCATTCTGGAATCGGCCAACCGGCTGGGCTGCACCGTGGAGTTCATTCAATACAACCGGCCGCGCCTCGACGATGTGTTCCTCGCGCACACCGGCCGCCGCATCGAAGCAGTGGAGCGTGAGGTCACCTCATGAACGAATATTGGCAAGAGATCAGCGCCTTGACGATGCGCTGGGTGCGACGGCTGAGCCGCGAAAAATTCAGCATGCTCTTCACACTCGTCCAGCCGATGTTGTTCTGGCTGATCTTTTTTGGAAACCTGTTCCAGCGTGCGGCCGATTCGCAGGTGACCCAGGCGCCGAACTATATTAGTTTCCTGGCGGCCGGCGTTGTCGTCATGACCGTGCTCAACAACGGCTTGGCCGGCGGCGTCGATCTGTTGTTCGACAAGGAAAACGGCTTTCTCGAGCGGCTCATGTCCACGCCGATCCATCGAACATCGGTGATTTTGAGCCGGTTCATCTTCGTCATGACGATCACCTCCCTGCAAGTGCTCGTCATTTTAGGCGTGGCGTTCCTTTTCGGCGTGCATCCGACGACCGGGTTGCTGGGCATCGCGGCGATCTTGATGATCGGCATGATGTTCGGCGTAGGATTGACCGCGATCTCGATGGCCATGGCGTTTTCGGTCAAGAGCCATGGAGATTTTTTCTCCGTGCTGGGTTTTCTCTCGCTTCCGATGATATTCTTGAGTTCAGCGCTGGTGCCATTGACGGCCATGCCCGCTTGGATGAGCTTCATGGCGAAGTTCAATCCGATGACTTGGGCCATCGACGCCGTGCGGCCGCTGATCTTGGCGAGTTGGAGTGAGGCGCTGCCTCACGTGGCGATGGTCGTGCTCGTCATGGTCGTGTTCGACGCCATCTGTTTGTACGGCGGCGCCAAGGCGTTCCGGCGGGCAATGGGCTAGTCTCACGCACGCATTGACCGTCATGCGGAGCGGCTGGTAAGAGAAGAGGATGGTCATTCCAGAAAGCCAAATACGCGCCCTCATCCGTCTCTTGGCCGACGACGATGAAAAAATCGTCCAAACGATCAGCGGCAGGCTGATTGATATCGGTCCCTCAGCGGTCCCCCTCCTTCAGGAAGCTGAAATCGAACAACCGGAAATGGCGGAGCGCATTGCGTCGGTCCTGGAAGAAATCCGCGGAGGCAAGCTCGAAGACGAGCTGATCGCGCAGGCGGCCTTGCCGGAAGACCGCATGGATCTGGAACACTGCGCCTTCTTGATCGCGCGGTATGCCTACCCGTCGCTGGACGTCTGCGGGTACAGCCGACAGCTTGACGAGATGGCGCAGGAAGTCCGTGATCGCATCGGGCCGCGCGCTTCCGGCGAGGAAACGGTGAAAACGCTCAACCGCTATTTGTTTACCGAACAGGGATTCAAAGGCAATACCAAGAATTATTACGAGGTCGAGAACACCTATATCAACCGCGTCATCGACCGTCGGACCGGCATTCCGATCAGTTTGTCCATTGTGTACCTGTTGATCGGCAAACGGCTCCAGCTTCCGGTCCATGGAATCGGCATGCCGGGGCACTTTCTCGTGAAATATGAATCGGACCGGTACAAGATTTTCATCGACTGCTTCAACGGCGGCGCCTTGCTCACCGAAAAGAACTGCCAGCGCTTTTTGACCGAGGCCGGCTATGGATTCGACGAACGGTATCTGCAGCACAGCGCCGTCCGTGCGATTCTCTCACGCATGATCAAGAACCTGCTCGCGATCTACGCCAAGCTGGACGATCCACTCCGGCAGACGCGGCTCACCAAGTTCATGGAGATATTGGGCTGCGAAATCAAGGAAGGCGGATTGTAAGGCCTTGCCTGAGGCGGGTTTGAGCGTCCTGCCTGTCTTTAGATGCTGATTTGCAGTAAGTCTCTCGCCTTCGAGATCCTCCCGCCGAATGCTTCCCCGGCCTGTGCTTTGACGTCGTGCCTCTCGGTGATTGGATAAAAATGCGACAGGATGAGTGTGCGCACGCCGGCTTCGCGGGCCACCTCTCCGCACTGGCCGGCATGCAAGTGAACCGGATTCGGCCGGCTGGCGGGGAACGAACAGTCCAACACGGCCACGTCGGCGTCGCCGCAAAGGCGTACGAGCGGGGCGCAATATTGCGCGTCGCCCGAATAGGCCAACGCCGCGCCCCGGTATTCGATCCGATAGCCCAGACAATGTAATCCCGGGGAATGAAGGACGGTGAATGGAATGATCTTGGTCGCGCCGATTCGCATCGGACGATCCATCAAGTCGCGGTAACGCACCGGAAACGGCGCCTCATTAAATCCAGGCAACATTTTGAACAGCGTCCCAAAGAGCCGGGTTGTTCCCCGCGGTCCCATCACGGTCAGGGGCGGCCGGCTGCCGCCTTCGAACTTGCTGAAGATGATCTCATCGAACAAATACGTGACGAAATCTGAAAAGTGATCCGCGTGGTAGTGGGAAAACAGGATGTGGGTGATGCGGTGCCGGTCGACGCCGGTCTTGAGAAGGTTCATCAGCGTACGGGGGCCGAAATCCAGCAGCATGAGCCGGTCCGTCTGCACGAGATAGCCGGCGGCGGCCCTTGTCGGATGGACATTCGTGCCGGATCCAAGGATCGTAAGGCGCATGGTGGCTTCCCTCGTTTCAAACGATTGGTGCAGCGTACGTACTTGCGATTTCAGCCTTCGCCGTTGTCCCTTCCTTGAAAGCTGTCCCGCATTTTGATGAGCAGGCGTCGGGCGGTTTCGACTTCCTGTTGCGAGAGTGCCCGTTCGAAAAACGGCCTGATGAAGGCAATGTGTGCCGCGAACACCTTCCTGTACAGGGCTTGCCCCTTCTCAGTCAGCCGGATTTTGGTCCGCCGTTTGTCGACCTCGACCGATTCGCGGCGGATCAGCCCTTTTCTCGCCAACCGGTCGAGCACGCCGGTCAAGGTGCCCTTGGTCACCAGCGTCTGCGACGACAACTGGGAGCAGGTCAGACCCGCCGTGTCTCCGAGCGTCACGATGACGTCGAACTGCGACTGCGTGAGGCGCATCGACCGGATATGCCGGTTGTCGATGCGGGAAAAGGCCAGGTAGGCTTCGACCAGGGGACGGAGCACTTTAAGGTGAGGGTCTTCTTTCAGATGCGGCAGTTCCATGCAGAGATCGCAGAATAGAGCGAATGCGCAGGAGCGTCAAGCCGGCGGCGTCGTTGACGCCATTGGCACGGCCTCCTATGATGCCGACCCTATGACTCACCGGGCGTCGGGACAGGCCAATCTCACCGCGATCGCGCTGTTGCTGGGGATCGTCATCACGGCGGTATGGATCTGGAAACGGCTCTCACTCGAGACGCAGGACTACATCATCGAACAAGCGATTCCGATCGCGCTGATCGGCGCGCTGTGTGCGGCCTTCGCCTGGATGATCGTCAAACGCATCCGCGCTCGCCGCCACCGCGTGCGGCAGCGGGCGGCTCTCCTAAACCGCTTCTCCCGGGAGACATCTCCGGAAAAACGACTGGAGACGGCCTTCGCCTTGATCGAAGTGAACGAGTATCGCCTGAAAGGACTCGAATCCGCGGTCCCGGAGATCACGGAACTGTTCAAGAGTACATTGCAGCGGGCGGTCGGGGACAAACAGCACCGCGTGAGGGGAATGGCGGCGAGCCATCTCGGAGTCTTGCAGGATTTGAGCGTCGTTCCTTTGCTGCTGAACGCTCTGGAGGACGATCATGCCTACGTCCGTTCTTGTGCCGCGCTGGCGCTCGGAAGGCTGCGCGCGAATGAGGCCAAAGACCGCTTGACGACGGTCATGAAGGACGATTGGGATCAGACGGTGCGCAGCCGGGCGAAGGAGGCGTTGGAGCGCATGGGCGCGTGAACTGAATGGCGGATGCCTTTGTGTTTCGCTCCCGCATCTCCCGTGGCGATCCGCAAACACTTCGCCGGGCGGAATTCGCGCTCTGCGCCCTTCTGGAATTCTCTCAGCCACGGTTGTACCAACCGTGGATCTTCGGTCAGTTCCAGCTTTCCTTCCCGGCTCAGCCCGGGTGAACGATTGCGGAGCAATCGGTGGGTTGGTGGGTGAAAAGGGCGGATCCTCGCCACTCCGGTCATGGTCGCGAAACGCAAAGGCATCCCTTTTGAGAGAAAGTGGAAGATAGCGCGCCCGTCGTCTAAGGAGGAAAGAAGAATTAGGCGGCGGTCTCTTGATCCTGTTGATCGGTCCAGGTGATGAGGGTGATTTCGGGCCGGCAGTTCCATCGGAAGGGAAGGAAGGACCAACCGAGGCCCCGATTCACATAAAGCCGGTGACGCATGTTCTGATGTTGTCCAGCGATGCGGCCGCGACAGCCCGGAGGAAGCCAGAATGTCGGTACACCGGGAATCTGCCATTGACCGCCATGGCTGTGGCCGCAGAGAATCAGGTCGACGGCATGATCGTCGTCGAGCATGTCGAGGATGTTGGGCGCATGGGCGAGGAGCAGCGTGAAGCGGTGATTGGCCGGGGGAGGAATGCAACGAAGGTCGGCACGGTGAAGCGACGGATCATCGACGCCGACAATGGCGAGTTCCCCCGTGCCGGCCGGAATGAAAACGCTTTGATTGATCAGCAGGGTGACTTTGTGACGGTCGGCGAGGCCGGCATACTCGGAAACCGGCACGCCGCTGTAGTGGTCGTGGTTGCCGAGGATGATAAAGACGGGAGCGATCTCGCGGAGCCGCGCCAGGAACAAAAACAGCGGCGCCACGCCTTCGGGAACATTCAGCAAATCGCCGGTAATGAATATCCAGTCGGGACGCAGGTTCCGGACGGAATCAATGACCTGGTCGTGCCGCGGTTGATGCCGGTCGACGTGAAGGTCGCTAAGATGCACCGCCCGGCGGCCGGCCAATGGTCCATGCACCGGGCACAAGCGGGTGACTTCATGCCGGTCGAGCCCGACTTCCCAATGCGGGAACATGCGAAAAAATCGATAGAAGGGCTCGCTGAGAGTATGTCCGATGTAGGCGCGGACCCGATCGGGCCAAGAGGCGATGCGTCTGATCATTTCATGACCCGATCGAGTTCGGCCCGATCCTGCGCGGTCACCCGATAGCCTCGTTCATAGAGGGCGCTCATGCCGTGCATGACTTCCTCGAGATTTCTGGTCCGGTACCAGTCATCAAAGCGGGCGGTCAGCGTCGCGCCTGCCGCACGGGGGGAAGTCGCCGCGTCATAGGTGAGGGACAGCGAATGGAATAGGTCCCGAAGCTCGGCCGCATTGTACTGCTGATCGTCGTTGTGGTCAGCCACCAGGGCGAATTCATAGACAGTCAGGCTCACGGCGAGCAAGGCTTGTTTCTTCGCAAAATCTTCGCGTGCCGTCTCCATGCCGCCCGGATAGTGGCGGGGGCAGTCTCGCTCCGGCTCGAGCAAGACCGGCATGCGCCACGCGATGCCTTGCGCGGCCGCCGGAGGCGCCTTCTTGGACCCCTTGTAGAACCAGGAGAGGCAGGTGCTCGCCTCGACGAACGCCTCCTTGTCGAGGCCGACCTGTTTGGTGATGTAATCCGTAAACGTCGGAAAGACGCCGTTATCGGCGGCAGGGACGGCAGGCGACTCGCCTTCGGCCCAGGCAGACAGGACCACCGCGAGCGCGGCGGCGGGTATCGAGGACGTGTGCATTATCACGAGTATACCACGGAAGCAGAGGGAGCCTGAGCCAATGCCACATCCCTATCTGACGGCAGCGTTGCCGGGAATCGGCGGACGAATTCGCTCGGAACCCGAAGACTTTCGCGTGGAGGAGCGGCCGCTGTACCTGCCTTGTGGCCAGGGGGAACACCTCTACGTCAGGGTGACCAAGCGATTGCTCTCCACGCCAGATCTCGTTCGGCGGATCTCGTCAACGGTCGGCGTAAAAATGCAGGGCATCGGCACGGCCGGTCTCAAGGACGCGAAGGCCGTGACGACGCAGATGCTGTCGTTGCACGCCGCGACGGAAGAACGTGTCGCCCGGCTCAAAGTCGACGACCATATCGTGGCAGTTGAGGTGCTGGGGCGCCACCGCAACCGACTGAGACCGGGACATCACGCGGGAAACCGGTTCCAATTGGTCGTTCGCGACGTCGACGCCAGCGCGCTCGACGCGGTGCCGGCGGTTCTCCAAGAATTATCCCGCCGGGGCATTCCGAATTATTTCGGCCCGCAGCGGCAAGGCAAAAGCGGGGACAATTATCAATTCGGGGCAGCGCTGCTCGGTGATGCAGCCAAACGGGAGAAGATGAGCCGCGCCAAGCGAACGTGGTTTCTGAACACCTTTCAATCGCATTTATTCAATCAGATTCTCGCACGCCGGATCGATCGGATTGACCGGATGCTGGTCGGTGACTGGGCCATGAAAATGGAGAACGGGGCCTGCTTTCCTGTTGAAGATGCCGCCAGCGAGCAGCCGCGCGCCGACCGCTTCGAGATCAGTCCTACGGGAATTCTGTTCGGATCGCGGGTGTCCTGGGCCACCGGCGAGCCGGGGGACATTGAGCGTGCCGCGGTTGTCGACCAGGGATCGTCGCCCGAAACCCTGGTCGAGGCGGCCAGGGCCTGCGGCTTTCGAGGGGAGCGCCGTTCGCTTCGCGTCCCGTTGACGGACCTCGAATGGACGCTCGATGCCTCCGTCCTCACGCTGGCGTTCAGTCTCCCGCCCGGCGCCTATGCCACGAGCGTCTTGCGCGAGTTGATGAAAATGCCCGAACTGGGCTGACCACCGCCCTCTCCGCCTGCGTGATAAACTCAACGAGAAGGAGCATTCCATGGGCCACGCCGCGCAAGAAACCGTCGTCCTGAGCGGGCACATCATCGATTCGCTCATACTGGCGAAGGTGCTGGATACCATCCTCATGATGGGCGGAACGTTCGATCTCGAGGAGGTGTCGATCGGAAAGACCCGCAATGAATCTTCCCGCGCGCGCATCGTCGTCAAAGCCGGCTCCGCGAAGTTGCTCGCGGAGATTCTGCGCGCCGTACAGCCGCATGGCGCCTCGCTCGAAGGCGAATCCGACTGTCAAACGCGGGCCGCCGCCGCCGACGGGGTCTTGCCCGACGATTTTTACGCGACCACGCATCTCCCCACTCAAGTGAGGCTTGCGGGTGAATGGATCGATGTGACCGGCATCGAAATGGATCTCGGTATCGTCGTGGAAGGGAATGGCTCCTGCGCTCGGGCTTTGCCAATGGCTGATGTCAGGCGCGGTGATGCGGTGGTGATAGGACGCGCCGGCATCCGCGTGCTTCCGCTCCAACGCCCTCAGGAGCGCGACGTCTTCAGCTTTATGGAATCGCAGGTCTCAGCCGAGCGGCCTCATGGCCACATCATCTCCGATGTGGCGAAACGCATGGTGGCCTTGCGCCAAGGGCACCGGGCCGGGAAACCGGGGTGCAAGGTGTTGGTCGCCGGAGGGCCGGCGATCATCCACGCAGGGGGCCGCGAAGCGCTGACATGGCTGATCGAGGAAGGATTTGTCCATGTCTTGTTCTGCGGAAATGCATTGGCCGCGCACGACATGGAGGCCGATCTCTACGGCACTTCGTTGGGGTATGGCTTGTCTGCGGGCCGGGTCGTGCCTCATGGCCATGAGCATCACTTGCGGACGATCAACCGCGTCCGCGGCGTCGGCAGCATCGAGAAAGCGGTGGAAAGCGGCGTCATCAAACAGGGCATCATGGCGGCTTGTGTCCGGCGCGGCGTGCACCTGGTGATGGCAGGCACGATTCGAGACGATGGACCGCTGCCAGGGGTGATTACCGACTCTGTCGCGGCGCAGGCCGCCATGCGCGGGGCCATTCCAGGCGTTGGCTTGGCCTTACTCGTCGCCTCGACCCTCCATGCGGTGGCCACCGGCAATTTGCTGCCCGCGACGATTCCGACCGTGTGTGTCGACGTCAATCCCGCCGTACCCACAAAGCTGTCGGATCGCGGAAGCTTTCAGGCCGTAGGACTCGTCATGGATGCCGCATCGTTCCTGCGCGATATCGCAAGAGAATTGGGAGCCCATGCATGAGTCTCTTCG
>DATELB010000167.1:0-25367 GCA_035277085.1 Nitrospira sp. | reverse complement strand
GCGCAAATCGAAGAATTTCTGCCAAAATGCGAGATGGCCGGCTTCGACGGTGATCAGTTCATCCAGTGTGTGATGCACGTCCTGGTGCGTAACCTGCCTGAGGGCTTTGTACAGCGACAGATCGAAGAGTTCATCCAGAATGAGGGTCTCGGCGAGCTTGCGATCGTGCAACGAAGCGGGTTCCATCAGGATTCCCCTCTCGTCAGGAAGGAGGGGCGGAATTATATCAGAAACGCTCTAGATAGCCCTGAATCCATTCCAATACCTCAGGCGTACCCTGATTGATTCAGAGGCGTATGACAGGTGTTAACAGTCACCGGATCTATCGTCCTAAGCCGTTGATCAGTTAAGTGATCGTCTGCCGAGCGCCCACGGGAAATACATGCCGTATTGAGGTACATTTCCTGCTTAAACTGCTGTGCGGAGTTGTGTCATCGACACCTCCCCCAGCAGATACGAGGAAGCGCCGATGTCCCGTTCTGAGCTTCCCATGAGACCCTCGTATGACGCGCAGAGCTTACTGAATGCCCAGCCAGTCATGGTCGCGGTCATCGACCCAGCCACCTATACGATCCAATTCCAAAATGAGACCGGGCTCCAGCGTTTAGGAAATCTCTCCGGTCGAACCTGCTACGAAGCGATAGCCGGATGCCCGGCGCCTTGTGCGTTCTGTAAGATGCCGCAGGCCATGAGCACGGGCGAAGTGACGGTCAACGAGGTGTGCCTGCCCAACAAGCAACATCTACTCGTGCAGTGGTCTAAAGCGGAGACAGAGGATGGCCGCACCCACATTATCGAAACGATTACTGACGTCACCGCTCAGAAACGACTGGAAGAAGCCGCCCAAAAGGCGGAGAAGATGGAAGCGTTGAGCCGATTGGCGGGCGGCATGGCTCACGATATCAATAATCTCCTCACGGTCATCCTTTGTGCGAGCGAGCACATCGCCCACGGGTCGAACAGGTCCCCGGGTGATTCCGTCAGGCAAATACATGGCGCGGTGGATCGGGCGGCCGAACTCACGAGGCGGCTGGTCGCTTTTAGCCATCATCAGATGGTGCAGCCCTGTCTTCTCGACCTGAATGTCGTGCTTAATGAATTCACCCCTCAGATTCGTTCACTCGTTGGGAAGGGCGTGTCACTGGAGATGGGGCTCGACGTCAAGCCGGCGCCGGTATTGGTCGACCGCCAGCAGATCGAACACATCATGACGGTGTTGGGTTCGAACGCTCGTGACGCGATGCCGAAGGGAGGGTCTCTCAAGGTGTCAACGGTTTCCATAGCCGTGAAGGGGGAGACCGCAAGGGAACAAGGCGTGAAGACCGGCGAATACGTACAACTGATTGTTCGCGACACGGGCTGCGGGATGCTTCCCGACGTTCAGGCGCACCTTTTTGAGCCGTTCTTCGCGAGAAAAGGAGAAGAAAGCGGCCGCGGCTTGGGATTAGCGAGCGTCTACGGGATGGTCAGACAAAACGGCGGATTCATTACGGTGAGCAGCGAACGAGACGTAGGAACGGAATTTATCCTCGCGTTTCCACGCTCCGAACTTGTGCAGCCGGTGCTGCCGGGGCCTACGGTATCGGCCTCCAGTGCCGGCAAGACGATTCTAGTGGTCGAAGATGATGAAGACGTGCGGATGGCTGTGAGCGATATGCTCAAGTTGGCAGGATATACCGTCGAAGCAGCCTGTGATGGGATCGATGCGCTTCAACGATTACAGGACATGACGCCGCCGCCTAATCTCGTGTTGACCGATGTCATGATGCCTCGGATGACAGGGCCGCAACTCGCGAAACAGATTTACGCGACGATGCCGGCCGTTCAAATACTCTATATGTCCGGGTATACCGACCGTATTCTTGAACCAGTGGGCGGCCGCAAACTGTCGTTCATTCGCAAACCGTTCACGGCAACAGAACTCACCGCTAAGGTGGGGAACGCCTTTATTGCGTAGGCCGGCATGACTAGCCTTCGCGTTAAGCAACCACACCCCAGGCCAAGACTAATTGTGCAGCCCGCTGTTGGCCGTCTTCGGCGTCTAGCCTAGTACGAGGAAGTAGGCGCCGATCCCGATTGCTGCGAGCAGGGCGACGCTGAGCATCGCCTTTTCATGCCCGCACATCCCGGTTTGGGCCTTGCAGACCGCCAGGGAACACATGACTGACATCGTGCGTGTTCTCCTCCGTGTGAGGCAAACGATACGCCGCTGAACAGGACGAGTCAATATTGCCGCCGGGAGCCCGTCATTCGGCTGCTATACTTGATACGGCGACAGGGTAATTATCGACAGCAATCCCCACCATGGCCAAACAACGGCAGCTCTTTCGTATCGCGATTGATCGAACCGGCGAAGTGCGACGTGGGAACGAGACATTCACCTGCAACGTCGTCGATCTGACGGAAAAAGGCGTTCGGCTACGAATCGATGGCACATTCCGCGTCGGCGAAGAACTACAGCTGATATTCCCCCTCACCGACACTGATCTGGTCGAGTGCGTCATAGAAGTCACGCATCATCAGCCGCCTCAAGTCGGGGCTGCGATCGTGCGAATAGCCCCCGAACACGAAGCGCGTCTTTCGCGCTTTATCGAGGACTTGAATGCTCTGAACATGACGGGATTTTGAGCCATGCACGGTCTTCCGGCCACCACCAATGGCACCGCAGGGCACTCCACCTCTCTGGTCCCTCTCGCCTGCCTACTCGGGGTAGTTGTCCTGCTCAGTTCGGTCACGCCGGTCATCAAGTATGTCTTTCAGCATAGTCACGTGCGGCCCATTGGGCTCGCTTCCTTCCGAGTGGTGATAGGCTTTCTACTGCTTCTTGCCATGACGTGGCTCTGGGATCGGCGCGGATTACTGTCGCTGGGCGCCAGGGACCTTTTGCAGTTGGGCTTGATCGGATTTCTTGGTGTCTTCTCCTATACCGTCGCGGCATGGGGATTGATGCATACGAGTGTCGTGCACTATGCCCTCATCTACGGGCTGCTGCCGTCTATTACGGCGGGATTGAGCTTCATGTGCGGACACGATCGGATGACGGTCCCCAAATGCCTGGGCATTCTCTTTTCACTTGTGGGTTGTGTCGTCGCCCTTTCCGTTGCCGCTCCACAGGAGGAGGCAGCAATAGAAGTCGGCGATCTCTTCGTGCTCCTCTTCACGGTGATGATGTCTGCGCACATCGTGTTCAGCTCCGGCGCGGTCAAACGGTTCGGCGTGATGGTTACGAACACCGTGATGTTCGGCAGCAGCTCCCTGCTGCTCACTTTTGGATCGATACCCTGGTCCGACGCGCTGCAGGAGGACTCGTCGCCGCTGGTCATGCTGTCGGTAGTCTACGTTGGATGCGCGACGGCAGCGGTCTTCCTCCTGCGTTGCAGATCCTTGCAATCGTTGTCGCCGGCGACCGTCGGGACCTACCACAACCTCATTCCCGTCTGCACCGTGCTATTGGCCTATGCGTGCTTGGATGAGCCTTTAGGAGCCGGCATCATTGTCGGCGGGCTGATGGTTATTTCCGGTGCGGAAGCCGTTCGGCGGCCCCAGTTGTTGTCCCGAGCGGCTCTGTATTGGACGAAAGCTCCCCGGCCGGGGCTGGAAACGCCGAAGGAGCCGACTGCTTGAAGGTCTAGCGCCACCATCACCCCGCGACCAGCTCACACAGGACTTTCAATGTCAAAGGTGACGTCCGCTAGGCATCGATGGCCTGTCTCGTTTCATCCAGATGCTTTTGCAGGTAGGCCATGAAGGGGGTGCCGCCGGTCCCGACGGCCGTGGGGTTGCTTACATACGATTGGTGCTGGCGATGGATGTAGCTGTCGGCATAACCGATATGGATCTCGCGGAATTGCGCGAGTAAGGCAACGCACGCGCAATAGGCGGTCCAGAGGTCCGGGTTCTCTGTCTTTCGATCCCGACTGTAGCCCGCAAGCAACGGCCTGCCGCGATCGTCCACGGCCTGCTCCAAGCTCTGAAGAAAGGCCCGGTGTCTCGGCGGCATGTATTCCCGCATCTCCCGGAGATAGACGGTCAAGGGATCGGGCGCGTGTGCGATGCCGAGACCGGCATCGAGGCAGGGGACAATGGAGCTTTGTGCGCCCGTTTCCCCGCGGAATGCTTGTGGCCGACCGGCGTATGCGGAGACGCCGTCATACAAGAGGCCCTCCGTCAACGTCGGGCTGTTTTTCCACCCATGGATGTAGGGACGGACACGCGTGTAGTAGACATAGGGGTCGCAACGCTCTTTCATGCGAAGCAGGGTGTCGCGCATGTGGGTTTGGGCCGAAGCCAACGCCCGGAGGCCGCTGATAACCTCGGCCTCACGATCATGTGCGGCCCCCTGCATGGCCTGAAGCAAGCCGGCCAGGCCCGGTCCAGCCTGCCGCTCGATCTGGACGTGCACGACGACGAACCATTCTTCATCGAGACCCCCCAGAAAGTTCTGCAGGAGCACGATGTTGTCGAGCGCAATTGGTTTCGAAGGGTCGAGGCGCCGCCAATTGTCCAGGGCGTAAGACGCATAGGAAAGCACCGGCGGACGCCCGAGGCGCTTCGCCATTTCATACCAGGGTTGCGCCAATTGAACCGGCAGGGAGCCGGCCGGGTGATCCGGTGATTCCCAGACATAGGCATGGCCGGCAAAGGATAAAATCCGCATCGCCGCCCGGTAATCCTCTTCCTGCCAAGAGGCCGGAATCGAACTCAACAGAGCGGACTGCCCGTCGATGTAGGGACGCACCCTGCGGGCGCTCAGCAGCTTCGGCAACTTCTGCCCTAGATCGTTCAGCGACGGACAGCCGTCGACATGCTCACGTGGGTCCGGCGGGAGAAAGCCTTGTTCAGCTGATACGTCGAAATCCGACAGCGATGGTGCGTGGAAGGGCGGGCTCATAGCGCTCCGGTCGGCAGCAGTGCAGCGGTCGCCACACTGTAGCATACTCGACGACCGGCGAACGGAACGAGGAACTTACCGACAGTTGGGAGGCGGGCTATTGCCAAAGACCTGCTTAAGATTCGTCCATCGTTCGAACTCGGATGTAGAAAGATCTCGGGCTCCTAGGCTGCTCGATTTGGTGGAGAGCTTGACCCATTCGTCGTACATTGCGCACTCCTCAGGCGATGCTGCCGGCAGCTTGGATTGCCCATCTTTCATGACCGCGCCCGCTCCGGCGCTGGGAGCCGCAGATCTGCCATTGAATTCAGGCGCTTCCGGAATCGTACTAAAGCCTTCTTTGCCGGACTCCTGAAGCGGCGTGCATCCGGGGCGGGGTACGTCCGTGTAGACATCCCCGGGACACACGTACATTGCGGCAGCAACGAGAATGATGTCCAGCATGGCGATCCCTCCATAGTGAAGCTGACGGGATCACAGTAGCACGGGCCTGCTCATTCAAAAAGCAAATCATCGTTGTTTGCCAACCCCTGCGAGGTAGGTTCAGGTGTGGGCTTCGGGGAGGTTCTGTTACGCCTTGTCGATAACAAGGGCCCCCGAGGCGTGGCCCTTTCCTTCTTTCTCACCGGTCCCCACACACGGCGCTTTCTTCTCCCTCTGACGCGGAGAGGAGGCAGATTCTTAAGCGAGCATGAGAGGGGCGATGGGCAAAAATACGAAGGCCGCATTCGAGCGGCCTTCTTTTCACGAGCAGACCTGAAAATGGCGACGTTACGGCGGGTGACGCTGACCTGGGCGCCTTTCTCATCCGCCCGCCCTGCCGCGCCGAGACGCGGTCTTCACCAAGCGCCTGCAGCGGGGCCCCAGACCGGGCAGGGTGCGAAGCCGACCGGGCTGGTCAGCGGCAGACCTCTGTCTCTGACCCTGATCGAGGGGGGAGATGGTCCGTCTACCTGGCGACTTGCGCGAGACTCGGGCAACCGCGCTTGCCGAAAGCTTGCGGTCCGAAGTATGAGGACTGCGGCGCATGTTTGATGTTCAAATTGAGCGTAGCGCGATTTGAACGAGTTTGCGACGCCGAGCGAGCTGAGGCTTAGCGCGGTCGAGGCGAGCGCTTGAGCCAGGCAGATGGACCGTCTATGTTCCCATCTCCCAACTCGCCAAATACTTCTTTTGCTCCGGCGTCAGCGCGTCAATGGCCACCCCCATGCCTGCGAGCTTGAGGCGCGCGATTTCCTTATCAATCGCCGGCGGGACGGGATACACCTTTTTTTCCAGATGCTTGTAGTTCTTGACGATGTACTCTGCGCCGAGCGCCTGATTGGCAAAGCTCATGTCCATGACGCTCGAGGGATGGCCTTCTGCCGTCGCGAGATTCACCAGCCGGCCTTCACCCAACAGACTGACGCGGTGGCCGTTTTTGCGGAGTGTAAATTCCTCCACGCCCGGCCGCACGTTGCGGCGGTTCTTCGCTTGCTTCTCCAGACTCGGAATGTCGAGCTCGACGTTGAAATGCCCGCTGTTACAGACGATGGCACCGTCCTTCATCACGGCGAAGTGTTCGCCTCTGATGACGTGGATGTTGCCCGTCACGGTGACAAAGAAGTCGCCGATCGGCGCGGCCTGCTCCATCGGCATCACCCTAAAGCCGTCCATGACCGCTTCCAGGCCTTTCAACGGATCGATTTCGGTCACGATGACGTCGGCTCCCATCCCCTTGGCCCGCATGGCTATGCCGCGCCCGCACCATCCGTAGCCGACGACGACGACGACGGAGCCGCACACCAGGCGGTTGGTAGCGCGCACGATCCCATCCATCGTCGATTGTCCCGTGCCGTAGCGATTGTCGAACATGTGTTTGGTGTCCGCATCATTGACGGAGATGACGGGGAACCGGAGCACCTTCTTTTCCGCCATGCTGCGCAGACGGATCACTCCTGTGGTCGTTTCCTCGGTGCCGCCGATCACGTTTTTAAGCAGGTCTTTTCGCTTTGAATGCAAATGGGAGACGACATCGGCGCCGTCGTCCATGGAGACGTGGGGGCGGTGAGCGATGGCCGATTCAATATGCCGGTAGTACGTCGTATTGTCTTCGCCTTTGATCGCAAAGGTCGGGATGCCTTCATGCTGCACCAGCGCGGCGGCCACGTCGTCTTGCGTACTGAGCGGGTTCGATGCGCAGAGCCGAACGTCGGCGCCGCCGGCCTTTAACGTGATCGCCAAATTTGCGGTCTCAGTCGTCACATGTAGGCAGGCCGTGACGCGCACGCCCTTAAGCGGCTGCTGGCGCCTGAACCGTTTGCGAATCAGCCGAAGCACGGGCATCGTCGCTTCCGCCCATTCGATCTTGAGTTTGCCCTGATCGGCCAGTTTGATGTCCCTTACGTCGTAATCCACGAAAACCTCCGTGCAATGACCTCATCATGAACGATGCGCCGAGCGGCAAGTTGTCAGAAAAAAGGGGACGGGCTCGGGTCCGTCCCCTTTTCCGTTTGTCAGTCCTGTCGGGATTGCTAGACGCCTGCTTCCTTCTTCAAGATCTTGGCCTTGTCGGTCTTCTCCCACGTAAACTCGGGTTCGTTCCGGCCGAAATGCCCGTAGGCCGCGGTTTTCCTGAAAATGGGCCGGCGGAGTTTCAGGTGCTCGATGATGCCGCGGGGAGTCATGGGGAAGTGCTTGCGGACGAGCTTATCGAGATTATCAACGGATACTTTTTCGGTGTTTTTCGTGTCGACAAGGACGGAAACGGGATCGGCGACGCCGATCGCATAGGCCAGCTGCACCTCGCATTTGTCAGCCAGGCCGGCCGCGACGATGTTCTTGGCGATATAGCGCGCCATGTAAGACGCAGAACGGTCGACCTTTGTGGGATCCTTCCCCGAAAAGGCGCCGCCGCCATGGCTGCCGTGGCCGCCGTAGGTATCGACGATGATTTTTCTGCCCGTGAGACCTGTGTCGCCCTGGGGACCGCCGACCACGAACCGGCCGGTCGGATTGATGTGGTGCTTCACGCTCGTCGGGTCGTACAGCCCCTTGGGCATCACCGGCTTGATGACCTTCTCCATGATGCCACGTTCGATCTGCTTGTTGGTCACGTCGGGGCTGTGCTGGGTCGAGACGACGATGGTATCGATACGGATCGGCTTGCCGTTGCGGTATTCGACGGTGACCTGCGACTTCCCGTCCGGGCGTACCCAGGGCAGGATGTTTTTCTTCCGGACCTCGGCCAGCCGTTTCGTCAAGCGGTGGGCAAGCACGATCGGCATGGGCATCAGCTCGGCGGTCTCATTGGTGGCGTAGCCGAACATCAGACCCTGGTCGCCTGCGCCGCCTGAGTCCACGCCCATGGCAATGTCGCCCGATTGTTGATGGATTGACGTCAAAACCGAGCAGGTGTTGTAATCGAATCCCCACGTGGCGTCGCAATAGCCGACATCCTTGATGACGTCCCGAATGATGTCGGGAATTTCGACGTAGGCTTTCGTGGAAATTTCCCCCGCGACAAACGCGATGCCTGTGGTCAAGATCGTCTCGCAGGCCACGCGGCTGTACTTGTCCTGGGCAATAATGGCGTCAAGGATGCCGTCAGAGATTTGATCGGCGATCTTGTCGGGATGTCCTTCGGTGACGGATTCGGACGTAAAGAGATAGTTGTTTCTCATTGCCACTCCTCAAAATAGTTCACGATAGTTCACGGGACAACCGTTGCTCGATCTCAGTAGGGGTAACGGCCCTGTGTGAGAAGGAAGCCTTATTGCGGAAACCGGGCGTGATCATAGCGAGGATCGCCTGGATTGTCCATTAGTTCTCTCGTAGGGGGCCCCCTCCCGGATCGGGGCCACCTTAGCTTGACAGTCCTTTTCCGGCGCTTGTAAGATGCCTTGCTTTTAAAGAAATTCCGCCCGATCTGCGGCCAGGACCCATACTGTCCGGATAGGGAAATCGCCTTCCAGCGCACGACCGTCCCTCGCCCAATCATCTGCGTTCCCGGGCCCTAAAGGTTGTGTGTCTGGTCAGGCAGCGCGAAGCGTCAGCGAATGAATGGCCGGCCCGAAACACTGACTGAACAGGATACGCCCCGCACTCCGGCCCCAGGGGTCGGTTGGGAAGAGTTCTCGCGCGAATTGGTCGAATTTTTTGCCTCGATCAAGCTGGCGATGTTTCTCTTCCTGTTCATTGCGATCACCGCCACCATCGGGACCGTCATCCAGCAGGGAGAGCGGCCGGAAACCTACATTCAGGAATACGGCGAAGACGCGTACCGCTGGTTTCTCCGGCTCGGGTTCACCGATGTCTATCACACCTGGTGGTTCACCGGTCTCCTCGGGCTCCTCTGTGTCAACTCGCTGACTTGTTTTTACAAACGGTTTCCGGCCGTGTGGCGGTCGATGAAACAAGACAAGGTCAGCGTGTCGCTCAGCTTCGTCAAGGGCATGAAACAGCAGGCGGAGGTGGAGCTGGCCGGGACCAAGGAATCGGTCGCCCGCCAACTGGCGCAGCACTATGTCGAAAAGGGCTACCGGGTCCTCGCCAAGAACGAGGGCGGGGAAGTCACTGTGTATGCGACGAAAGGCGTGATGGGCCGGGTAGGCGCGCACATGGCGCACCTGAGCGCAACGGTGATCGTGCTCGGCGGGTTGCTCGGCAGCTATTATGGGTTCCAGGAATTCGGGGTCTGCCTCGAAGGGCAGACCTATCATATCCCGCGCGGCAACTTCGATTTGAAGGTCGACAAGTTTTGGATCGACTACCACGAAAACGGCGCGGTGAAGAGCTACAACAGTACCCTGACGGTGCTCGAGGGCGGCGAGTCGAGGCTGACCAAGACGATTACCGTCAACGATCCGCTGGTGTACAAAGGCATCTGGTTTTACCAGTCCAGCTACGGCGATGCCTGGGACCAGATCGAAGTCGCCCGCATCAACATCAAGGATAAAGAGACGGAGAAGGTTGTCAAAACGATTGATCTGGAATGGCAGAAGGAGCAAACGCTGTCTGATTTGAATCTGAAGCTCGCCATCACTGACTTTGTCGCGGATTTTGCCTTCAATTCGACGGAGAAAAAGGTCTATTCCAAGACGATCGAGCACGCGAACCCCGCGATCAAGTTGGCGGTCAACGAGCGAAGCACGGTGCAGGCGACGCCCTGGATTTTTTACCAATTCCCCGATTTGTTCGAGATCAAAGACTCGAAGTACCAATTTGAATTAATCGGATACAAGCCGAAAAAGTACACCGGCCTTCAAATCGCCAAGAATCCGGGCATTAACATTGTCTGGATCGGCTCGACCATGATCGTCGTCGGCATCACGCTGTCGTCGTTCATCTACCATCGCCGGCTCTGGACCAAAATCATTCCGTCAGCCGGCGGCGTAACCGTCCATGTGGGCGGGACGACACATAAGAGCCAGATCGACTTTCAAAAGGAATTCCGCAAGCTGACGGAAAAGATACGCACGTTCTCGGCATGATGTCGGCTGCTTAGAGGACGCGTGCTGACCGGTCCGCCCGGGCGATTTTCCTGGGCCCTCCCCGGCCACCGATTGCTATGTTTCCCATATGGGGAGAGGCTTCCTGAACAGCCCTGACAGTGGCCAAACGGCATCGGGGTTGGGTATGATAGACGCGTTCCCTGGTAGTGGAAGCGATCGACGGAGGATATGATGGCCCGTTCACTGTTTCTCTTCGACATGACGTTCTGGCTGTACCTGGCTTCATTAACCCTATACATCGCGTACCTCTTCGCTCGCCGGCCCGCCCTGGCTTTCGCGGCTGCCGGCCATCCGCTGGAGGACTACGATGAGCGGGACGGTGCCTGGGCCACGCAGCTAGGCCAGGTGGCTACGCTGGTGACGGTCTTCGGCTGGATGGTCAATACGGCGGCCTTGATCACGCGGGCGTTCGAGCGCCTGGAGCATTCCGGGACATTCGCCCCCTGGTCGAACCAGTTCGAAGCCATGGCATACGTGTCGTGGGCCATCATCCTGGGCTATGTTCTGCTGGAGTTGCGGTACAAGATCAAAGCGATCGGCGCATTCGTGGTCGGCATCGGATTCATTGCCATGGGCGCCGCCTCACTGCTCCCGTACCGGTATCAGACGGCCGAACCGCTGGTGCCAGCCCTTAACAGCTACTGGATCTATATTCACGTTTCGGTCACCTTGACCAGCTATGCGGCGTTCGCCATGGCCGGCGGTCTCGGCATCATGTACCTCTTCAAGGAGCGAGCGGAGCAGCGTGGCAGCAGATCTCGTTTCTATGCCGCCTTTCCCGACCTCGAGACGATTGATGAGCTGGGCTACAAGGCCATCATGATCGGATTTCCCATGCTCGCCTTTGGCATCATCCTCGGTGCGATGTGGGCGAATTACGCTTGGGGTGGCTACTGGAGCTGGGACCCGAAAGAAACGTGGTCGTTGATCGTGTGGCTAATCTATGGCGCATACATCCATGCCCGCATGACGCGGGGATGGGAGGGCCGGCGGGCGGCGATCTATGCGGTATTCGGATTTTTAATGGTTATTTTCTGTTTCTGGGGAGTCAATTTCCTGCTGTCCGGTCTGCATGCCTATGCGTAGTCAGGCATGGTGAAAACGGTCGCCAACTGTGTTCTCGGTCGTTCGTTCCCCTGAACCTCCGAAAGAAGCTTACCGGAGGAAAAGTATTCTTCCGCTCGCGTTTGATACGAGGAGCGGCTCAATCGACGTTTGGATATGGCCTCCTCAGTGTCCCGCTCACCGAGTGTTTTGAGTATCCGGACAAGCGACTAGCGGAGAATCGTTCATGACAGAGCAGTCAATTCCAGTCTCAGTTCCTGCGCAAGGCAAATCACGACTGTTGATCGCCGGCGTTGGCACGGCGATACTCATTGCGGTCTTTACGCTCGTCTGGCTGCAGAGCGCCAAGTATGAGCCGCTCGCGGTCGGGAAAGCGGCTCCCGACTTTTCACTGTCGGATCTGAACGACAAGCCCTATCGGCTCTCGGATTTTCGCGGGAAGGTTGTCTTCCTGAACTTCTGGGCGACCTGGTGCAAGCCGTGCCGTGAAGAAATGCCGTCCATGGAGATTCTGAACAAAAATTTCGAGAAGGATGGTTTGGTCATCTTGGCCGTGAGTATCGACCGTGTGACCACGACCAAGGACATTCCGCCGTTCGTGAAAGGGCTGAACCTGACCTTCCCTGTGTTGATCGATTCATGGGGCCGGACGGACAAACCGTATAAACGGATGGGCGTTCCTGAGACTTTTATCATCGACCAGGAAGGCATCATTCGCGAAATTGTCATCGGACCGCGGGATTGGACCAGGCTCGACAGTTTACAAACATTGACGAAACTGCTGAATGTGACGCCCAAGACCGCCGCGCGAATGGACCAGGGATGAACAGAGCAGGTTTGATCGTCGCGCTGGTGCTGGTCGTGGCCGGGAACGCCGCGCCGTTCGGCTACGCCGACATTGGGGCTTCGGTTGCCCAACGGGGAGCGGTCAAGCCCGGCGAGCCGGCTCCGAACTTTCAGCTTCGAGACATGAACGGACGGGTCGTGGCACTCTCGGACCTGCGCGGCAAAGTCGTGCTCTTGAATTTTTGGGCGACGTGGTGCGGTCCGTGCCGCGTCGAGATGCCGGCCATGGAACGGCTGTATCGCGCCTATGACCGGAAGGATTTCGAGATTCTCGCCGTCTCCACGGATGCCCAGGGGGTTGCCGTGACCAGACCGTTTCAGCAGGAAAACAAGCTCACGTTTCCGATCCTTCACGACGCGGATTTTCGTGTCGGGTTGTCGTATGGCGCACGCACGCTCCCGATGACGTTCATGGTAGACCGTGAAGGTATCGTGCGGCAGCACATTTTCGGCGCCCGTGATTGGGAAGCTCCGGAAGCGCACCAACTGATCGAAATGTTGATGAAGTCCTAGCTATCCTATTTGCACGGTAGGCAAGTCTCGTGTCTCAATCCCTCACGCATATTTCGATGATTGCCGCTTTCTCAGCAGGCCTGCTCTCATTCGTTTCGCCTTGCGTCCTTCCCTTGGTGCCTTCGTACATCAGCTACATTACGGGGTTGTCGGTCGAACAACTGACCGATGCCGGTGCGCGGTCGCAATTCAAAAGGGCCATCATCCTCAACGCCCTCTTATTCATTGCCGGTTTCTCCGTCGTGTTCATCGCCTTCGGCGCTTCCGCCAGCTTCATCGGGCAGATGTTGATCACCTATCAGGACCATATTCGGCGTATTGGCGGCGTCCTGATCGTGGTCTTCGGTCTGTATCTGCTGGGAGTCCTCAACATCAATTTCTTGCAGATGGAGCACCGCTTCCAGTTCCGCAACCGTCCGGTCGGCTATCTCGGATCGTTTTTGATCGGCATTGCCTTTGCGGCGGGATGGACGCCTTGCGTGGGGCCTGTCCTGGGAACCATTCTCCTGTACGCCAGCACGACAGATTCTTTGCTAAACGGCGTGCTCTTACTGACCAGTTATTCCCTAGGCCTGGGGTTGCCGCTGTTCTTAACGGCGCTGGGCGTCGACCGCTTTCTCGCCTATTTCAAGCAGGCGCGCGCGTATCTGTGGGGAGTATCTACAGTCAGCGGAGTGCTGCTCGTCATCGTCGGCGTGATGATCTATGCAAACACGCTGACAATTATAACGAGCTTCTTGGAACGGAACGGTATCGGGTGGTATCTCGGCCAGTAAAGTAGTTGTTGTTCCCGCCACTATCTCTTGACACTTCGAGCTGATCAATTCAGTTGCTAGCAAGTCAGTTGCTAGCAAGGCCACAGCAAGCGAAAGACCGAGACATACGTTGTTGGTTTGTCGAGGAATTGAGCGAAGCTAGAACGCACCCGACGGCCTGTTTCAGTTGCCTGTGACTAGCACCAGGCGCCGAGTCGGCAGTTGACAAACCCTTGCCCCATCGCCGTCGCTGAGGGAAGGCGCATCAGCCCATTCGTCACCTGGGAAGTGACGCCGCCCGCCGGCGCCGAATGCTGGTTCTCGGCAGCGGAGGCGACTGAAGGACCGGCGGCCGGCGGCTCCGGCTTTTTCGCCGTGACAACTGATGGCTGCGTTTTCATGATTTTAGCGAGCAGCTTTGCGCCTTCGCCGGAGTGGGAGCTGTTCGGATATTTCTCGGCCAGGAGCGTCAGCTTCTCGCTCGCCCAATCATCTGCCCCCAAGTCGTGATAGCTCATGGCCAAAAAATACAGCGCATCGGGGGCGACGGACTTGTCAGGATAGATTTTCATGATCTGGTCGAAGCGATGTGCGGCCGCCAGATAAGACCCGCGCCGATAGTAGAACTGTCCGACGAACAAATGCATCTGGGCTAGCAGATCGTGGCATTCCTGCAGCTTGTCGACGGCCTGACTATCGTACCGGCTTGCCGGGTAGTCTCGCCGGAGCCGCTCGAATGAGTCGATCGCCTTTTGGATCGGTTCGGGATCACGATCAATGCCTTTCGCGCGTCTCATGTGGCTTTCGCCGATGCGGAAGGCCGCATAGGAGGCGAGCATGTGATTGCGATGGAGATCGAGGAAGTGATTGTATTCGACAATGGCCTCGGCGAATTCCTCCTTCTCGAAGAAGGCCTCGCCGCGCTTCATGATGACGTTGGGGTCATAATTTTTCTCGATTGTGTCGCCCAGGAAGATCGACTCGTCGGTTCCGCTCAAGGCTTTTTTGGATGTAGGATCGCCCTTAGGCGCGCTCGAGCAAGCCAACAGGAAGCTCAGTGCAGCGACCCCCAACGTAAATGTCAGGCAGAGGCCCCGTCGAGGTACCGCTCGTAACTGGTTGACGTAGAACATGTTCGAGTTCAAAACTAGCAGGAGAGCAGCACAAATGCAATCTTTCACATGCTCGAGTTGACCCCCAGGGGCCCGAGACCTATAATCCCGCGCGTTCGGTGCAACCCATTGGCATTTCAGCGATGATCCGATCGAGAATAATCGGTACCGGCTCCTATCTCCCCGAACGGGTGGTGACCAATCGGGAAGTCGGGGCTGCCTTTGAGGTCGACACCGATACGATTTTTCACCTTACCGGTATCAAGGAGCGGCATTGGGCGAACACCGAACAGGCTTCATCCGATCTCGCCGTCGAGGCCGCCCGTTCGGCTTTGCAAGCGGCCGGAATTCAATCGAACGCCATTCAGGCCATTGTGGTATCCACCACGTCACCGGACATGGCCTTTCCATCGACAGCCTGCCACCTTCAGCGGAAGTTGGCGTGCAACGGCGTCGCTGCGTTCGACGTGTCGGCGTCCTGTTCCGGGTTCCTATACGGGCTTTCCATGGCCGATGCCATGATTCGAAGCGGGCAAATTAGGACCTGTTTGGTGGCCGCCGCCGAAGTCAAGTCACGCACGCTCGATTCGCATGACATGGACACAGCGTTATTGTTCGGCGACGGCGCCGGGGCGGTCGTCGTGCAGGGAGAACGAGAAGACGGCCAGCCGAGCCGTGGGGTGCTCGGGATTCGGTTGAATGCCGACGGGGCTCGCCACGATTTGATCCGGATTAACTCCGGTGGCTCGCGTTGGCCGATGACCGAAGAGCGGCTGGAGGCCAAGGACCATTCGTTGCGCATGAAAGGCGCGCCGCTGTTTCGGTTGGCGGTCAGGCGTTTGGAACAAACTCTGCGGGACACCCTCAAGGAGCTCGGCATAGAACTGCGGGACATCGCACAATTTATCGTCCATCAGGCGAATGGAAGGATTCTTTCGCAGCTCGCGACACGTTTGGCGGTTTCCCCCGACCGGATCTGCTCCGTCATTGAACGGTTCGGGAACACCTCGTCCGCCTCGCTGCCCATTGCCCTAGACCATGCGGTTCGTGCCGACAAGTTGCACCCACAAGACCTCGTACTGCTCGGAAGCTTCGGCGGCGGACTGACCTGGGCTTCCGGGGTCATCCGATGGTAATCATCATGCGCATCGTACAAGTGATCGGCCCCGGTGCGGTCCGTAGAGAGGGATAACGATGTTCGGGTTGATTCCTAAAGAAGAAGCCTTCTTCGAACTGTTCAAAAGTGCGGCACACAACATGATCGAGGGCTGCCGCCTCTTGAAGGAGATGATGGATAGCTACCACTCTACGGTCGAGCAGGCCAAGCGCATCAAGGAAGTGGAGCATATCGGCGACGGGATCACCCATGACATCGCGCGCCGTCTCAACCAGACGTTCATCACTCCGATCGACCGCGAAGACATTCACGACTTGGCCAGCGCTTTGGACGATATCTTGGATGTCGCGGAGGCGATCGCCGACCGCTTCGTGCTGTACAAAATCAGCAAATCGACGGCGCGTGCCGCCAAGCTTGCTGACGTGTTGTATCAGGCATCGGTCGCGGTGGGGGCCGGCGTTGACCGCCTTGGATTGGCGCATCCCGACATCAAGGAATGCAGCGTGCAAGTCAACAGTCTCGAGAACGAGGCCGACCGCATCTCACGCGACGCCATCTCCGAGCTGTTCGAAAAGGAAACCGATCCCATGGCGGTCATCAAGTGGAAAGAGATTTACGAAGGTTTCGAAGCCGGCACCGACCGCTGTGAAGACGTGGCCAACATTCTCGAGCGCATCGCGCTGAAACACCACTGACAGCGTTGGAGAGAAATCTGCATGAGTGACACACTGTGAGACTCGTGAATGCATTGATGTGCCACCTGCCACTCGGGGCTGCTCCATCGCTCACTAACCTTGACGCTTCGTCGAGCGCCGCCGGCCATGCCTGAACTCACCGGAATGCTCTTTGTGGTCGTCGTGCTGGCGTTGCTGTTTGATTTTTCGAACGGGTGGCATGACAGCGCAAACGCAATCGCCACGGTCGTCTCCACACGTGTGATCAGTCCGTTCGTCGCCGTCGTCGGGGCAGGGCTGCTGAATGTGGCGGGCGCCTTCATGTCGACGGCGGTGGCGAAGATGGTGGGTTCGGGAATCGTCGATCCGGCCGGCGTGACGCAGCACATGGTGGCTGCGGCATTGGCCGGCGCCATTTGTTGGAACCTCTTCACGTTGTTGTTGGGACTGCCCACGAGTTCCTCGCATGCGCTCATCGGTGGAATGGTGGGTGCTGCCGTGACGCACGGCGGATGGGAAACGGTCAAATTGGCGGGCCTCCGGTCCGTCCTCGAGGCCATGGTGCTTTCGCCGTTCTTCGGCTTTGCCATGGGGCTGGCGTTGATGGTGGCGATCAGCTGGCTGTTCTTCCGCGTCAACCGTGCGGTGGCGACCCGTCTCTTCAAACGGTTGCAGCTGATTTCCGCCTGTTTCATGGCCTTCAGCCATGGCGCCAACGACGCGCAAAAAGCGATGGGCATTATTACGCTGGCGCTGCTTTCGGCCGGCCAGATTCCGTCCGCCGAGGTGCCGTCGTGGGTGATCGGCGCCTGTGCGGTGGCGATGGGCTTGGGAACCGCCGCCGGCGGATGGCGCATCGTGCGCACGCTCGGCATGAACATCGTAAAGCTCGAGCCCGTGCACGGGTTCGCCGCCGAGACGGGCGCCGCGACCGTGCTCATGTTTACGGCCCATATCGGGCTGCCGGTCAGCACGACTCATACCATCACATCGTCGGTGATGGGCGTCGGCGCGATCAAACGGGTGTCCGCGGTGCGGTGGGGCGTGACGCGGAGAATACTCTATGCGTGGCTCTTTACCCTGCCGGGCGCCGGGATTCTCTCGACGCTCATTTACCTCATCATCTCGGTCTTCGTTTAACCGCGGCCTTCCGGTTCTGCGGGCAGCCGCACCACGAAGCGGCTGCCGTTGGGCACATGGCCTTCCACCCGAATCTGTCCACCATGTCCCTCAACGATGTGCTTCACGATGGCAAGGCCGAGCCCGGTGCCGCCGAGCTCCCGTGAGCGTGCCTTGTCGACGCGGTAGAACCGCTCGAAGACCCTGGGTCGATCCTTCTCCGGAATGCCGATGCCCGTATCCGTCACGACGAGCTCGACGCCGTCGCGGGGACCATCGGCAGGGCGGCCCGTGCCGCGCGCAGTTCTCCGCGCCGACACCGTGATCGTTCCTCCCTCGGGTGTGTACTTAATCGCATTGTCGAGGAGATTGGCGAGGACCTGTACAAGCCGTTCCTGATCGCCGTTGATAAGCGGCAAGTCTGCGCCGATTTCCGCTCGAAGTTGATGCTGCTTCTTGTCCGCCAGCGGCTTGATCATAGCGATCGTGCGGTCGACGACCGAGCCGATATGCAACGGCTCCTGCTTGAATTGAACCTGACCGGACTCGATTTTCGAGAGTTGGAGGAGGTCTTCGAGAATCAGATTGAGGCGGTCGCTTTGCTTCAGGATGATGTCGAGAAATCGGACGGTCGTGTCGGGGTCGTCCTTCCCGCCGTCCAGCAGGGCTTCGACGTATCCCTTGATCGACGTCAGCGGGGTGCGCAACTCATGCGACACGTTCGCCACGAAATCTTTCCTGATGTGTTCCAGCCGCCGCAACTCGGTGATGTCGTGAAACACGAGAACTGCGCAGGCTTCGTTGTCTTGCTCGCCTCCTGCTACTGACGCTTCCACGTTGAGACAGCGCCCGTTGCTCAAAACGATTTCGCCTTCCTGTCCGGCTCTGGCGGAGAGCACGGCGGAGACGAGTTGGTTTAATTTGGGATGAGAGAACACGTCGGACGACTGACGCCCGCGCGCCTCTGCTCTGGTGACTCCGAACATGCGCTCCCATGCGGGGTTGACTTGCAAGATACGTTCTTTCGGGTCCAGCACCATTACACCTTCCACCATCGAGGTGAGCATCGCCAAGAGCTGAGCGCGGTCTTCGGAAAGTTCTTCGATTTTCGTCCGGAGTTCTTCCGTCATGTGATTCAGCGTGTCGGCCAACAGACCGACCTCATCGCGTGCCGGCGTTTCAACATGAACGCCGAGATTGCCTGCCGCGAGTTGGCGGGCGGCGGTCGCCATGTCCGAAAGCGGCTTGGTCAGGCTTCCGGCGAGCCAGATGCTCAAGGCGACCGCGAACAGGAACGCGCTGCCGAAGGCCAGCGCCAGATTCCGTTTCAGCGTGGAAAGCTCCTGCTCCAGCGCCGTCATCGGCAGGCCCAGGCGCAGAAAGAGATCCGTTGAGTGGTCGGCCGCTCTGCTCAGGCGAACGGCACGATACAGCGTCCGGTCGCCGGTTGTATGGCTGGCACGAAGGTCCGTGCCCGCCCCGGTCGCAATGGCCTGGACGATTTCGGGCCGCGTCCGATGATTCTCGATGCCCGCCAGATCATCGTCACGGACGGCACTGTCGGCCAGCACCCGGCCGGAGCCGTCCACGAGCGTCACCCGCGCATGTGCGCGCTCGCTCAGCTCCCGCACGATGGCTTGCAGGCGCGTCGTCGCTGGCATCGAGGCAGAGGCCGCCAGCAGCGGCCGCAAATCGAAAGCAATGAGATTGGTGGAAACTTCAAGCGCCCGTCCGGACTGGACCAGTTCCTGCTCGGCGAGGGAACGCGCCGCAAGTAGGCCGGCGATCACGAATCCGCAGAGCAGGGCGAACAGGATGGCAAGTGCGACTTTCCAGCGGATCGACAGCGTCATGACTCACGCGCGGTACATGTGCCGCGCGATCACTCTTCTTTCAGTTTGTAGCCGAGGGACTTCACCGACTGAATCGCGTCGTCGAGCAAGGGGATTTTCTGCTTCAGCCTCCGCACGTGCACATCCACGGTACGCGTCGTGCCGAAATAGTCATATCCCCACACCTGGTTGAGCAGCACCTCCCTGGTCAGGACCCGACCGGGGTGGCGCAGCAGGTGCTCGAGGAGGCCGAATTCCTTCGCGGTGAGGGGGACGTCCTTCCCCTGCACCGTCACTTCGTGTCTGTTCAGATCCATTGAGAGCTTGCCGTACTGATACGACGTCTGGGTGTCCTGCCGACTGCGGTCGACACGGCGCAAGAGCGCTTTCACCCTGGCGACGAGGGCCTTCGGACTGAAAGGCTTCGTCACGTAATCGTCGGCGCCGAGTTCGAGACCGATGACCTGGTCCGTTTCTTCAGCTTTGGCCGTCAGCATGATGATCGGCAACATCGCCGTTTCCTGGGCGGACCGCAGACGTTTGCAGACTTCAAGGCCGTCGATTTCAGGCAGCATCAAATCGAGGACGATCAGATCCGGCTTGTGTTGTTTCGCACTGTCCAGCCCTTCGCTCCCCGTGGCCGCGGTAACCGTGCGGTAGCCCTCCTTTTCCAGATAGAGCTTGACCAACTGGAGAATATCGCGCTCGTCTTCGATGATGAGGATTTTCTTGGGGGCGGCACTGGCCATGAAAGGTGAGACCAGGGTACGGCGCAAGGGAGGCACTGTCAAGGACATAGGCGGTTGAAAAACCTGGGGTACCGGCCCGGCAGGAGAGGCTATTCTGTTGACGAAGCCTGACGAACTCACGTAAGGTGGGGTCTTCTGTGTGAAAGGGAGGTCCATGAAGATTTATCTGGCAAACCCTCGCGGCTTCTGCGCCGGCGTCGACCGGGCGATCGACATCGTCGATCTCTCGCTCAAGAAGTACGGCGCGCCGATTTATGTCCGCCATGAAATCGTCCATAGCCGCCACGTCGTCAATTCATTGCGCCAGAAAGGCGCGGTCTTCGTGGAAGAGTTAAACGAGGTGCCGGAGGGCTCGGTGGTCATTTTCAGCGCACACGGCGTCGCCAAGGGCGTCTGGGACGAGGCCAATCGCCGCCGGCTGCACGTCATCGATGCGACCTGTCCGCTGGTCATCAAAGTGCACAACGAAGTAAACCGGGATTACACGCAGGGCTATGAATTGATTCTGATCGGGCATGCCGGCCACCCTGAAGTGATCGGGACATTGGGCCAGGTGCCCGACAAGTTCCATCTCGTGTCCTCCGTCGAAGACGTCGAACAGCTGCATGTCGAAAAGACCATCAACCTGTCCTATGTGACGCAGACGACGCTTAGCGTCGACGAATGCCGGGACATCGTCGGCGCGCTGCACCGGCGGTTTCCTCACATCAAGGGGCCGCACCAGGAAGATATCTGTTACGCGACGCAAAACCGTCAAAACGCCGTGAAGGAGCTCTCGAAGCTCGTTGACGTCATTCTCGTAATCGGCTCGCCGAACAGCTCCAACTCCAACCGTCTCCGCGAATTGGGGGAGCAGTGCGGCATCGACTCGTATTTGATCGATTCGGCGGCGGACATCAATCCGGCCTGGCTCAAGGGTGTCAACGCCATTGGCATCACTGCCGGAGCGTCGGCGCCTGAGGTGCTCGTCGAAGAAGTCGTGGGCTACTTGAAGACGTACGGCACGGCGGAAGTCGAAGACCTTACGGTGATCGAGGAAGACGTCGAGTTTCTGCTTCCCAAGGAGCTGATCACCATCGCCCCGGCCAGCAAATCGGTGGCAGCCCCCGCTCGTTAGCCGATTTCAACCAGTCCCCAAATATTGTAGCCGCTTCCCGCTCGACCACTACCTGCGGTATTTTTCTTTGATTTCTCTCGGGTGCTGTGTTACAAAACCCACCCGTGATCTTCCCTCGCCTGGTTGCCATCCGATTAACTACCAAAGGAGCAGGGCATGTACCTCAAGTCGCTTGAGATGGTGGGCTTCAAGTCGTTTGCCGAAGCGCGCATCGAGTTTCCCAACGGCGTGACCGCCATTGTCGGTCCGAACGGAAGCGGCAAGAGCAATGTGGTCGATGCCATTCTTTGGGTGCTCGGCGAACAAAGTACGAAGACTTTGCGCAGTGAAAAGATGGAAGACGTCATCTTCAACGGGACCGAATTACGGAAGCCCTTAGGTATGGCCGAAGTGTCGCTGGTCATCAGCGGACTTGATCAGGTGAAGGTGCAGGGGTTGCCGAGCCAACTGTCGGAATATCAGGATCTGATGATTACCCGCCGGCTGTACCGGAACGGGGACAGCGAATACCTGATCAACAAGACGCAGTGCCGGTTGAAGGACATCCGCAGCATTCTGCTCGACACGAGAGCTGGGACCAAAGGGCACACGGTCATCGCGCAAGGGCAGATCGATCAGATTCTCAACGCCTCGCCACAGGACCGCCGCGAACTGATCGAGGAAACCGCCGGCATCGTCCGCTACAAGAAGCAAAAGGCCGAAGCCCTGCGAAAATTGGACGCGACGCAGCAGAATCTCTTGCGCGTTCGCGACATCATTGCCGAGGTGAAGAAGCAGTTGAACTCGCTCGAACGGCAGGCGAGACAAGCCCGGTCCTACCAGGTGCTTCAGCAGGAGGCAAAGACACTTGAAGTGCAGCTGCTCACAAATGAATTACGGAGATTGCGCGGCACGATCGCCGATGTCGAACGAGAGCTCGAAACGCTGGCCGGACAGGAGTCCGAGCAGGCGGCGAGTCAGGCACGCCTCCACGCAGAGCTCGAGCGCATTAAGTTGGCGATCGCTGACGCCGGGCTCGCGATCAATCAGCGGCGCGATGAATTGTCCAGGGTCGAGCAGCAACAGGCACAGGCCTTGACGGCGGCGGAGGTCGAACGGAACAAAAGCGAACTTTACGAGCAGCAGCAGCAGCAGGGGCTGGAGGACCGTGAACGCCTGGTGGGCCAGCAGGAACAGACCAAAGACGGCGAACGAGCCCTGTTGGCCGAACTGGAAGGCCTCGCGTTGGCATGTCAGGAACGGGAGCAGAGTCTCGAAGCCCTCGACCGCGAGATGAAAACCTTGCAACACCAGCGGGCGGCGACGCTGCAGGAGGAAGAGCGCGGGAGGACGGACGTCTTGAACCTGGCCGTGTTGGTCGCGAACGCCGAACAAAGCTTGGCTCAGTTGAACGCGCGCGCCGAGGAAGTGACCGCGCGTGACGGACGACTGGCGAGGGAACGTGAAGAGGTTCAAGGTCAGCACGACAGCGCGCTCGAAAAGCAGCAGCATCTTCAGGAGGGTTGTCAGGCCGCCGAACAGACCGTGCTCGACCTCCGGCGCCGCCATCAGGACGCGGAACGGCAGTTGACGGCGGCGGCGGCCGACCTGGCGTCCGTCGAACAGGCGCTGGCTGGCCAGTCGGAGGAATTGGCGGGTGTGGAATCGCATCTGCGTGCGCTGCAGGGCGTGCTGCGGGAAGACATGGGGTACGGCCGGCCGGGAGACGAGGAAGGCACGGCGCTCAAGACCTGTGAGGGCGTGAGGGATGCCGTCGCGGAATGGCTGATCGTTCCATCTGGATTGGATCGGGCGGTTGAAGCCCTGCTCGGCGAACGGGTGCGCGGCTGGTCCGTCGAGGGCCCCCAGTCCGCCTCGAAGGCCGTCGCGTTCTTGCTCGATAAGGAATTGGGCCGCGGAACCTTTATTCCCGACACACCGCGATGGCACCAAATCGACCGGCCTCATGAGTGGTGGTCCGCAATAGCGGACCGGCTGGGCGTCGTGGGACGGGCGGTCGATCTGATCGGCGTCCACGGGCCTCGCCTTGCCGCGCGCAATTATCTCTTCGACGGCGTCGTGTTCGTCGAAACGCTGAACGATGCAATTTCATTATGGGAACAACAGCCCTGGGGGCACGTTCAGGGACCCACATTCGTGACTCGTGCCGGCGAAATTCTTGATGGAGCCGGAGTCGTGACCGGCGGACAGGTCGGCGCGACCGGCGGATTGCTGCAGCGCCGCCGTGAAGTCATGCAATTGGAGGACCGTCGGACGGCGTTGAGCGCTGCGGTCGAGCAGGCGCGGCAACGGAGGGAGGAACTGCAGGCGCACAGTCAAGCGTTGCGCGAGGAGGGCCGACGCCTTGCGGAAACCTTGCGCGAGGAGGAGATGAAGGCGCTATCGCTGCATAAGGATGCGTCCGGGCTGCAGCTCTTTCTCGGAGACCTCACGCAGCGGATTGAAACGTTGATGGGGGATGCGCAAAGAGGGTCACTCGAAATCCAGCGCTTGGAGCAGGAAACGCGATCGGGACAGGCTCAGCTGGCTCAATGGATTGCCGAAAAGACCGGCCAGGAGGGAGCACTACAAGCGGTGAGAGCTCGCGTGGCGCAGTTCGACCAGGACCTGCAGCAACTCCAGCAGCGGCTGACCGAAGCGCAGTTGAGTGCGCAAAGCACACGCAATACGCGGGAGCATCGGCAGGCGGATCTGCAGCGTGTCCGGCAGGAGTACGCGGAGACTGCAGCACGGATAGAGGGCCTGGACGATCAGGTGAGAGCGCTGACCGCGTCGTTGACGCAGAGCCGGGCGGAGCGTGAGCGGCAGGAGAGTTTCTGCCGTGAGATCGGCGAGTCAATGGGGCGACTCAAGGCGCAACTGGTGGAAGCTCAGGAGCGGCAGGCGCAGGACATGGCGCAGGGTCAGGCCGTCGAGGCCGGCCTCGACGACGTGCGCAGGATCCTCTCCGCCCTCCGCGAATCACGTCTCACCATCGAAGTGAAACGGGCCGAGGTACGCACGCAGTTAGGTACGGTGGAATCGACGCTGTTAGGGACGTACCAGGTCGACCCGCTCTCGATCGAAGAAGCCGCCAAGGCCGTCCTGTTCACCGAGGATGCTCCTCCAGCGCCGACGGAAGACGACCTGCGTCAGCAACTTCAGAAAATCCGCGAGCGGCTGGACCGGATGGGGCCCATCAACCTGGCCGCGATCAATGAGCATCAGGAACTCGAGGAGCGGCATCGGTTTCTGTCAACGCAGGAGCAGGACCTTTCCAATTCGATTGCTTCCCTCAAGGAAATTATTCAGCGGATCAACCGGACGACGAAAGACATGTTCGCCACCACCTTTGCGGAGCTTCAGGAAAAGTTCAGCGAAGTGTTCGCGAAATTCTTTCGCGGCGGCCGTGCGGAACTGCAGCTCGTCGACGTGGCACCCGAGGAGGACGGCGAACAAAAAGGCCCCCAGGAGCCCGGCGTGGAGATCGTGGCTCAGCCGCCCGGCAAACGGCTGAAAAATATCACCATGCTGTCAGGGGGCGAGAAGACGCTGACGGCCATGGCCCTCCTGTTCGCCAGCTTTCTCATTCGTCCCACGCCATTCTGCATCCTCGACGAAATTGATGCACCGCTCGATGAGGAGAATATCGGCCGATTTACCGCCGTACTCTGTGAGTTGGCTCAGGGGGCCCAGTTCATGGTGATCACCCATAACAAGAGGACGATGGGTATTGCGGATTCCCTTTTCGGGGTCACGATGGAGGAACCGGGCATCTCCAAACTGGTTTCTGTACGGCTGAGCGATCTGCAGCCGGCCTGACTTCAAACACGGTAAAAACCTAGTAGTTCAGAGGACTTCCGCGTTCCTTTGCTTGACTTCGGTCCGACCGTCTGTTATATCCGGTCGAACGGGAACCAAAAGTGGGTGGTAGGTGACACGTCTTGCTGCGCCGCCCGGCCAGAGACAACCATCTGAGGTCTCAGGTTCTCGCCACGGCGGTGTGTGTCCCTTCGCAAGCCCATGAATCTGATTCGAACCATCCTCGACCGTCTCTCCGACAGCTTCTTCATTTCCGTTCCAGGCAGATTCAGCACCGACTCCCT
>DATELB010000166.1:0-10172 GCA_035277085.1 Nitrospira sp. | reverse complement strand
GTGGGCGGGTGAGATAAGTAGACAAGAGAATGAAGGCTTCTAAGGAAGACATTCAGGCGTGGGGTGAATCACTTGACGGCAATGAGCCGCAGTCAGTGCTGGCCGCAGCGGTTGCGCGCTATCGCCCGCGAATCATCCTCGCATGCAGCTTCGGCGCCGAAGATGTCGTGCTCGTGGACATGCTGCATCGCATCGATCCGTCGATCGGGTTGTTCTATCTGGACACGGATTTTCTGTTTCCCGAAACCTATGCGACGCGCGATCGCATTATTGAGCGGTATGAGTTGAAGCTGGCCCAAGTGCAGGGCGTCAAATCGCTGCTGACGCCGGAACGGCAAGCCGAGCAGCACGGGGAAGCTCTTTGGACGAGCAACCCGGACATGTGCTGCCAATTGAGGAAGGTCGAGCCGCTGAGGCGCATCCTTGACGGCTACGACGCCTGGATTACCGGCATCAGGCGGGAACAGTCCCCGACGAGAGCGAAGGCCATGCCGATTGAGTGGGATCAGAGCTTCCAACTGGTAAAAGTCAATCCGCTGGTCCGGTGGACGTGGACCGATGTCTGGACCTACATCAAGGTGTACGAAGTCCCCTTCAATCCCTTGCACGACCAGAATTACCCCAGCATCGGCTGTACGCATTGCACCAAGCCGGTCATGCCGGGCGACGACCTCCGGTCCGGCCGCTGGCAGGGCCGCGACAAGACCGAATGCGGGCTGCATAAGACTTCATGATGGGCATGCAGGAATTCATCGCGAAAATTGCCAAGGGACCAAAGGCCTCCAAGGATCTCACCTGGGATGAGGCCAAGCGGGCGATGCAGGCGTTGATTGAAGGCGACGCGACGGCGGCCCAGGCCGGGGCCTTTCTCGTTGCGATGCGATTCAAGATGGAATCGGTCACCGAATTGGCGGCATTTACCGCCGCCGCACGGTCCTACGTTCCGCCCTTATCGATCCCCCCCGACATTGGCGTCGTTGATGTGCCGTCCTACGCCGGCAAGCAGGATACCTTCCATGCCTTGGCGGGTGCAGCGATCCTCGCGGCTGCGGCGGGCGGATCTGTGCTCATGCATGGCTATGACGGGATCCCGGGCCGTCCCGGGAACGCCGCCGTCCTCAAGGCCTTGGGAATTCCCATCGATCTAGAAGGCAAGATGGTGGCAACCAGCGTGGCCAAGCACGGCTTCGGGTACCTGGACATCGCGCTGTATCATCCGCCGGTCTATCGTTTTCTGGAGATGCGGCAGGAACTTGGCGTCCGGAGCGTGTTCCATCCGGTTGCCCGGCTGTTGAACCCGGCTCGTGCCGCGTCGCAGGTCGTCGGACTTACCCACCCGCCGCATTTCGAGAAGACGGTCGAGGCGATTCGCATGCTGGGTCTGCCGAGGGCGCTCGTCGTCAGAGGCGTAGAAGGAGACCCGGAATTGTCGATTGCCATGGCCACAAAAGTTTTGGAACTGCGCGACGAGCGGATCACTCCCTTGACGTTGGCGCCAAAAGACGGAGGACTGCCTTTGGGCACATCACGCGAGATGGCGGGATATCCCCCGGAGCAACGGGACAAGGAGGCCGATCTTCTGAAGCGCATCCTTCATAACCAAGTAGTCGGCGGACAGCGCGACTGGGTGCTCCTCAATGCCGGCCTGTTGCTGTATGCCGGCGGTAGAGGTGCTTCATTGGCCGACTGTACGTCGCTTGCCCGACGAGCGCTCGAGGAAGGCGCCGGTGCAAAGAAATTGGAATCGCTCACGCGGATGCCGGTGGCAGCCGTCTAGAACTTTTGAATCGATTAGGAGAGCCCCTCTCATGAAGCACCTTCGCCGGCTTGAAGACCAGAGCGTGTATATCCTCCGAGAAGCCTACAAGCATTTCGACAATCTCGCGATGCTCTGGTCGATGGGGAAGGATTCGACCGTGCTCCTGTGGCTCGCGCGTAAGGCATTCTTCGGTCACGTTCCGTTTCCGCTGCTTCACGTCGATACGAGCTACAAGATTCCGGCAATGATCGAATATCGCGATCGTTTGGCGAGGGAATGGCACCTCAATCTGGTCGTCGGCCAGAATAAGGAGGCGCTGGCTGCAGGCATGAACCACACCTTGGGACGCGTGACGTGTTGTACCGCCCTCAAAACGAACGGCCTCAAGCAGTTGCTCGAGCAAAAAGGGTACACCGGCGTTATTCTGGGCGTCCGCGCCGACGAAGAAGGCACGAGAGCCAAGGAGCGGTATTTTTCACCGCGAGACAAGCACGGCGATTGGGATTTCCGCGACCAGCCTCCCGAGTTGTGGGATCAGTTCAAGACCACGTTTCCTCCGGGCACCCACATCCGGATCCATCCGCTGCTGGACTGGACGGAGATCAATATCTGGGAATACATCAAGCTCGAGAATATCCCCTTTATCGACCTCTATCTGAACAAGGGAGACGGGACCCGCTATCGAAGCCTGGGCTGCGCCCCTTGCACGACGCCGATCAAGTCCACCGCCAGTACCGTTGACGACATTATCGAAGAGCTTCGCCACACGACGGTCGCCGAGCGATCGGGCCGTGCACAGGATGAAGGACGAGGAATGGAGTTGTTGAGAAAAGATGGATACATGTAGCCGCTCGACCTCGACTGGTCCCATGGGCACCGAAAAATCTTCCGAACATCTGAACATCGTCATTGTCGGTCATGTCGATCACGGCAAATCGACGTTGCTCGGGCGTCTCTATGCGGACACCGGGTCGCTGCCCGACGGGAAGCTCGAAAAGGTGCAGGCGATTTGCCGCCAGCAGGGCAAGGAGTTCGAATACGCATTCTTGTTCGACGCCTTCCTAGAGGAGCAGGAACAAGGCATCACGATCGACACGGCCAGGACCTTCTTTCACTGGAAGGGCCGCCAGTACATCATCATCGACGCGCCCGGCCATAAGGAGTTTCTGAAGAACATGATTTCCGGCGCAGCGCGCGCGGAAGCAGCCCTGCTTTTGATCGATGCGCTCGAGGGCGTCAAAGAACAGTCGAAAAAGCACGGCTATCTGCTCTCGCTTCTGGGTGTTCGCCAGTTTGCCGTCGTGGTGAATAAAATGGATCTTGTCGGCTACCGGCAGGACGTCTTTGATGGCATCGAGAAGGAATACCGTGAGTTCCTTGCTCAATTCGGCGCGAATCCGGAACGGATTATTCCTGTCAGCGCAAAACTTGGCGACAATATCGCCAATCGCAGCCAGGCGATGGCTTGGTACCACGGGCCGACTGTGCTCGACACCCTCAGTATGTTCAAGAAGGAGACCGTGCGTTCCGAGCAACCGCTCCGCTTTCCGATTCAGGACGTCTATAAATTCGATGCCCGGCGCATACTTGCCGGACGCATCACGGCCGGCCGGTTGAAGATCGGCGATCATCTGGTGTTTTCTCCCTCCAACAAGCGGGCGAACATCCGGACCATTGAAGCATTCAACATCGAACCGGTCCTGACTTCTGCCGAGGCGGGACAATCCGTCGGCATTACCCTCGATGAGCAGATTTTCGTCGAACGGGGCGAGGTTGCCACCCATCAAGAGCAATTGCCGTTCGTTTCCACGGCCTTCAAAGCCAACCTGTTCTGGCTGGGCAAAAGGCCGTTGCAGCAAGGCCGCACCTACCTATTGCGCGTCGCCACGAAGGAAGTCGATTGCGAAGTGGCCGCGATCCATCGGATCATTGACACGATGGACTTGAACCAGCAGCAGGGCAGCAAGACGGTGAACCGCAACCAGGTCGCAGAGTTAACGCTCCGTGCCAAGGCGCCCATCGCGTTCGATCTGTCCTCATCGTTCGAAGCCACTGGGAGATTTGTCCTGGTGGACGAGTACGACATTGCCGGCGGCGGAATCGTGACCGAAATGATCCGGGACGATCAGGAGGTATTACGTGAAGAGGCTCGTCGGCGTGACTTCGCGTGGGTGAAGGGGGAAGTGGGAATCGAAGAGCGTGCGCAGCAATACGGGCATCGGGCCGCCATCGTACTCATTGCCGGTGGACGGCATACCGGGAAGTCGTTCCTGGCGAAAAAGCTCGAAGCGAGGCTGGTGGCTGATGGCCGCCATGCCTACCTGCTCGATGGCGAAAACCTGAGACGAGGCCTGGACGCCGATCTCGCTGACGGCGAACGTGGACACACCATGGAAATGGCCCGCCGCTACGGCGAAGTGGCCAGGCTGCTCGCGGACACCGGCTTGATCGTCGTGTCGACGACGAATCCCTTCGGCATGGCATACGAGGAGGCGGCGCAGGCGATCAGGACACTTGTCCATCCGACGCCGGTGATCTCGATTCACATGAGCAAGTTGCCGGAAGCGGCTCCTCCGAACGCCGACATCGCGTTTTCCGGTCCCGCTGACTTCGACGCCGCCACCAAACGCATCCTGGAGGAACTCAAGCGCCGCGGTGTTCTCGCACAGGCGATCGGCGCAAAGCCCACCTTTCAGTACTCGATCTGAACGAATGCTGAAAAGCGGCCTTTTTGAGCATCCTCAGACCAGAGTTTTTCGGACGCCGCGTTTGACGGGCTCAAAACTGCTGTGCTACCGTAGCACCTTTCATTTACAGCGGCGGCAACAATGGCGCAAGAAAAAGACCTGAAGAGCATTCTCAGCAGACTGCGGTATTCCGACGACGCCAAAGTCGTTGCGCAAATCACCGAACAGATGAAGCAGGTGCAGGCCCGCATGGCCGGCATCAAGCATAAACTGGTCGTGATGAGCGGCAAAGGCGGCGTCGGCAAGAGCATGACGACCGTCAACCTGGCGCTCGCCCTCGCCCGCCAGCACGCCCGTGTGGGTTTGCTGGACGTGGATCTCAATGGTCCTTGTGTTCCCCGTATGCTCGGTCTCCACGGGCGGTCCTTGACGATGACGCCCGAAGGGGCGGTTCCGCCGCTCGGTCCTCTCGGCCTCAAGGTCGCTTCTATGGATTTTTTCCTGGGCGCCGCCTCGCCGGTCCGTTGGAAAGGGCCGATGGATGTCAGCCCCGTATGGTTGGGATTGATGGAAATGAATGTCATCCGGGAATTTCTGGCGGATGTCGTATGGGGTGACTTGGATTACCTGTTGGCTGACTTGCCGCCGGGCGCGGCCGCCGATAAACCGCCCGTCATTGCCGGGTTCATCCCCGATCTCGCGGGCGCCATCGTCGTGACGACGCCTTCCGAAGTCGCGTCGGACGTCGTGCAAAAATCCGTGACTTATGCTCGCGACATGGGCATCAAGGTCCTGGGTATCGTCGAAAACATGAGTGAGTACCGGTGTCCATCGTGCGGCGAACTCAATGAACTCTTCGAGGGCAACACCGAGGTCATGTGTGAAGCGCTCGACCTCCCCTTGTTGGGCCGAATCCCCTTCGATCGAAAACTGGCCCGCACATTCGATAAGGGCGAGCCGCTGTTGGATGAAACCTATCCCACGATTCAGCGCTATCAAGAGATCGCCGGCCGAATCAGAACCTTGTTGGACTATAAGAGAGTCCTGGCCGAACAATTGTGAGCGGAGAGGAGCTGTCATGAAATTTGTGTGTCTCAACTGCGAAACCTACATGAACTTCGAGAAGGTGGAAAAACCTGGCGAAGGATCGCTCGGTGTCTTCTTCGGCTGCCCATCGTGCGGCGCCAAGTTCTCTATGGTGACCAATCCCGGTGAGACGCAGATGGTCAGTTCTCTCGGTGTGCAATTAGGAGGACGGACCACCCAAGCTCAACCTTTTGAAATGACCCGCGGCACGCTCAAAGAGGAAGCGCAGAGCGGCTCGGGGCAGATGGCCGCCTATTTGAACGAAAAAATTCAAGGCGGACAACCGGCGGCCGCTTCGTCGCCAGCCGGAAAGGCCGGGGAAAAATCCAGCGGCGGGTGCCCGTTCTCCGCCATGGTTGCGGAAATGGGCCTCACGTCGAGCGGCAAGCCCGCCAATGGCGGCCCGGGGAAATCGGAGTTCACCTGGACCGCGGACGCCAAGGAGAAGCTCGACAGGCTGCCGGCATTTGTCAAGCCGATGGTGCAAAGCAGCGTCGAAGCGTTCGCGAGAAAGCAGGGTTATCAGACGATTACGCTTCAAGTGATGGACGACTCCAAGAACGACTCTCCCAACGGCATGTCCTGGACGCCCGAGGCGCAGCAACGCCTCGACAACATCCCCGACTTCATCCGTCCGATGGCGCGGAAGGAAATCGAGCGGCTGGCGAAGGAGCGAGGCGTTGCCACGATTACGGCACAAGTGATGGATGACGCCAAGGACAAATTCATGAAGTTTATGTAGTGTGCGACACCACCGCTTTCTCCGAGACATGAAAGGCCCATCCGGTCGACCCGGATGGGCCTTTCCATTGCCGCCTCGCGGTTCATCCACGCGCCGGCGCGTCCTATTCGCCGCCGCGGGCTGCCGGCTCGCGCTCTTCATGCTGCTGGCTCTCGTTCCAGCCTGGGCTCAGGATGCGCCTGCGCTGCACCATGACGCGCCTCACGCCGGCGGCCACGGCGGTCATACCTCCGGAGATCCGGAAGCCTGGGAAGGTTCGAAGGAAGGCATCGCCTATTCGGAACGCAACCATCACATCGCGGGGTTCATGGTCGTCTTGATGGGGTTGGCCGAATTGAGCTACGTGCTAAGGGTGCCTGCCTCGACCTGGGCCAGGCTCTTGCTTCCGTCCGCCCTCATGCTCGCAGGACTGTTTCTCCTCGTCTGGAGCGATCATGAAGCCTGGCCGGTCGGCTCATTAAGTTTACTTGAGACGTTCACGAGCGGCGATCATGAGATTCTGCAGCATAAAATCTACGGAATCCTTGCCCTTGCGGTCGGAAGCGTAGAACTGTTCCGTCGCATGGGACGCATCGGGCACAAGGGCTGGGCATCACCACTCCCCTTCATGGCCATCGTGGGAGGACTCATGCTGTTCGGCCATTCCCATGGCTTCCACCCGTCCGCGGAAAAAATTGCCATACATCACGCCGTCATGGGGACGATGGCCGTGACGGCGGGGTCGTCAAAGCTGATGTCCGCCTGGGCCGGCATCAGGGAATCGCCCTCGAAATGGGAATGGGTCTGGGTTTCCCTGATCCTGTTGATCGGCGTCCAACTGCTCATTTACTCCGAGTAAATCCCGGCCTCTTCCGCCTTTGCGTATAATTGACACCCTTCCAAACCCTGTGTTACGTCTACAACTTCACAAACGCACATCCTAAGAAAGCCGGCCGTCGACGCACGGCTAAGTGGAGTGGACCATGGGCGGACATAGTCACTGGGCGACCATCAAGCGGCATAAAGGCGCGCAAGACGCCAAGCGGGGAAAGATTTTCACCCGCATCATCCGCGAAGTCACGATCGCGGCCCGCATGGGCGGCGACCCGGACGGCAATCCCAGATTACGACTCGCGATCGCCAAGGCCAAGGAAGCGAACATGCCCGGCGACACGCTGAAAAAGGCGATTCAGCGCGGCACCGGCGAACTACCCGGCGTGACGTACGAAGAGTTCACGCTTGAAGGCTATGGTCCCGGCGGAACCGCCATATTGATCGAGATCACCAGTGATAACCGGAACCGCACCGTGGCGGAGATTCGCAGCGTGCTGACAAAAAATCACGGCAATATGGCGGAGGCGGGGGCGGTGTCCTGGCAGTTCCACAAAAAAGGCTTGCTCGCCGTGGACAAATCGAAAAGCGATGAAGACTCCCTGCTCTCGGTGGCCCTCGACGCGGGAGCCGAAGACGTGAAAGTCGGTGAAAAGAGCTTCGAGGTCATCACCAGTCCGCACGATTTTGACAGTGTCAAAAAAGCGCTCGCTGATGCGAAGATCGACGCGTCTCTGGCGGAAATCACGTACATTCCGCAGAACACGATCAAGCTCGAGGAAAAAGGTGCCGAGCAGATGCTGAAACTGATGGAAATCCTCGACGAGCACGACGACGTGCAGAAAGTGCATGCGAATTTCGACATTCCGGATGACGTGATGGAAAAGGTCGCGGCCACGGCCGCGGGATAGGTCTTCACCATCCACGCATGATCGCCCTCCTGACAGGCCGATTGGCCTTCAAGGCGCCTACCCACGTGGCTCTCGACGTGCACGGGGTCGGATATGAAGTCTTTGTTCCCCTCAGCACCTACTACAATCTGCCCAACCTCGACGACACCCTGACTTTGAGCATCCATACTCATGTTCGCGAAGACGCCATTCAATTGTTCGGTTTCAGCACGCAACAAGAAAAGGACGCCTTTGTTCTCTTGATGAGCGTCTCCGGCATCGGCCCCAAATCGGCGCTGGGAATGCTTTCCGCGCTCCCCGTCTCCGACCTCGTTTCCGCCATTCAATCCGGCGACGTCGAAAAGCTTGAAACCGTTCCGGGAATCGGAAAGAAATCAGCCGGCCGCCTTGTGCTGGAGCTCAAAGATAAAGTCGGTAAGCTGCATCCCGCACTCGCGTCTCAGGACGTTCATCTGTCGAAGGGCGCCGACAACACTTTTGATGACGCACTTTCGGCGTTGACGAATCTGGGCTATCGGGCATCCGATGCCAAAGAGGCATTGAAGGCGGCGCAGCGGGCGCATTCCGGTATGCCGACGCTGCAGGAACTGATCAGAGAGAGCTTGAAGAATTTGGCCAGGGGGTGATCATGTTCGCACATCAGCCGACTGGACTGAACGTTGCGTGCGCCGGCTTGGCGCTTATGGGCATCCTGTACGCGCCGGGGTCGGTTCTCGCGGCGGATGAAGCCCCAATCGAAGCGAAGAGCATCCGCAAGACGTGCGGAAAATGTCCCGAGGGCTATGCGACAACCGGCGTCACGCAGTCGCCTGAGAATTGCAAGGACGGCGATGCCACGCTCGTCCAGTGCGTCCCGTTGGGGGCGAATTTGCTGCCGGTCTGCGGATCCTGCCCGGAGGGGTATCGTGAGATCGGAAGTTCGTCCGTTCCGGCTCGTTGTGGAAACCAGGATGGAGGACGACTCACGCAATGTCAGTTGGAGCGAATGGAGCTTAATCTGCCGGATCCCACGCAAGGCGGCAAAGTCTGTCCACCGGATTGCGGCAGCATGCCGGCGCCCGGCCAGGGAGCATTGCCGCCGCCGCCCAAGCATGCCCCGGCGCCGCAAAAACCGTGAGCATGTCATCGCATCATTCAGGAGACCGCCCCGCAATGTCGCAACGAGTGGTGAACGCGCAATTGACGGACGACGAGCGCAGTATCGAGCATGCGCTCCGGCCGCAAACCCTGGACGAGTACATCGGCCAAACGCGCATGAAGGATTCCCTGCGGATCTGCATCGAGGCAGCGAAACAGCGCGGAGAGCCGCTCGACCATACGATCTTCTACGGTCCCCCCGGGCTGGGGAAGACGACGATCGCCCACATCATTGCACGCGAAATGGGAGGATCGTTCTGCTCCACCTCCGGGTTGGTGCTCGCTCATGCCGGTGATTTGGCCGCGATTTTGACGAATCTGCAGGAACATGACGTCCTGTTCATCGATGAGATCCACCGCTTGCCCGCCTCAGTGGAGGAAGCCTTGTATCCGGCTATGGAGGACTTCCAACTGGATCTGGTTGTCGGCCAAGGCCCGGCGGCCCGGACGGTCAAGCTGGATTTGCCGCGGTTCACGCTGGTGGGTGCGACGACGAAGGCCGGTGCCTTGACCTCGCCGTTGCGGGACCGGTTCGGCCTCGTGCACCGTCTCGAATTCTATTCGCCCGGGGAACTGCAAGTGATCGTCACACGCTCTGCGGGGTTGCTCGGGATTGCCATCGAGCAGGCGGGTGCCGACGAAATCGCCCGCCGGGCCCGCGGCACGCCTCGCATCGTGAACCGTCTGATCAAACGGGTTCGAGACTATGCGCAGGTCAAGGCGGAGGGACGGATCACTCGGGCGGTGGCTCAAGAAGCGCTGACGTGGCTCGGAGTGGACGCTGCGGGCTTTGACGAAATGGACCGGAATATTCTGCTAACGATCATCGACAAGTTCGGGGGCGGACCGGTCGGAGTTGAGTCGCTTGCGGCCGCCGTCCAGGAGGATAGGAATACTCTTGAAGACGTGTATGAGCCCTACCTGATCCAGGCCGGCTTTCTGGACCGCACCGGTCGCGGGCGACAGGTGACCAAGGCCGCGCTTGACCATTTCAAGCGGCCGTCGACCCTCCTGTATTGAAGTACGAGCGCTTGTTGCGC
>DATELB010000165.1:0-15786 GCA_035277085.1 Nitrospira sp. | reverse complement strand
CGAGCGGTCTCGGGGGCGGCCCGGCAATATTCAGCCCCGTCTTATCGAACGTGCCTTGATGGCAGGGGCAGATGAATTGCGCCCGCTCTTTGTTCCACGAGACCAGACAGCCGAGATCCGTGCAGCGCCGGGAAAAGGCCGCCACGCCCTCTTCGGTTCTCAAGACAACGATCTTGTGACCACCGAGATCCATTGGCACGGCATCCCCCAGAGGAATACGGGACTCCGGGCCGATCAACACGGTCTCGGCTTCCTTCGGAGCCTGCGTCGGTAAGAGAAACTGGAGAAAGCGGAAGCCGAGCGTGCCGATTCCGAAGAGAATCCCGAATCCCATGACGGCTTGGCTCAAAAAGCGCCGTCGTCCGATATCGTCGTGCACAATCGCCATAGCGTCACCCCGTATAGCCTTTTTCCCCATGTTGATGAAGATCCAGCCCCATCCGCTCCGCCTCTTCCTCCACGCGCGGGGCAAGTACCAACGAAAGAGCCTTCACCAGAAGCCAGCTCATCCCCCCCGCAACGATCCAGGCCGCAAAGACAGCGACCACCTGAGCGAAGAACTGATACGGATAGCCGTAGAACAGCCCGTCGCTTCCCGCTGCATTAACTTCCGTCGAGGCAAATAGACCCGTCGCGATCATTCCCCAGGTTCCGCCGACACCGTGCATCCCGAAGACGTCCAGCGAATCGTCATAGCCCAGAATGAGCTTGACGTAATTCACCACCATGTAGCAGAGGCCTCCTGCGCCGACGCCGATCACGAGCGACGAGAGCGGGCTTACATACCCCGCCGCCGGCGCAATCGCCACGAGACCAGCGACCGCCCCGCTCATGGCTCCCAACGCGGTGGCCCTGTCGCGCTGCAGCCATTCGACAGCCATCCAGGCGAGCGCAGCGGCAACCGCCGACAACTGAATCGCCACAAAAGCGCTCGTCACCACGGCCATCGACTCCGATGCGGCAGCGCCAGTGAAGCCAAACCACCCGACCCACATGAACGCCGCTCCACAGAAGGACAACGGCAGATGGTTCGGGATCATTTCAATCCGTCCATAGCCTTGGCGAGGCCCGATGACGACCGCCATCACCAGTGCGGTGACGCCTGCGCTGATGTGAATCACCGCGCCTCCGGCGAAATCTAGGCTGCCGAGATTGATCAGCCATCCGTTCCCCCACAGCGACTGCGCCAACGGCTGGTACACGCCTGCCAGCCAACAGAGCCCGAAGACCAGGAAGAACGAAAACCGGATGCGCTCGACGATGCCTCCCACCACCAACGCCAGGGCCACCGATGCCATCAGCCCACGATAGAGCGAAAGCAGGGCATCCTGCTTGCCGGGTACCGTCTCCACCCCGTTCCATGCCGCCCAGCCATTGCCGACGAGACACCATGTGAGCGACACGACCGCAAGCGCGACGAACGGCAGCGCAATCGTGTTCAGAACGTTTTTCTTCCTCACCATGCCGCCGTAAAACAGGGCAACGCCAGGAACGGCCAACGCCAGCAAGGTGGCGGAGACCAACATCCACAGCGTCTGATCGGCATGCGTACTCACGCCGCTTCCGTCAACGAGACTTGATATTCGCGCAGCGCGATCGGCTCGATCGAGACTTCCCTGGAGCGGCTCAAGTGATCAACGGCCAGGAGGACCTGCGCCCACGTGAATTCCGGTAGCTCGCACAAGCTGTCGAGCGTCTGGGGTCCTCGTTGACGCAGAATCTGCAACAGCCGCCGCTCACATACCGTCCCTTCAAGTGACCGTCCATCAGAAATCATCATGTCAGTCCTCCTCCTAGATGACACCGTTTACGAATAGGCCCGCTCATTGTGCTGAGTCAGATCCAACCCCATCCGTTCCTCCTCAGGCGTGACGCGCAACCCGGCGACCCGGTCGACGACTTTCAGAATCGCCCACGTCCCTGCGGCAGAGAACAATCCAACGGCAACGACCGTCAGTGCCTGGGCGGCAAAGAAAGCGGGATTCCCGTGCAAGAGTCCGTCGGCACCTGCAGCATTGACCGCTTTTGAGGCCAGTAGACCCGTCAGCAGAATGCCGCCGACTCCCGCCACACCATGGATGCCGACCACGTCCAGCGAATCGTCATAGCCAAAGGCCGCTTTCTTCATGATCGCCACATACGAGAGTGCCCCTGCGAGCATTCCCATCAAGATCGCCGAAAACGGGCTGACGAATCCTGCGCCGGGCGTCACCATGGCCAGACCCGCCACCGCCCCGCTGGCGATGCCGAGCACCGTCGGCGTCCCGCGGTGCCACCATTCCACGGCCATCCAGGTCAAGGCAGCCGCGACCGCCGCCGTGTGTGTGGCGACGAACGCCACGACCGCCGTTTCGTTAGCCCCAAGTGCGCTGCCTGCATTGAAGCCGAACCATCCCACCCAGAGGAGGCCAGTGCCCAACAGCACCATCGGGAGATTGTGCGGCGCCATATAGTCCGTACCATAACCCTGGCGCGCCCCCAGCATCAGGGCGCAAACCAAGGCGCTGATGCCTGAACTGATGTGCACGACCGCGCCTCCGGCAAAATCCAAAGCGCCGATCCCGGCCAGCCACCCTCCGCCCCAGATCCAATGCGCCACAGGGCAATAGATGAGAAGCGACCAGAGAAGCGCAAACAGGATCAGTGCGCTGAACTTCATCCGTTCCGCGAACGCACCCGTAATGAGCGCAGGGGTAATGGCCGCGAACATCAGTTGAAAGACCATGAAGGCTTGATGGGGAATTGTGGGACCATAGACGGCATGCGGCGACAATCCCACGCCGCTCAAGCCTGCCCAGGCCAGGCTGCCGATCACACCGTTAACGTCCGGCCCGAACGCCAGGCTGTAGCCGACCAGGACCCATACGAGACTGATGAGGCAAAGAATCACAAAGCTATGCATGATCGTGCCGAGGACGTTCTTGCTTCGCACGAGCCCGCCGTAGAACAGCGCGAGACCGGGGACCGTCATTGCCAGCACCAGCGCGGCCGAAACCAAGACCCACGCCGTATCGGCGCCGCTGATACTCGCAGCAGCCGCCGTCTGCGCGAACGTTGTTTCGGGCGTCATCGCCCCCAGGCAAAGGACCATCGCGATCCCTGCCACGTTTCCGAACAGTCGCTTCATACGCCCGCCCCTCCTGTCCTGCGATCGCTGCAAACACAAAGGCGTCCGCCATTCGCTTCGAATGACGGACGCCTTTGTCCGTTCACGTCTGTCGGGACCGGCTGAAGACGACGTTGTCTCAACCGCTCCGCAACCGAAATATTTCGTGTTGCCGAGGCCTCAGCCTCCTCGGGTGCCCTTTAAAACGTCTTGTACTCGAGCCACTTCCCGTTCAGGGTGATCTTGCAGCGCGCTTCTCCCTGACTTCCGGTCACCTTCTCCATATCCAGCGTAAAGTCGATCGCGCTCATGATGCCGTCGCCGAACATTTCGTTGGCCTGCTCCCGCATCGAATCGCCGTAGACTCCGATGATCTCCAGCAATCGGTACTTGAACGGATCGACCGTATTGGGAAAATCGGTGCGCACCGGAAATTTGCTCAGCGCGGCGGTCGTCTCACCGTCAAGCTCCAACAACGCGCCCACCTTCTTGGCTTCATCGGCGGTAAAGCGATGGTTGCCGTTGAGCGCGGCCGCCACGAAAGTCGGGTTCTTGCCGACGGCCTTGGCTACTTCGGCAATGGTAACGTTCTTTTTCTGACGCTTTTCCTTCACGATGGTCCGCACTTTTTCCTTGTCCATAGTCCCCCCCTGAAGTGTGGAAGCAGTGATGTGCTGGTTCGCCTCTCTCTCCTTAATGCGCCGCCACCGTTTCATCCTCAAAACTGACGACGACGGGCGCCCCATTCGCCGGTGGCTCCGACGGCGCCCGCTCACCGGTCTCGTGTTTCGCGTGGCGGACGAGAAAATGAATGATGTGGTTTCTGATTTTGTAATACAGCGGGTGCTCGATGATCGTCTCCCGCGACCGCGGGCGGGCAATCGACACGTGGACCATCTCGGCGATCCGAGCCTCCGGGCCGTTCGTCATGAGGAGAATGCGGTCTGACAAGAGAATTGCCTCGTCGACGTCGTGCGTGACCATGAACACCGTATTTCTCGAGGTGTTCCACATCTGGATCAATTCCTCTTGAATGACGCCGCGCGTGAGCGCGTCGATTTGCGCAAAGGGTTCGTCCAATAAAAGCACTTTTGGTTCGATGGAAAACGCTCTGGCCAGGCCGACGCGTTGCTTCATGCCGCCCGACAAGGCCGCGGGCCGCTTGTTCTCCGCGCCCTTGAGGCCCACGAGCGCGATGTACTTATTGACGTGGGCGGCCACTTGCTCATGACTCCAGTCGGGATAGGCCGACCGCACTGCCAATGCGATGTTCTCGAAGACCGTCATCCACGGCATCAGCGCAAAATTTTGGAAGACGACCATGCGATCCAACCCCGGCCCGCTCGCCTCGCGGCCGTTGAGGATGATGCCGCCCTCCGTGGGCGTCTCCAGCCCGGCGATGATGTTGAGCAAGGTGCTCTTGCCACAGCCGGAATGGCCGATGCAGGTCACAAACTCGCCTTTTTCGATCTTGATCGTCGCATCTCTGAAAATGCATACCTGTCCGGGGCCGGACGGGTTCGGGAAATATTTGGTCACATGATCGATTTGAAGAAAGGACATGGATTACTCCTGGTAAGTGACAAAGCCGGCCAGTTTGTTGAATCCCGCATCGAGAATGACGCCGACGACTCCGACGACCAGAATCGCGAAGATCACGCCGGCGATATCGAGGTTGTTCCATTCGATCCAGCTCAAATAGCCCACCCCGAGCTCGCCAAGCAGCATCTCTGCGGGCACCACCGCAACCAAGGCGCTGCCGAAGGCAATACGCAGTCCGTTGACGATCGTCGGCGCCGCTCCGGGGAGGATGACCTTGAAGAGCCGCTCAAACCATGAGAGTTGCACGATGGCGGCCACGTGCAGATACTCTTTCCTCAACGAACTGACTCCAAATGCTGTCGTCGCCAGAGTCGGCCAAACGGCCGCCATGAACACGACAAGGACCGCCGTCCACTTCGGATCCTTGACGGTGTACAGCAGCAACGGCATCCAGGCCAGCGGCGAGATCGGCTTCATGATCTGAATGAACGGATTCGCGGCGCGGAAGAGGACTTTGTTGAGGCCGAGAATCACGCCCAGCATGATCGCGATGACGGAAGCAGCCAGGAATCCGCCGGCAAATCGCGACACCGTGTACATGACGAGATAGGCGATACCGTGGTCGTTGGTGCCCTTTTTCACAAAGGCCTCCGACAGTTCTTCACGGGCCTTCTCGAGCACCGCCAGCGGGCCCGGAATGCCTTTTACCTTCTCTTTCTCCGGGTTCCAGGCGTAGCTTCCGTCGGCGGCGCGCATGATATCTCCATTGAACTCCATCATCTGCAGCTGCTCGTCGCTCAACCCCCGTTGATCGAACGTCGAGCGCAGCGTAAAGAAATGCCAGCTCAACAGGAACACGACGAGGACGAAGCCCGCGATGTACCATGGATTGCCTTGCGACTGAGCGGCCATGCCTCCTCCTCGCGCTGCGAGAGCCTCGCGGCTCCGTCGCCGTGCCGTCACCCACTGCCGGGCGGATAAAGACCATTTCTCGCTCAGCCGCCGGAAGGAAAACCTCATCGGAGCGTCGTCGTGCGCCGCCGGGCTGACCTCCGGCATCATCGTCCGGTTCATCGATTCCATCGTATCTCCTCAAGCCATGCTGTGAATTTTGAAACTCTTCGCATAGGCATCCGCGTTGTTCGGATCGAACTCCTTGCCCATGATGACATGCTTGCTCGCCGTCGCTTGATGGGTGGCATACCCCAGCTCCTTCGCGATGCGGTCGCAATCCGCCGCCCGGTATACCTGCTCAGCCACCGCCTTGTAGTTCACGTCGCCTTTGAGATGGCCCCAGCGCTTCATTTGCGTGAGAATCCAGATAGCCATCGAGTGCCATGGATACGGATCGAAGTCGATCCGGCTTGGCTCCTTCCGGATGTTGCCGAGTCCATCCGCATAGGTCCCCGTGAGAATCTGCTCCAGCACGATCACCGGTTGGTTCAGGTAATTGGTGGGGGCGATCGCGGCGGCAATCTCCTTGCGGTGCGCAGGATCGGAGGCGTAATGCGTCGCGTCCACGATCGCGCGCCACATGGCGAGGAACGTATTGGGGTTGGTCGTTGCAAATTCCTTGGTGACGGTGAAGGCGCAGCACGGGTGCCGGTCCCAAATGTCCTTGGAGAGCTTGAAGATGAACCCGGCATTCTCATAGACGGCGCGCTGATTGAACGGGTCGGGCCCCAGATAGCCATCGACGTTTCCGGCCTTGAGATTTGCGACCATCTCAGCCGGGGGGACCACGCGGATCTGGACATCCTTATCCGGATGCACTCCTCCGTCCGCGAGAAAATACCGGAGCAGATAGTTATGCATCGAGTAATCGAAGGGAACGCAGAAGCGAAAGCCCTTCATGTCGGCCGCAGTCTTTACGTCCTTGTGCTTGATGTGCAGCGTGATGGCCTGACCGTTGATGTTCTCGACGGCCGGCATGTAGATCGGCGTCGGCACGGAACCGGCGCCAAGCGTGATGGCCAAGGGCATCGGCGTGAGCATGTGGGCGGCATCGACTTCTTTGTTCACCGCCCAGTCGCGGATCATGGCCCAACCGGCCGCCCGTTTCACGGAGGCGTTCAAGCCGTGTTTCTTATAAAACCCCAACGGCTCCGCCATGATGATCGGCGTGCCGCACGTGATGGGGATGAACGCGATGCTCACATCCGGCTTTTCGGGCTTGCCCACCGGGTCGGCAGCGAATGCCTTCAGCCGGGCCAAGGGGAATGTCTCGGCGATCAACGCAGCGAGCGTCGCGGCTCCAAGACCTTGGAGCATCTGGCGACGTGTCGGTCCGGCCGCCTGCAGCACCGCAGCGGTGACGGCTCGATCGAGCGTCCGCTTGAAATGCTGTTCGGAAGAATTTGACTCAACCGGCTCTTGATCGCTCATAGTGCGCTCCATGGTCCGTGCTCTTCTCCCTGACCCAACAAAAAAAGGCGTCCCTCTCCCGCTCGAGAGAGGGACGCCTTTGTCCCTGCATGGCGGATCGTCGCCGATCCGCACTGTATGCCTGCAATAATTAAAAAGGCGCCCGCCATTCCTTGCAGAATGACGGACGCCTTTGTCCGTTTACCTTCTTGAACGCCGACTAGGCGCCGTTGCCTAGTCTAGCGTGTAAATCCTTGTAGCATGGTCCTTCGCCTGTCGTCAACCCTCAGGATGTGATCAGCTGATAAAGGGTCCCAACTTCCTACAGGTCGTAATACAGGAAGAACTCATACGGATGCGGCCGCAGCCGCATCGGATCGACTTCCTTGCTCCGCTTGTAGCCGATCCAGGCTTCAATCAAATCTTCCGTAAAGACGCCGCCTTTGAGAAGGAACTTGTGATCTTTTTCCAGATTGTTGAGGGCTTCATCGAGGCTGCCCGGCATCGTCCGGATTTTGGCCGCCTCCTTGGCTTCCAGATCGTACAGGTCCTTTTCAGCCGGCTCCCCTGGATTGATTTTGTTCTCGATCCCGTCGAGACCGGCCATCAACATCGCCGAAAACGCTAGATACGGATTCGCGCCCGGGTCGGGAAACCGTACCTCGATACGCTTGGCCTTGGGACTCGGTGAATACATCGGTATACGGATCCCCGCCGAACGGTTCCGGCTCGAGTAGGCCAGCAGTACGGGCGCTTCGAAGCCGGGCGTCAGCCGCTTATATGAATTGGTCGTCGGATTCGTGATTGCCGCCAATGCCGGTGCATGCTTAAGAATGCCGCCGATGTAGTGCAGGCACATCTGGGAGACGCCTGCGTACTCCTTCCCCGCGAAGAGCGGCTTGCCCTCCTTCCAGATGCTCTGATGGGTGTGCATGCCGCTGCCGTTGTCGCCAAACAGCGGCTTCGGCATGAACGTCACCGTCTTGCCATGCCGGCGGGCGACGTTCTTGACGATGTACTTGTACATCATCATTTTGTCCGCCGTGCGGAGGAGCGAATCAAATCGGATGTCGATTTCCGCCTGGCCCGCGGTGGCCACTTCGTGGTGGTGCTTCTCCACCGCGATGCCCACTTTCTCCATCTCCAGGATCATCTCAGTACGGATGTCTTGCTGGGTATCGGCCGGCGGGACCGGAAAGTAGCCTTCCTTGTGACGGATTTTGCCGCCGAGATTGACCCCGTCCTGGCCCATGTTCCAGACGCCTTCGTCGGAATCGATATGGTAATAGCCACTGTGGCTCGTCTGGTCATACCGCGCCTGGTCGAAGACGAAGAATTCGGCTTCGGGGCCCCAGTACGACATATCACCGATCTTCGTGCTCTGAAGATACTTCTCCGCTTTCTGTGCGATGTAGCGCGGATCGCGCTCATACGTTTCGCGCGAAATCGGATCGACCACGTTGCCGATCAGGCTCAGCGTCGGCACGGCCGTGAACGGGTCGAGACACGCCGTCGCGGGGTCGGGAACCACGAGCATGTCGCTGTTATTGATGGCCTTCCAGCCGCGGATTGACGAGCCGTCCAGTCCGGAGCCGTCTTTGAACAGGTCTTCGGTCAACTCGCTGGACGGGATCGTAAAATGCTGCCACGTCCCGATCAGGTCGACGAACTTCAGGTCCACGACCTGTACCCTGTTCTTTTTTGCGAACTCTAATGCCTCACGAACGTTCATCCCCTCCTCCTTTCAGATCCTGAGAGCCCACTGGCTTCCGGCATCACGCCGCTTTGACTTCAAGGAATTTTTCGATCGCCTGCTCAATGCCCGCGCGCAACCGCTCCAGCTGTACATGGTCGCGCACCTTGGCGCCTGCCGGATCCGTGACATAAAACACGTCGGCCACTTGGTCCAGGCGGGTGGAAATCCGGGCGGCATGGATCGACAAGCCCAGTTGAAAGATCGCATTGGTGATCACATGGAGCAATCCCTGGCGGTCGTCGGCAAACACGTCGATGATCGTGTAGCCGTCGGACGTTTCGTTGTCGATCCGCACTTCCGTCGCCTCCGGCGCCTTGGGCATGGGACGGGTGAGCTTCAACCGGGCGCCGCGCCTGAGCACGTCGTCGACGTGCTCCCAGCCTTTGAGGACGGCCGAGATCCGGTCGCCGACGGTCACGCGGCGTTCGGCCGGCGGTTCTCCCTGATAGTCGGGATCGGTCACCTGAAAGGTATCGACCACGATCCCGTCCGCCCTGGTCAGGATTTGCGCATCGAGAATTTGCAATCCGCTGCCCGCCATGACGCCTGCGATTTTCGAGAAAATGCCCGGCGTCAAATCGTCGTGAGTGATGACGGAGTATTCGCACACGCCCAACTCGCGGTTGAAGTCCGTATCCATGACCACCTCGCCGCGATGCAGTCTTCGCACCGCGGCCAGATGAGCCGCGATTCGAGCGGCATTCGTCCCATAGACGTACCGTTCGGGAAATTGCTTCAATTGGGCGTCCACCCACATCCGGTCGCTCTCGCCGAGGCCGAGGCGATGGCAGACGTCTTCCAGCACTTTTGACCAGCGCTCGGGCGCGCCTTCCGCGTCCCGGTCACCGGACACTTCGGGCATCGTTCGTGTGTACAACTCGATCAACAGCGATTCTTTCCATTTTGTCAGCACGCCCGGCCCGACGGCGGCAATGTCGGCGGCCGTGAGCGCGAGCAGCTTCCTCAGGACTTCAGGCGTCCCGACTTCGCGGGCGAACGGCAGGACGACTTTCTCGTCGTTCGGATCCCGCCGGAAGGCCGTGTGCGCCATGAGCAGATGCCGGTGGACCAGGAAGCTCAATGTTCTCGTTTCCTGTTCGTCGAATCCAAGCCGCACCGCGACCTCCTCCGACAACCGTTTGCCTACGTCGCTGTGGTCCTCTTCCTGCCCTTTGCCGAGATCGTGCATCAGGACGGCGAGATGGAGGATGTCTTTGCGCTTGATGCCGCGGTAGACCTCGCCGAGCACGCCGGGATCCTCGCCGAGCGCCTCGGCGCGTCCGACGGCCAGCAAACTATGCTCGTCGACGGTGTACTTATGGTACTGATTGAACTGCATCAACCCGCGGACCGTCCCCATGGCGGGGACGAGTTTTTCCAGGAGATGGGCGCGGTGCATGGCCTCCAGCGTGGCGGTCGTGCGGGGGCCGCCGAGAATTTTTAAAAAGCCGTTGCTCACTTCGGCGGTGCGGTAGGCGTCAGCGGGCACCTGGTCGACGTGACGGTGGATGTCCTCGATCAAAGGCGGCACAATCGTGAGGTTTTTGGCCCGCGCAAGGTCGAAAAGGCGAAGCAAGAGCGCGGGACTGTCCAGCACTTTGTTGCGATGCTCGTCGGCAACGGAGAGCAACCCTCTCCGCACTACGAAGTATTCGTCGACCCGCGGCGCCGGGAAAAATCGGGACAGGCGTTGCCAGAACGGGACGCTGCGGCAGCGTTCCACGAACCGCATGCAGCGTTCATGCAAGCCCATCGTGTGCTGGTAGTACTGCTGCATGAATTGCTCGACCGCAAGCAGGTGCGGTTGATCGTGATACCCGAAATGCTGCGCGAGCCAGACTTGCTCGTCGAACGTCAAAATCTCCTGAGCAGCTCCCGCGTGGACATGGAGCAGCGCCCGCACCCGCCAGAGAAATTCGCGCGCTTCCGTCAGCGCCAGCGAATCCGCGCGTGACAGGATGCCCCGGTCCGACAGTTCACGAATGGTCGGCGCCTGGAAGCGCGCCATGCCGGCCCATTGCAGCAGGTGCAGGTCACGGAGACCGCCCTTGCTCTTTTTGACGTTCGGTTCCAGCAGATACACCGTCTCGCCGAATTTCTGGTATTCGCGGCGACGCTCTTCGAGCTTCTGGTCAAGATAGACGTCGCTGTTCTTGGACACCACTTTTCGGATGTACTTGCGATGGAACTCTTGAAACAGATCGGCGCTGCCCGCCAGAAACCGCGCCTCCATCATGGAGGTCTTCACCGTCGCATCGGTTTCCGCCAACTCGATGCTGTCGGCGATGGTGCGGACGCTGTGTCCGACTTGAAAGCCGCAATCCCACAGCGGATGCAGCACCGCGCGGATGAGCGATTCGACCGCCTTGCCCGATCCGGCTTCATACAGAAACATCAGATCGATGTCCGAATGGGGCGCCAGTTCACGCCTGCCGTAGCCTCCAAGAGCCATCAGACAGCACTGCTGCATCCCGATCGTCGCCATTTCGTCCCCGCCCTGTCTCACGGCGTCGCGATAGCGGCCGAGAATCAACCCGTCCACGAATTCGGTCATAGCGGCGAGCGTCTCGGCGCCTGATGCGCCGGCCATGACTCGGCGAGCGACATGTGCTCGGTGCTCATCGAGCACCTGAACGAGACTGGTCGATTCTGAAAGGGAAGAGGCGGAAGCTTCGAGTTCCATGGTCGGTATTACAGCGCGGTCTCTCCGGTTTCGCCGGTGCGAATGCGGACCGCGGCGCTCAAATCGCGCACGAAAATCTTGCCGTCGCCGATGCTGCCGGTCTTGGCGGCCCGGGAGATCGTTTCGAGTACGCGCGGCACTTGTCCATCCTGGACCGCCACTTCTATTTTGACCTTCGGGACGAACTCGATCGTGTACTCCTGGCCGCGGTAGGTTTCTTTGTGGCCTTTCTGACGGCCGAATCCCTTGACTTCGGTCACCGTCATGCCCTGCACGCCGATTTCGAGGAGCGCGTCTTTGACTTCATCGAGTTTGAAAGGCTTGATGATCGCTTCGACCAGCTTCATTAGTGCCCCCTAGCAGGAGTTGTCGTGATGCTCAAAATGTCAGTGCAGCAAGGCCGCAGGGAGTGTGAGCGACACAGCGTACGCTTTTTGGTACGTGAGGAGCGCACACGACTGAGAACGCAGCTGCATGACATTTTCAGCATCACGAATAGGCGCGCTCATTGTGTTGGGTTAAGTCCAGCCCAGTCGCTTCTTCTTCTTGGCTGACCCGCATGCCCATGGCCCCGTCGACAAGTTTCAAAAGCGCGTAGCTGCCCAGAAAAGAAAATGCGGCGGTGGCCACCACGGCGGAAAATTGCATCGCCAGATGCCCGTTCGCCGCGAACACTCCGACTCCAAGCATGCCGAGCATGCCCCCGACGCCGTGCGTTCCCATGACGTCGAGCGTGTCATCATAGCCGATCTTCCCCTTCCAAACAATTGCCATATATGAGCAAATTCCCGCGGCGATCCCCATGACGACAGCGGCCAAGGGGCTGATGAACCCGGCGCCCGCGGTCGATGTGGCCAGACCGGCGACCGCGCCGCTCGCAATGCCGAGCACGGTCGGCTTCCCGCGGTGCTTCCACTCGGCCACCATCCAGGCAAGCGCCGCCGACACGGCAGTGAGATGAGTGACGGTCACCGCGCTGACGGCAACGGTGTTCGCGCCCCGCGCGCTGCCGCCGTTGAAGCCGAACCATCCGAGCCAGAGCAGACCTGCGCCCAACAGGATGAAAGGGAGATTGTGGGGCGCCATGTAATCCGTGCGCCAGCCTCGCCGTTTCCCGACCGCCATGGCGCAGGCCATCGCGCTGAATCCGGCACTCACATGCACGACAGCTCCTCCCGCAAAATCGACCGCCCCGATTTGCGCCAGCCATCCGTTCCCCCAGAGCCAATGCGCTATGGGCGCGTAAATGAACACGGACCACAAGGCGGCGAACAGCAGCATGGGGCCGAATTTGATGCGTTCGGCAAATGCCCCGGCGATCAATGCCGGCGTGAATGCCGCAAACATGAGCTGAAACAGCATGAACGCCTCGAGCGGCACGGCCGGCGCATAGACGGCGTGCGGAGCCGATCCGACGTTCATCAGCAGCGCCCAATCCAGGCCTCCGATGACCCCCCCACGGTCAGGGCCGAACGACAGCGTGAAGCCGCAGAGGAGCCACACGACACTGACGACGCAGAGAATGGCGAACGACTGCACCATCGTGCTGATGACGTTCTTGCTGCGGACCAAGCCGCCGTAATAGAACGCCAGTCCAGGGACGATCATCCCGACGACCAATGCCGATGCCGCCAACATCCAGGCGACATCGCCGCTATCGATCATCGGCTCCGTCTGGCCCGCCCACACCGGAGAGGCGAAGGCCGCCCACCAGCCTACGATCATGCGCAATCGACGCCACCCGTTCATGCTGCCTCCTCTCGTAGCAGGATGCTGAAAAAGTCTTCTTCTCACCCGCCCAGCCCATCGATTGCGCAGCAATCGTTCAGCCATTCCACCCACCACACCCACCGATTGCTGCGCAATCGTTTACCCGGACGCGTCGTTTCCCTTACAGGCCGCGGTACTTGTTCGTGATCGGCATTCGGCGATCTTTGCCGAGGCCGCGATGCGTGATCTTGATGCCGACCGGCGCCTGGCGGCGCTTGTATTCACTGCGGTCGACCAATCCGACCACGCGTAGCACCGTCTTTCGGTCGAATCCCATCCCCACCATCTCTTCCACCGAGCGATCCTCTTCGACGTACGCTTTGAGGATCGGGTCCAAGACCGAATACGGCGGAAGGCTGTCTTCGTCTTTTTGATCTGGCCGCAATTCGGCGGTCGGCGCCCGGTCGAGAATCCGTTTTGGAATCATGGCGCTCCCTCGGCGATTGCGGCGTTCGGCCAATTCATAGACCATCGTCTTCGGCACGTCCTTGATCACGGCAAAGCCGCCGGCCATGTCGCCGTACAGCGTCGCATAGCCCACGCTCATTTCACTCTTGTTCCCGGTCGTGAGCACAAGATGGCCGAATTTATTCGACAATGCCATCAACAAGTTTCCTCGGATGCGGGCCTGGAGATTCTCTTCGGTTTCATCAGGGGTGGTGCCCTGAAACGACGGCTTCAACGTCTTGAGATAGGACTTGAAGGGCGGCGTAATGGGCAGCGTTTTCAATGGAATCCCGAGACGGCGTACCAACTCGCTGGTATCCTGCCGGCTCTCCGCCGACGTATAGGGCGACGGCATGAATACGCCCAGGACGTTTTCTGCGCCAAGCGCGTCGACCGCGATGACCGCCGTCAATGCCGAGTCGATCCCGCCGCTCAAGCCGATCACCACCTGCTTGAAGCCGTTCTTCGTCACATAATCGCGAACCCCCAAGGTCAGCGCGCGATACACTTCGTCGAGGGGATCGGGGAGCATTTCCATTGACGGCACAAGCCTGCCGCGCTTCGCCGCCGGCCGGCCTTTGAGCGCAATCCGATCGACTGGGAGCCCGGCCTTTCTTCCCGGACCGGTCTTCCCGACTTCGGAGGCCCTGGCTCTCACCACCGCGTCCACGTTGAGATCGACGACGAGCAGATCCTCCACGAACCCCTTGCCGCGCGCGATGACCTCCCCCGTATGATCCATCACCACGCTATTCCCGTCGAACACCAACTCATCCTGCCCGCCGACCGTATTGGTGTAGGTCAAGATTACGCGATTGTCCCGCGCCCGCGTGGCGAGCATCTGCTCGCGCGACCGGCTCTTGCCGACATGAAACGGCGACGCGTTGATGTTGACGATGACCTCGGCGCCGGCATTTGCCTGGCCTCTCGCGGGCCCTTCCGGCAGCCAAATGTCTTCGCAAATATTGACGCCGACGACGGTGCCCTTCACCGTGACAAGCGGCAGCCGGTGGCCCGGATTGAAATAGCGGCTCTCATCGAAGACCCCATAGTTCGGCAAATACCATTTTGCATACGTCATGGCGAGCCGCCGATCGGCGATGACCGCGGCCGCGTTATACAGCTCGTGCCGTCCGGCCGGCAGGACGGGCGCCGCCCCCTTGCGCAGGCCCGGCGCAGAGCCTTGACCGACGTACCCGACGACCGCGACCGCGTCACGGCAGGCACGGATGACTTCGTTCAGCGCTCGGCGGTTGTCTGCGACGAATTGGGGCTTCAGCAGCAAATCCTCCGGCGGATAGCCGGTAATCGCCAACTCTGGAAACGCCACGAGATCCGGCTTGGCCTTTTTCGCTTCACGCAGCCAGCCGATAATTCGACGAACGTTGCCGTCCAAGTCCCCGACGGTGGGGTTCATCTGGACCATGGCGATGCGAAACGTACGCATACCTTTTTTCTATCTCGCGTTATGCTCAAACAGGCGTACTTCTCACCCGCCCAACCCTGGCGCGCCGAGACGCGCCTTTCCCAGTACGGCCGCAGGGAGACTCAGACACCGACGAGGTACATACCAAGCTTCGCTTGAGCCGCTCGCTTCGATGTCTGCGAGTGGATAGGTACCTTGCCTCCGCCTCAATCTCGTACGTCGAGACGAACGAGCGACCGAGAACGACGCGCAGCGTTTGTTTCAGCATCCCATAGGTCAAAAAAAAACGCCCTCTGATCCTGGCTGGGATCGAGGACGTCATTGTCCGTGAAATGGCTCGTGTTCGATGTGGAGACTCCGTTGTCTCCGAACGCGGGCGGAGGATAGCACCTGCCTCACCAGGGTGTCAAACATCCGTCGCTAGCGCAGCCCGCTTAAGCGCCATCAATACTTCCTCAACATCGCCGGAGGCATGTGCCAGAGCATCTGGCGCACTGCGGCCCAGAGCTCCATCACAACCTGAGTCATGGCGGGAGCGGATCGAGCGGCCAGTTTGACGACCACACCCGGAACTGACGGCTGTGAGACACCGCCAAGCACGCCGCGATCCCGATGCTTGTTCAGTATTTCCGCCAGCGTGTTCTCGAGAGAGATCCAACGGTCCGCAGGAACGGCATCGCCAATGACGAATA
>DATELB010000164.1:0-5311 GCA_035277085.1 Nitrospira sp. | reverse complement strand
TGGCGGATCTCTTCCCGTCTGTTGACGCAGGCGAAGGAAAAGGTGATCGAGTCGCTGTTGCTGTTCGCCGCGCTCACATCGGTGGCAATCACGCTGGGAATCGTCGGCATCCTGGCCTACGAATCGGCGTCGTTCTTCCGGCAGATCTCGCTCTGGGACTTTCTTACAGACCGGCAGTGGACTCCGCTGTTCTCAGAGCCGCATTACGGTATCGTGCCGCTCGTGTCCGGCACCCTCGTCACCACCGGTGTCGCGCTTGCCCTGGCGGTCCCCATGGGAAGCTTGATCGCCATCTACCTGAGCGAATATGCCTCACGCGGAACCCGGGAAGTGGTGAAGCCGGCGCTCGAGCTGTTGAGCGCGGTTCCGACGGTCGTCTACGGGTACTTCGCCTTGTTGTTCGTGACTCCGGCGCTGCAGAAGCTGTGGCCGGAGTTGCCCGGATTCAATATGCTGAGCGCCGGTCTGGTGATCGGCATCATGATCGTTCCCTATGTCAGTTCCGTCAGCGAAGACGCCATGCGCGCCGTCCCGCTGCATCTCCGTGAAGGCGCCTTCGCGCTGGGAGCCACGCGCATGCAGACGGCGCTGCGCGTCGTGTTTCCATCGGCGCTGTCCGGCATTACCGCCGCCTATGTGCTCGGAATCTCACGCGCGATTGGAGAAACGATGGTGGTGGCGATTGCGGCCGGTATGCAGCCCACCTTGACATGGAATCCGCTCGAGCCGGCGGCCACCATGACTGCCTATATCGTACAGGTCAGTCTAGGCGATCTTCCCCACGGCAGCATCGGCTATCAAACCATTTTTGCGACGGGCTTAACACTGTTACTGATGACGCTCGTTTTCAACATTGCCGGTCATGTCCTTAAAAAGCGCTACCGACAAGTTTACTGAGCACGATCGCATCCGTAGACGGCTCTCCCAACGGCGCCGTCGGGATCGCTTGTTCGCCCTTGCCGGCCTCGGCGTCATGGTCGCGGCTTCGTTGGTGCTGTTGGCTCTGCTGGGGCAATTGATCTATGACGGCATTGGACGCGTCTCGTGGCAGTTTCTCACTTCCTACCCGTCACGGTTTGCTTCGCAGGCCGGGATCCTGAGCGCATGGGTGGGCACCGTGCTCGTCATGCTGCTCACGGCGCTCACTGCCGTCCCATTGGGACTGGGGGCCGCCATCTATCTGGAAGAATATGCGCCGAAGACATGGATCACCGATATCATCGAGATCAACATTACGAACTTGGCCGGCGTACCGTCCATCGTCTATGGATTGATGGCCCTCGGACTCTTGGTGTACGAGTTTCATCTCGGACAAAGCTTTTTAACGGCCGGACTCACCCTTGCGATGCTCATTCTGCCGATGGTCATCATCGCAACGCGGGAAGCCCTGAGGGCGGTTCCGCCGCAGATTCGTGAAGCGGCCTATGCCCTCGGGGCGACGAAGTGGCAGACGGTGCGTGATCATGTGGTGCCGTACTCGATGGGCGGCATCCTCACGGGTATGATCCTGGCGCTTTCGCGTGCCGTCGGCGAGACCGCTCCCTTGATCACGGTCGGCGCCTTGTCGTTTATCGCCTTTCTACCGCACTCGCCACTGACGCTTGAATTTCCGTTCGTATCGACCCAATGGCTTTGGGATTCCTTCACTGTGATGCCGATTCAAATGTTCAACTGGGTCTCCCGTCCCCAGGATGAGTTTCACGTCAACGCGGCGGCAGCCGGAGTCATCTTGATGGTCATGACGTTGGCCATGAATGCCCTGGCCATACTGATCCGAGCGCGTTTCAGAAGACGGATACATTGGTAAACGATGACGCCGCAAACCCACATCACACCCGCGATGAAAGCTGAGGCCAAGGAGCTGAGCTTCTATTACGGCGGAACCGTGCAGGCGCTGAAATCCATCTCCTTGCCTTTGGCCGACCGCCACGCCACCGCGCTCATCGGTCCATCCGGCTGTGGGAAAACCACGTTCCTGCGATGTCTGAACCGCATGCATGATTTGTATCCAGGGAACCGGTACGCGGGGTCCGTGGTGCTGTACCCGGACGGCGTGAATATTGTCGACCACACGATTGACCCGATCGAAATCCGCATGCGCGTCGGGATGGTCTTTCAAAAGCCGAACCCGTTTCCGACGTCCATTTACGAGAATGTCGCATACGGACTCCGCATCCGCGGCTCGATCTCGCGAAGCGAGCTCGATGCCCTCGTCGAGCAATCGCTCAAGGAGGCCGCGTTATGGCCGGAGGTGAGGGACCGCTTGCGGAGTCTCGCCTACAATCTCTCAGGCGGACAGCAACAACGATTGTGCATCGCTCGCGCGCTCGCCACTGGCCCCGAAATGCTGCTGTTCGATGAGCCGACGTCGGCATTGGATCCGACCGCCACGGCGAGGATCGAGGAACTCGTCACCGAGCTCAAGCAACGGGTCACCATCGTCATTGTGACGCACAACATGCAACAAGCCGCGCGGGTATCCGACTACACGGCGTTTATGTACGAGGGGGAACTGGTGGAATGCGATCGAACAGAGAAGATCTTTACCAATCCGTCGAATAAGCTCACGGAGGAATACGTGACCGGCCGATTCGGCTAGTGACCTTGCAAGGAGACGGATGCAACGACATATTGATCAAGAACTCGCAGACTTGAAAGCGCAGATCTTGCGCATGGGATCGCTTGTCGAATCACAGATCGAAGGTTCGATCAAGGCATTGGTCGACCGCGATGTGGATCTCGCCTCGCAAATCATTGAACGAGACACGCTCGTCAACAGCCTGGACGTGGAGATTGACGAGAACTGCATCCGCCTCCTGGCGCTACAGGCTCCGGCAGCGCGGGACCTCCGATTCGTCACCACAGCGATGAAGATTTCCACCGAGCTCGAACGAATGAGCGATATCTCGGAAAACATTTCCGAGCGGGTGATCGAACTGAATGAGGAGCCTCAGCTCAAACCGTATATCGACATTCCCCGCATGGCGAATTGGACGATGATGATGGTGCGAGAATGTCTTGATGCCTTCGTCCGCTCCGACGCGGCGCTTGCCAGAAAGGTGTGTGCGGATGATGACTTCGTCGATAACCTGACGCACCAGCTGTTTCGTGAACTGCTGTCCTTCATGATTGAAAATCCAGCAACAATCACGCGTGCCATCCGACTCACGTTCATCGGCAAATCACTTGAGCGGATTGCCGATCATGCCACAAATATCGCCGAGTTGGTGATTTATATGGTGGAAGGAAAGATCATCCGGCACACCACGCCTCCGGTGCTGTCCGACAACCAAGCCTGATCTGTTGAACGGGTGTCGAGGTCAGCTGGGATAGGCCGCGGAAAACAATGTGTAGTCGTATCGATGACGGCGCAGCACGAGGCTCCCCTCGCGGGCAAGCTGGTCGACCGCAGAAAAGATCTGATTCCAGCTGTATTGGGGCAGCATCTGAATCAATGCATCCAAGCTGATCACGGCCTCCTCCTCGAGGCGGTCGAGGATGTGAGCCTTCAAACCGTCGGTCCTATGATAAACCGCAGGCTGAGCGTCGACAACGGCTTCGTACATGATGAATCCTCCTCACTGACATGAGGATATGATCGCCTACCGTCATTGCGACCGTGTGACCGAAGAGTAAACTGTGTGTTAACTGCCTTACCGTCCTTCGTCGGTCCTTCTCCACTGCTAGCTGGGCAAGTCCCTAGTTAGTGAAAACCTCCCTCGAAAGCCGGCATCTCTGCATTATTGAGGAACGTCACGAATTGAAAGACCGCAGATGAAAGTCTTCTTGTTATAGTAATGCGGAGTCAATGAGAGAGCCCAATTCCATGTCGCACCCAAAGGATTTTGCCATTACGATCAACAAAGGGACCTGCTATGCGATGTTCGCCTACGACATCGGTTCGTCCATCAATCTCGAGCAGGCGGACCGCCACATCTCAGCGCAGACGGAACGCAGCCGACTTCGTCATAAGGCCAGGGCCCCTCAATATTTCGAATATCGCCCTGCGCCGCTTCGGTTGATGCAGGAGGGCGGCTCACTGACGGTGGGTTCGTACGCGTCAAGTCCGACCGTCGAGGTCATGGTGTATGACTTCGGGGCGGTCACGATTACCTACCGATTTGCTCTGGATGGCCCATTCGATGGCCTGCTCGAGCTCAGCGAGTCACTCTATGAACATGAGCTCCTTCTTGCGGAATCGCGTGCGCGGGTTGAACAGCTCGTGCAGGCGATTCATCCGGCGATCGAGCGGCCGAAGATCGCAGCCGAAGTCGAAGACTATTTGATTTTTTCGATCGAATCTCCTGCCCTGGCGCAAGGCTCTCCCCTGTGGAGCAGTCGAGAAGAGGCGCTGGCCAGCATCCTGCGCGGCGAGCGCACGCCGCTCTCCGAACAGGAGATTCGGGATGCTCTCTCCTGCAGAATTTCTTTCGGCCTCGAAGACGCTGCGTTGATCGATTGGCACGCGGCAGTGCTCTTCGGAAAAGAAATGGACGATGTGCGTGCGGTGCTCGAGTTTGCAAACGTCGAGTTGCTCGAGATGCGGATGCTCGATGAACAATTGGATCAGGCGCTTGATCAGGGCTATGAGGCTTTGACGCGAACGCCACGTCTGTTGTCGTTGCCGGGCACCTACGACAAACATACGACGCACATTGCACAGCTTCAAGTCGACGGCGCGCAGTTGTTCGAGCGGGTGACCAATACGCTGAAATTGTTAGGGGATCAATACCTGGCTCGCGTGTACCGCCTGGTATCCCAGCGCTTCCACCTTGAAGATTGGGACGCCAGCATTCTGCGCAAGCTGGAAACGCTCGAAAGTATCTATGGCAAAATGTCTGATCGTGCCGGGACCCGTCGCATGGAGCTCCTTGAGTGGATCATCATCGTGCTGATTACCATCTCCATTGCCGTCTCATTCATCCCGTTGGCGAGTCATTGATGTGACAACGTAGGGGAAGCGGGAGACGCAGAATGGCTTTGTTCCCTTCGGAAAGGCGAGCTTTGTCGACTTCAAAAAGCGACGGGGATGCTTCAGACAGAGTGTGAAGGTGGCGTTTCAGGCCGTCAGTGCGAGAGCAGGCGTAAAGCCGCCGGCTTGGCAGACTCAGGCCTTGCGACCCGAAGTTGGTCCCGCATGCAATCCGCTTCGCGGAGCGCATCACTCCATCGAGCCCAATACACACCAAACCAGTCATATCGCTTAATACCCGTCTTCGATTCGAATTGAAGTCTTCGCAATGGGGTACCGCCGTTCGCTTGAGTGGTGCGCTTGATTTCCCGAAGAATGTGCAGTTTGGTCACAGACATT
>DATELB010000163.1:0-13989 GCA_035277085.1 Nitrospira sp. | reverse complement strand
CCGGCCTTTCCCGGCCTCTTGAATGCGCGCATAGAGTTCCACCTGGTCCCACCACTCAAGGAGTTCCGGCTCCCGCTGCGGCAAATTGGCCTTCATCGGGAAATCGGTTTTCGGCAGATTCAGCGTCGACTTATAGTCCATGAATCAGGCTGGACCACTCATATGGATGAAAGAGGCGAATATACCGGATTGGAGTGCGAGCTACTAGCCCTGAGGCAAGCGGGATCATCAAAAACGATGTCACTCTGACCCGCAGCCCCCGCAAGTATTCGCACCCTCCCAGCCACCGATTGCTCAGCAATCGTTTACCAGGGACGCGCCGTTTCCGCGAAGAGGCCGCAGCTAGCGAAAAGCCCGAGGAGGTGCATACCAAGCTTCGCTTGACCCGTCGCTTCGATCAAATGCGAGCGGATAATTCCTTTGCCTCCATTACATCTTCAACGTCGAGGGTTTGAGCGAAGCGAGAACGAAGCCGGTGAAGGGCGCGCGTCTCAGCGCGCCGGGGCGAGTGGGTGGGAAAAGCCGTTTCCCACGATCCCTAGCTGACGGACATCATGCGGTCCAGGGCAATCTTCGCCCAGCGCTTGTCATCCTCCGGAACCGTGATGTGATTCACCACGTGCCCGTCCGCGAGATTTTCCATCGCCCAGCAAAGATGCGCGGCGTCGATCCGGAACATGGTGGCGCATTGGCACACGGTCGATGAGAGGAAGAAGACTTTCTTGTCCGTCAAATCGCGCTTGAGGCGGTTGACCAGATTGAGCTCCGTCCCCACCGCCCAGACGGATCCGGCAGGCGCGGCGGTCACGGTCTTGATGATGAACTCCGTGGATCCCACCAAATCCGCCCGGTTCACGACATCCTCGTGACATTCCGGATGCACGATCACCTTGCCCTCGGCATATTGCTTCCGAAAGTGGTCGACATGGACGGGCTGGAACATCTGATGCACGCTGCAATGGCCTTTCCATAAGATGAGTCTGGCCCGGCGGATGGCTTCCCTTGTATTCCCGCCGTTCGGCAGAAACGGATCCCACACGATCATTTCTTCCCGTGGGACACCCATCTTGTTGGCGGTATTGCGCCCCAAATGCTCGTCGGGAAAGAATAGGATTTTCTCACGCCGGGCCCAGGACCATTCTATGACGGCCTTCGCGTTGGAGGACGTACACGTGATGCCTCCATGCTCACCGCAAAACGCCTTGAGGACAGCCGCCGAGTTCACATACACGGCCGGCATGACGGTCTCTTCGACCGGAAGGATCCGGCCGAGGGATTCCCAACATTGATCCACCTGCTCGATCGCAGCCATGTCGGCCATGGAGCAGCCCGCAGCGAGGTCCGGAAGGATGACGGTCTGGTTGCTGCGGCTCAAAATGTCGGCGGTTTCCGCCATGAAGTGCACGCCGCAGAAGACGACGAAGGGCCGCTCCGAGCGTTCAGCCGCGAGTTTGGACAACAGAAGTGAATCGCCCCGAAAATCCGCATGCTCGATGACTTCATCCCGCTGATAATTGTGCCCGAGGACCATGACCTGATCGCCCAATGATCGTTTGGCGTGAGCGATACGTTGGAACAGTTCCTCAGCCGGTAGCGACTGATACTCGGAAATGGCTCTTGGTAAGGCTGAAACGCTCGTCACGTGATCCTCGGGATTAGTCCGTAGAGCGGTATTGTACGACACGGGTCCTCGACCAATCAATGAAACGACAGCCGCTCATAAGACCCGATGCCAGGGCCATTCGGTGCCTGCACCCTAGGGCTATTAACCCGTTGACTTGATGAAAGGCCGGGGATACCATCGAGCTCCAGAGCTAGGGGCGCCACAAGGCTGAGAATCCGAGCGATCGGATGACCCTTGGAACCTGACCTGGGTAATACCAGCGTAGGGAAGCGGATCAACCGTTTGATATTGGACTCGGCCGCACCCTCGCGCTGCGAGGTGCGGCTTTTTTATTGCTTGCACCACAAACGTTCACGATCCGATGAAAGGATCCTCCATGACGACCAACGGCCACCCTACCACCGCAGCGGCCATTTCCACTGAACCGTTTCCGGCGTCCCGCAAAGTATTCGTCGACGGCACGCAACCCGGTGTGCGGGTCCCGATGCGGGAGATCGCGTTGACTCCGACCAAGTCCGCAAACGGCGGCGCCCCGGCTCCCAACGATCCGATTGTCGTTTATGATACCTCCGGACCCTACACGGACCCTTCCGCCAAGATCGATGTGCGCATCGGCCTCTTGCCCCTGAGGCGGGACTGGATACTCTCCCGCGGCGACGTCGAACAGCTTGCCAGCGTGAGCTCGGAATACGGACGTGTGCGGGCCGCGGATGCCAAGCTTGCCGCTCTCCGTTTCCAACACATCCGCAACCCGCTTCGCGCAAAGCCCGGGCACAACGTCACGCAGTTGCATTACGCGCGCCGGGGCATGGTGACGCCCGAGATGGAATTCATTGCGATCCGGGAAAACCAGTCGCGTCAGATCGCGCGCGAATTGAGCTCGAGGAATGGCCATGAGGGAGGCGTCGCACAGCACCCGGGACAGCCGTGGGGCGCGAACATTCCGGCATGCATTACGCCCGAATTCGTGCGAGACGAGGTCGCACGAGGCCGAGCGATCATCCCCGCCAACATCAACCACCCGGAAACGGAGCCGATGATCATCGGCCGCAACTTCCTGGTCAAAATCAATTCCAACATCGGGAACTCAGCGGTGACGTCCTCCATCGAGGAGGAAGTGGAAAAGATGATCTGGTCGACGCGGTGGGGCGCCGATACCGTCATGGATCTCTCGACGGGAAAAAATATCCACGAAACCCGGGAATGGATCATCCGGAACTCCCCGGTGCCCATCGGTACCGTGCCGATTTATCAGGCGCTAGAGAAAGTCGGAGGCAAAGCAGAAGAGCTCACGTGGGACATCTACCGGGATACCTTGATCGAGCAGGCCGAACAGGGCGTCGATTACTTTACGATTCATGCCGGTGTCCGGCTCGGCTATGTGCCGATGACTGCCAACCGCATGACGGGCATCGTGTCGCGCGGCGGCTCGATCCATGCGAAATGGTGCCTGGCGCATCATGTCGAGAATTTTGCCTATACCCATTTCGAAGAGATTTGCGAGATCATGAAGGCCTATGACGTGTCGTTCAGCCTCGGCGACGGCCTGCGGCCGGGCTCGATTGCCGACGCGAACGACGAAGCGCAGTTTGCGGAGTTGGAAACCCTGGGCGAGCTGACCAAACTTGCGTGGGCGCACGACGTCCAGGTCATGATCGAAGGTCCCGGCCATGTGCCCATGCACATGATCAAGGTCAACATGGAGAAGCAGCTCCAGGAATGCCAGGAAGCGCCGTTCTACACGCTTGGGCCGCTCACGACCGACATCGCCCCCGGCTACGACCACATCACGTCCGGCATCGGGGCCGCCATGATCGGCTGGTATGGGTGCGCGATGCTCTGCTACGTCACGCCGAAAGAGCATCTGGGGTTGCCGGACCGGGAGGACGTCAAGGCGGGCGTGATCACGTACAAGATCGCCGCGCATGCCGCGGACCTGGCCAAGGGCCACCCCGGCGCGCAGATCAGGGACAATGCGCTTTCAAAGGCGCGCTTCGAGTTTCGATGGGAAGACCAGTTCAACCTGTCGCTCGACCCCGATACCGCCAAGGATTTCCACGACGAGACCCTGCCGGACAATGCCGCGAAGGTTTCGCATTTCTGCAGCATGTGCGGACCGCACTTCTGTTCGATGAAGATCACTCAGGACGTGCGCGAGTACGCCGCGAGTAAAAAAGTCAGCGAGCAGCAGGCGATCCAAATCGGGATGGAGGAAAAGGCCCAAGAGTTCAAGCGGTCCGGCTCGGAAATTTACCGTTAGCGTGGCATTGACGCGGATCGTCGAGCGAGGACTCTGCGCGTCCGCCGAGGAGTGACTTCCATGGGAAAACCAAAGCCTGCGCCCCTTCGTGAACGCGACATCACCAGGCAGATCGCGCGCGAGCACTATAAAGAATTCGACCAACTCATCGAAAGCGACGTCATTATCGTGGGGGCCGGTCCATCGGGCCTGCTTTGCGCTCATGACCTGGCCGACATGGGCTTCCGCACCGTGATCGTCGAGCAGAGCCTGGCGCTCGGCGGCGGTTTCTGGCATGGCGGCTATCTGATGAACAAGGCCACCATTTGCGCGCCGGCGCACAAAATTCTCGAGGAGATCGGCGTCCCCTGCAAGAAGGTGAAAGACTGTGAGGGCATGTACATCGTGGATCCGCCCCACGCCACCGGGGCGTTGATTACCGCCGCCTACTCGGCCGGCGCGAGGGTGCTCAACCTCACCCGAGTCGTTGATTTGATCCTTCGCCGTGAAGGCGTCCTCGAAGGCGTGGTCGTCAACAACACCACGGCCGAGATGGCGGGCCACGACATCATCCATGTGGACCCGATCGCCCTCGAAAGCAAAATCGTCGTGGATGCGACGGGACACGACGCCGTCGTCGTCAATCTGTTGCATCGGCGAAACCTATACACCGAAGTGCCCGGCAACGGCGCCATGTGGGTCTCGCGGTCGGAGGAAGACGTCATGGATCACACGGGCGAGGTGTATCCGAACTGCTTCGTGATCGGGTTGGCCGTGGCGGCCGTGCACGGCACGCCCCGCATGGGACCGGCGTTCGGATCGATGCTTTTGTCCGGCAGGTATGGGGCCGAGCTGATCAAGAAAAAACTCAAGCAAGAGTAGGTAGTGACTACACTCCTGCGGCACTTCAAACCCGTCACTCAGCAAGGCCGCAAGGAGAGAGACCCCCGAGGCGTACTCCTGCTCGTACGACGAGGGGGGAGATCGACTGAGAACGATGCTGATGGCGGGGTTTCAAGAGCCGCACAATGGATGTCAAAGACTTTTTAGTTCAAGGCGAAGGCAGCGAAGAGGACAAGCGCGAAGCCTGGGAGCTCTTCCAGAAGGCCTATCAGCAGCAGATGAAAGGTGAATTGGAGGAAGCCGTCTCGCTCTATCGGCAATCAATTGCCGCCCATCCGACCGCCGAAGCTCATACGTTCTTGGGCTGGACCTACAGCTTCATGGGCAGGCTCAACGATGCGATCGATGAGTGCCACCGTGCGATCGCGCGCGATCCCGAGTTCGGCAATCCTTACAACGATATCGGCGCGTATTTGATCGAGAAAGGGGAGCTCGACGAAGCCATTCCCTGGTTTCAAAAGGCCATGACCGCCAAGCGGTATGAAAGTCCGGCGTTCCCCCATTTGAACCTGGGCAGAGTCTATGAGAAAAAAGGGAATTGGACGGAAGCCATCGACTCCTACAAGCAAGCGTTGGCCCTGAATCCGGAGTACGTCCTGGCGAAGCGGTCGCTGGGCCGGCTGGTCAGTATGTTGAACTAAAACGGGTTGCCGAACCGGAGCGCCGTCATGTCCACGCCCTTACACGGGACCGAGCATACAGACGAGACCCATGAAAAGACGGTGCTCGTCGCGGTGACCGACATTTTTTTCTATACCAAGGTGCGGGACGCCCTGCGGCCGAGCGGCTACCGGCTCGAGCGTGCGCGGTCGCAGGACGACATCGCGAAGGCGTCGTGTTTGCGTCCGGTTGCCGTCATCCTGAATATGAACGATGACACCTTGAACGCCTTCCAGGCGCTGGCGACGCTGAAAAGTGATCCGGAACTCAAGAGCTTGCCCATCCTGGCCTTCGCCAATCATGAGGAGGTCGACACCTGGAACCGCGCAAAAGCGATGGGCATCACGAAAATCGTCTCACGCAACGAATTCTCGGCGCGGACAAGAGGGCTGCTCGAAGAAATCATCGCTGACCCACTGGAAGGTTCTTCTCGGGTGTCGAAATGAAGCAGTCACGCCTGCATGACCACCACGCAAAATTGAAGGCGACCTTCGAGGACATCACCGACTGGCAGGTGCCCGTTCTCTACGGAGATATGCTCCGAGAATACCGGGCCGTCCGTGAAGGCGTCGGCATCGCCGACCTTTCGCATCGAGGGAAACTTCGCGTTTCCGGCGAGGACCGCGTGAAGTGGCTGCAAAGCGTCATCAGCAACGATCTTCTCTCGCTGCAGGCCGGCCAAGGACGGTATTCGAGCTTGCTCACACATAAGGGGAAGATGCTCACCTACTTCCGGTGCTACATGCAGACCGATGCGGTCCTGCTGGAAGACGTCGGTGACATCGGCGATCAGACGTACGCCGCGCTCAGAAAGTTCCTTCTCTACGGCACCAAGGCCAAGATGGAGAACTGCCGGGAGAGCTGGGGATTGCTTCTGGTGAGCGGACCGAAGGCCGCCGCCGTCGTGAAGGCGGCGTTCGGGACGGACGTCGACGACTTGAAACCTGTCAACTTCATTACCGCAGCGATTGGAGGACAAACCGGGCTCGTCATCCGGGCGGAGGAAACCGGCGAACGCGATTATGAGATCTTGATCCCGGCGGATGGACTCGTGGCCGCATGGGAGCGTTTGCTGGAGGCCGGTGAGGCCCATGCCATCATGCCGGTGGGCAGCCGGGCGCTTGAAGCGCTCCGCATGGAAGCCGGAATCCCGAAGGCAGGACCCGACCTGAACGAGGAGATCGTGCCGCCGGAGGCCAACCTCGAGGGAAAAGCCTTCAGTTTGAGCAAAGGCTGCTATCCGGGGCAGGAAGTCGTCGCCCGAATGGATACCTACGGCTCCGTCCGGCGGCATCTCGTAGGTCTCGTCGTGACAGGGCCGACCGCGCCGCCCAAGGGCGCGAAGCTCTTCTCGGGCACTCGAGAGGTGGGATGGGTGAGCAGCGCGGCGTTTTCCCCGGAACTCAAGGCGCCCATTGCCTTCGGATTTCCGCTGCGCGATTTCAGCGCGGCTGGAACCGCCTTATCGATCGCCGCGGACGGCGAGCGGTACGAGGCCACCGTCCAGCCCCTTCCCTTCCGCGCCCCATCGTCCTGACTTGGGTAAAGCGCACGTCTCGGCGTGCGCAGGGCGGGCGGGTGAGAAAGCGGTCAGCCGCGCTCCGGATTGCGCGCCGCGGACACGGCGCGGGCAAACGCGAGCAGGCTCGCACGTTCGGTGTCGTCGAGTGCAAGCAGGAGATGCGCCTCTTCTCCGTGCATGAGGCGGAGGCTCAGAAACGGCTCTTCCCGCCGCTTTTCCTTGTTATCCCACATGGCGTCAATGACCTGGACTTTGTCGAGTTGCCCCACGGACACCACGTCGTATCGGAAGTACGAGTCGCCGATGACCATGTCGAACACAACTTTGCCTGGCGTCAACACCAGGAGGTTGAAGCGGCCCTGTTCCTCATACCCCTCCGGCAAAAACTTATTGATGTGGCACAGCTCCACCTTGCGGTCGGCCAATGCCGCTCTGATCTTTTCGCGCAACGCCGGATAATCAATCTGAAGGGCCTTCTCGTCCGGACTCGTCGCGGCAACCGCCGCGGCCTGCACCTTCTCGAAAATTTCTTCCGCCGACATCAACCCTGCCATGACGATACTCCTTCATTGTGTGTGACTAGTGCTGCTGTTTGGATCGGAGCGCGCGCGCGACGCCGATCAGACCCAAGCCCGCCCACGCAAACTCCAACAGAATGAAACCTGCCCGTTGATCGGCGATGGCGACCACGCCAAGCATCAGAGATCCGACGATGTTCAGCGCCAGGTATCCGGCATGCAGCTCTCGCCACACGCCGCCTTGATTGAGCCCGTAGGCCGCCAGGACCATCAGCGCCCCTGCGACGGACATGAGTTGGAGCCACATGCGGAACATTCCTTCTCAAACGGAGCCATGGCACCGCTTTCCCGCGCCCGGGGTCGCCGGTTTCCATCAGTGCTTGCCATGCCGTGTGCGATGCAAGATCAAGCCGGGAGGGCGTTTCCCGCATCGTGCAGAAGGAGGTACGGTACCCGCTGGAGAACCGAGAATGCAAGAGGGCGGCCGACGGCGGCTATTCCTTTCGCGCGGGAACGTGATACACAAACCGGGTCTTCCCGGCCGCATCGATGATCGACACCTCAAACGCCTCTTTGGTCACCCGAACAAGGCCAAAGTTGTCATACCCGCCTTCGTTGATCAGCGTGGTGGGATGCAGAGCGGGACTGGGAGCGATGAGATGTCCATGGTACGCCGACAACGGCCCGCTGACGAACTCGTGAAAATCCGGGAGACCGTCCTGATTGGCATCGTACATATTGGCCTGCACCCAATGAACGTCTCCACCAAGAAACACCACGTTAGGAATCGCTTTGTCGACGATCCTATCGACTATCACTTGCCGTTCATGCTCGAATCCCGTGCCATCCGTCCCGCCGGCCCAACCATCGTTACCCGGGACGGCGTGCCCGCCGCCTTTGGGTACCGATAACGGCACGCTCGTGACGACCACCTTCCAAGTCGCCGTCGAAGCCGCCATGGCCTCGAGCAGCCACCGGAGCTGGGCGGCGCCGAGCATTGTTTTCGTGGGACCATCTTGGTCCGCATTCTTGCTCCGGTACTGCCTGGTGTCGAGAATAAACATTTCGAGATCCGATCCATAGCGAATCGTGCGGTGGAGCCGGTGTCGATCCGACGCGTCGATGCGGATGGGCCAGTACTCGCGGAAGGCCTGGCGGCCGGCAGGCATTTGCGGCTCGTATGGTCCAGCAAAATTATTTTTGACTTCATGATCGTCCCACGTGACGTATACCGGCACCGACTCCAAGAAGCGCCGCAGCGATGCCGCTCCTCGCTGGTAGTGATGCTTTGCGCGATACTCGGCCAATGTGGTGGCGATGAAATTCGAGCCGGGCTCGTTCGGCGGTGACACGCATGCATTGTCGGCATAGATCGTGTCGCCGAGGAAGATGAAAAAGTCCGGTTTCTGTTCTCGAATCGTGTCAAAAATGGGATACCCCGCGTCTCCTTGACGACAGCGGTCTTGTCCGCCTAGATCGCCGCTCCAGGCGAAGATGATAGGAACGGAGGCAGATGAGTCGGGGAGCGTAGTGAATTCGCCTTGGGCGCCGACACGCTGGGCCGGCGGCTGCTTTCCTCCAGCATCGCTGATTAGAACATAGTAGCGATAGCGCGTGGCTGGCGAGAGATGCTCCAACGAAAGTGTCGACGTGTAATCCGTCTCAGGGCCGGTGAGCACCGGTTGTGTCCGGCGGGCGGGCGATTGCACCGAAGCCATTGCGGAGATCCGTCTCCATGCCTCGAGGGACGCCCATTCCACTTGGATTTGTTTGGGCCCGTCGGTCTTGAGCCACAGTTCGGCGGAATGAGCCGTGATGTCCCCGACCGCGGTGCCGTCGGGCAGACTGGGCGTCTGGACTTCTGCCTGGTCCATGAACGGACTGCCGGGCGGCAGCCCTTCTCTCGATGGCGAGACGCAGCCCGCTAGACCTAGGGCGGAGAGGCACACAAGAGCCATAACGACGGAGTGGTTCGGCACGGTTGAAAATTGAATCCAGCGTCCGGCATACTGCCGGCTACAGGGAGTTGTCATCATGAATAGTCCCAACTGCATGATCCAAGGATGCCAGGCCAAAGTATATTCGCCGGCGGGCACCCAGCACGTCTGTAAGGAACACTTCCTGAGCTTCCTGACGTGGCGCCGACGCAAGGGACCGCAGATGTTCACTCACTACGCCGGCCTCAGCATGGAGCAGCGCGACCCCGTGGCGGCGGAATGGTCCAAGACCGTGTCCATCATCGAATCAAGCTCCACCCCCGCACAAAAGCTCTGACCGTTTAGCCCCTTGTCGACGACGGTGGCACCGTCTCACTCCCCACCTGCCGATCGTTTATCCACCCGCCGATTAGCGATTGATTGGCAATCGGCGTCCTATCCACGCGGTGCAAAGACTAGCGCATGACCGGACTGCCGTGGTGGTGGATCATCAGCCACTCATCGCCAATGCGCTCGAACAGGTTCGTCGCGAGTACGCGCGCGTGCTGCGATTCATCGGCTTGCTGGCTGGTGATGTTTTCGACACAGATCACCCAGGCCATGTCGCCCGCGACCTGCACGATTGATTCCGTCAATTCAAACTTCATCGAGAAGGTGTTGTTGAAGATCAAGACCCACGAGTCCCGTACTGCCGGCCACTCTGAGCGAAGCGTCCACCCGGGATGCACACAGGTGACATAGTCCAGGTGCGCCCATACCTCGTCCATCTTCGAAATGTCGAGGCTTTCAAACGCTTCGTAGAATTTCTGATTGGCTTTGGTAACTTCTTCTATCCGTCGTTCGAGCACGCGCCGCTCTTTCGGCAAAAAGGCCCCGTCGTTCTCACCCACCCGCCCCGGCGAGTGTTTCTACCCGCCCCATCCCACCGATTGCTCCGCAATCGATTTCCCGGGACGCGCTGTTTACCCAAGCTCACCCGCCCACCCACCGATTGCTCGGCAATCGCTTACCCGGGCGCGCCTTTTTTCTGGCCATTCGCCACTCGCCGGGGCGAAGGTGGTTATCATACTGGAATTAACGTAAGGAGCGCGAGAGAAGATTGGACGGTTTTACGATTCAAGCCTGGACGTCTGCAGATGTACGACCCACACACCGCAGAGGATAAGCACGATCCCAATGACCTCAACGGCGCCCACCGTCTCTTTGAGGACCAGAGCGGACAGCGCCACTGCTGCGACCGGCGTAAGATTCCCCAGCACCGAGGCACGGGACGGACCGATGTTCTTGACGCCGAATAGCCAGGTCTGCTGGGCAATGGCCGTGGCAAACACGACGAGATAGGCCAACGCGAGCCAATCGGACAGCGCGAGGGAATCCAACCCCGTCTTGAGCATCTTTTGATCCGTCCCTAGAAGCGGAAGTTGAAACACCGTTGCGGCCAGCGTCGTCGTCCAATTAACTGTCAGCGCTGAAACGCGCTCCATGATCGCTCGGCTGCCGATCGTATACAGGGCCCAACTGGCCACGCCAAGAAAGACCAGCGTCCCGCCCAGCATCGGCCGTTCCCCTGCGGCACTGAAGCCCGCCACCGACACCAAACCTACCCCGAGAAACGACAGAAGACTTCCGGCCCACACCGCTCGGTACGGCACGTCTTGAATGAAGAGCGCCGACAGGAGAGCAGTGACGACGGGAAGTGATCCGATGATGACGCCGGCGACGGCGCCGCTCACATACTTGAGCCCGATGAGAATCAACAGATGGTTTCCAAGAACTCCGAGGCCCAGCAATGCGAGCGTCCGGTAATCACGCGCCGTCAGATGGCTCAGCGACTCTCCCTGCAACCACCAGGTAATAATGAGTATGAGCAGTCCGCCCATATCGCGCAGGACGGAGGCTTCGACAGCAGAAAAACCGCTCAAGGCAAGCTTCTGCGCGACGATCGAGCCGCCCCATAACACCGCGGCCACGACGATTGCGCCGTATCCGAGAGCAAGAGAACCTCTTTGCATCATTAGGGGCATACAATTCTTCCACCCACCGGTCAAGGATATTCGGTCTGGAAAACCAGTCCCATGTTGCTGCCCCACCCATGCCGGCAACGCTCGGGACTTTGCTAGGTGTTTTTAAGGGTGCGATTCCGTTTGATGGAACCATGAACGGCGAACGCTCGTCCGAGACGCGGGGAGCCACCATGCGTGTCGCGCGCTTCGACTTTGGGCCGTATGAGGCAGTTTTGAGCGACCTCGACGGCGTTATTACGCAAACCGCGCGGATACACGCCGCAGCTTGGAAACAACTGTTTGACGACTATCTTGCGGCTCTGACCGCCCGGACGGGGGCAACGTTCAGGCCATTTGACATGGAAGACGATTATCGATTGCACTTGGATGGAAAACCGCGCCAGGACGGCGTACGGGATTTTCTGACGTCCAGGGGGCTGAGTCTTCCGCTCGGGTCACCGGACGATGGCGCCGATCGCGAAACCCTCTATGGGATGGGCAACAAGAAAGATGCGTATTTTAAAGCCGCAATGCGCGAAACCGGTGTGGAGGTATATCCCGCGACCGTGGATTTTTTACGCCTGGCTAAGCGCGCCGGATTGAAGATAGCCGTGGTCTCATCCAGTCACCACTGCGCCGACATCCTTGAAGCGGTCGGGTTAACGTCGCTGTTCGACATTCGCGTCGATGGCCATGAGATCGACCGGCTTCGCCTTCCCGGAAAACCGGCCCCTGACTCATTCTTAGAGGCAGCCCGACGCTTGGGGGTCCGCCCGCAGCGCGCAATCGTCATTGAAGACGCGTTGGCCGGCGTCCAAGCAGGGCACGCCGGAGGGTTCGGATGCGTCATCGGGATAGACAGGCGCAATCAGGCCCAGGCGCTTCACGAGCTCGGCGCCAATATCGTCGTGAGTGATCTCGCCGAGCTCCTGCAGGATCGACCGGAACTCTCATCTCCGCGGTCGCGGTAGCACCGTCGACGCCGAGGACGCTCATGATCCATCGCCCACGATTCCATCCGCCTCCACACATCTACCCGCCCGATGAATGGAGTCTCATCGAAAAACGATTCATGCCCGACTTGTTGGAGCAAGGCGAGACCATGTTTGCCTTGGGCAACGGCTATCTCGGAATGCGCGGATGCTTCGAGGAAGGCGGTCCGATCGGGCAGAACGGCACGTTCATCAATGGTTTCTACGAAAGCTGGCCGATTATCTATCCGGAAAACGCGTACGGGCTTGCGACGACCGGCCAAACGATCGTGAACGTGACCGACAGCAAGAACATTAAACTGTACGTGGACGACGAACCGTTTTGGCTTCCGCACGCCACTGTACGGAGCTTCGACCGGCGGCTCAACATGAAGTCGGGGACCCTCGATCGTGACATCGTCTGGGAAACACCCTCGGGCAAACGCGTCTCGATCAAATCCCGCCGGCTGGTGTCTTTTCAACACCGTCATGTCGCTGCCATGTGGTATCAGGTGACGCTCTTGAACGCGTCGGCGCCAGTGGTGCTTTCATCCGAAATGATCGCGAACGAGTCCGCGCCAAAACGCGCGAACTACGATCCGAGACAAGCGAAAGTATTCATCGAGAAGGTGCTGAATCACCGGCTGAGTTATGCGAAAGGCCAGCGGGTCGTGCTGTGTCACGCGACCAACAAAAGTGCGATCGTTCTCGCCTGCGCCATCGACCACGTACTCGAGACCTCCCTGCGTGCGACATGGAAGACCACTTACACGCCCGACGCAGGCCAAGTGGTGGCCAGCATCGATGGGGAAGCAGGGCAGCCGATCACGCTCATGAAATACATCGTCTACCATACGAGCCACACGGCCGCCCCCGAAGAAGTCTGCGCACGTGCGGAACGCACTCTCGATCGGGCAGTCGACGCGGGATTCCCGGCATTGCTGCAAGGCCAGGAGCAGTTCATGGAAGACTTCTGGCAGCGGAGCGACGTCACGATCATGACGAACCCGGACCGGGCGAAGGCATCAACGACGGCGGTCCAGCAGGCATTGCGCTTCAATCTGTTCCATGTCTTGCAGGCCTCGGCGCGCGCGGAAAATACGGGCGTCCCTGCGAAAGGGCTGACGGGGGCCGCCTATGAAGGGCACTATTTTTGGGATACGGAAATCTATGTGCTCCCGTTTTTGACGTACACGGCGCCGCACGTCGCGAAAAATTTGCTGCGGTTCCGGCACGGCATGCTGGACAAGGCGAGACAACGGGCACGGGAGCTGAATCAACGCGGGGCCATGTATCCCTGGAGGACGATCAACGGCGAAGAAGCGTCTGCCTATTACGCGGCGGGAACCGCGCAGTATCACATCAACGCCGACATCATGTACGCCTTAAAGAAGTACGTCCAGGCAACGGAGGATGAGGAATTCCTTTTCGATGAAGGCGTTGAGATGCTGGTCGAAACCGCGCGGCTCTGGCGATCGCTTGGCTTCTATTCGCCGAGAAACAACGGACAATTCTGCATTCACTGCGTGACGGGACCCGACGAGTACAATACCGTCGTCGACAACAATGTCTACACGAACCTGATGGCGAGAGAGAACCTCCGCTACGCGGC
>DATELB010000162.1:0-7800 GCA_035277085.1 Nitrospira sp. | reverse complement strand
AACATCGAGTCGGCTCGATGATGACGTCGTTTTTCACGTCCGAACCCGTCGTCGACTGGAACAGCGCCAAGCGGTCGGACACGAAACGGTACGGACAGTTTTTTCGTCGAATGCTTGAACAGGGAGTGTATCTGGCGCCTTCACAGTTCGAGGCGGCGTTTCTCTCCACCGCACACACGCCTGCCGATATCGAGCGGACCATCAAAGCCGCCCGAGTTGCGTTCAAGACTTTATAACGACAGGCTTGGTATCAGGTCAGATACGCGGTGGGCGGATTTGATACTGTTTCGTGGAAGCTGGTCAAAACGTTTGTGGGCTAGGCCGCAACAAGTGAAGGCCCGAAGAGGTACGTACCAAGCTTCGCTTGTACCGCTCGCTTCAATCACATGCGAGCGGATAGGTACTTTGCCACCAGTGATTTCTTTGATGGTCTGAACGCCGTGAGGGCGACGCCTAGCTTGGGTAAAGGCGCGTCCCGGGGAAACGATTGCAAAGCAATCGGTGGGATGGGCGGGTAAAGACGCGCCAGGGTGGGCGGGTGAGACGGCTGTTTTCAGCAGCTTCCTTACTCGTCGTCTTCGTCGTCTGCTTCGAGAGCTTCCTGCCTCTTTTGTTCCTCCATCGCATTGTGCAGGAGCATGCGGATGAACATCGAATAGAGCGAGCCCTTCTCGAGTGTTCCCCCGGGAGGTATGGCAATTTTGCCCTCCTTGATCATCTTATCCATCCATACTTTTTGATCCGGAGCGATCAAAACGGGGATCTCCACTAACCCGACCCGGCCGAACATTTCCATAGTCACAGCCTCCGTGAATCTGCATCGCTATTCCAGCACGCGGTTTTCTCGAATGTCAACTTGATAGGACACACTTGGCACGAACCCTGCTGCTACCAGCAGCGCGTGGAGGGCCTACCATGTATTATGCCGTTCTTCTCCTCTTCTGTGCGCCGATCCTGTTCAGCGCTGTGACCGCCGCGCAGCCATCGACGGCTCCATCATCGTCCTTACCGGTGACTCCTCTCTCGCCAGCCACAACGGGCGTTGGTTGCGACCTGTGCCGGCCGCTCGAAGGGCGCAAGGGAAGCGACCTGAATCGGCATCGCCTGGAGCGGGATCGGGACCTCCACCCACATAAAAATACGCCGGGCGTCAGTCACTCCCAGAAGCGGAGCCTCAAAAGCCAATTACCGCACCGCAAGCTCGGCGGGATTGAGGAAGGACCGCAATGACGATTGAGGGAGAGATTATTTCTTGCGTTTGTCCCGGGGGTTGTCGGCAAAGAGCAGCCAGGCCAATACGATGAATCCCATGACGACGCCGATGATGGCCACCCAGGTACCGATCTTATCCATGGACTAACGCTCCCCCGCTTAAGCGATGCGAGAACGAACCTTGGGAAAGGCGTGTCCCGGCACGCCGGGGCTGGGCGGGTGACTGGGAGAGGCGTGTCTCGGCACGCCAGGGTTGGGCGGGTGATAATAATACGTTTTTCAACATTCTGGCGGATTGGACTGTAGCGCGGCGACCGTCACCTTGTCGAGGCGCCTGACCTTGCCGTTGCCGTCCGTCACGGCGAGCCGTGCGGCCCCTTCCACGACCAGCCGCCGGCTTTGCCGTTCCCGCACGACATGGGAAAAGGTCATCGCCGCCGGATTCATCTCAGAAATGGTCGTTTCAATTTCCAGCGTCTCGCCGTAGCGCGCAGGCGCTCGATACTCGATCTCGGCATGCACAACGACGAAGACCCGTCCGGCGTTCATCAGGTCCATGACGGAAAGACGGCGGGCTTCGAGATACTGCGTCCTCGCACGCTCGAAGTATTTCAAGTAGTTCGCATAGTAGACGATGCCGCCGCAATCAGTATCTTCGTAATAGATGCGGATTTCGATAACATCCCGTCCCTCGGGGCGCTGCTCCATACGTTCTCGATCTCACATGCTCAGCACGGGAAACTTCGGCAAGGAAGCGTCTGCGGCGTTCGACAGCTTCGCGACGACCTCTAGCAATTGCTGCACGCGTTCTCCCTTGACGGTGTCGGCGCCGTGCCCCAGCACGGCCTGATTCGCGGCATTGAGCAACGGCTTCATGCCCGGCCATTCCTTGAGAAACGCGTGGCCGAGCGGATCGTCCAGCGCCGCCAGGAGACGGAACTGCGCCTGCGCAGGCAGCACGTACTTGCCGTCGACGTCCTCAAGGTAACAGGCGAGACACGTCTCCTTGATGGCTCCTGGCAACTGGTCGGGTTGAACGTCCCAGGTCTTGACCCGGTGTCCCTTGAAGAGTTGGCGCTGGGCAAAGGCTTCCAGCGCGCGAAGCAAGGCTCGCATCGCGCCCTCGGTATCACGGGCGACGCGAAGCCGGCGTCCCGCATGCGCCAGCAAATCCAGGGCGAGGTGTTCTTTGACTTCGCCCGGGTCCAACACGAGTTTTTCCAGAAAGCCGGCATTGGCTTTGATCGCGGGGAGCGCGGCCTTCGCACCGGGAGGTCCACCGAACAGCGATGCCATCTCGATGGCCTTCGCCGCCGTTTTCAGTTTTTCCCAGGCCTGACGATAGTGAAAGCGCTCCCAGAGCTCGTAGCCTTCGGCAAGATCAGTTAGTGCGCGATAGAGCGGTTTGTGTCCGCCGCTGACCCGTCGTTCTATCCCGCGAAAGACGGTCGCCGCAGCCGCAAACGCGCCGTGGTTGAAGAGGTCGCAGCCTTCCCGCCTCATCCCTTCGGCCGCTTCATCCCATGGATTCATGGAACTCCACAGCCGCTCACCGCCTTCGAGGGCCACGGTCTCGCCTTCGCGTCCTTCTTGCGGCGCCACCAACGACACGATCCGGGAGGTGAAGGGCGTGGATGCGAGCAGCAGCGCGCCGACCATGGCGGCCGTCCCGCCGGTCACGTCCACGACCAGCGCACCAGGGTCGATCTCCCACGTTCGAAGCATCGCAGGCAGCGACCGCCCGATCGTCTCATAGCAGGACGGAAAGTGCTCGGCATCGGAGAGGAGCACCCAATCCCACCGGCGAGGCATTTGGTCGATTCGCGGTTGGACCTCGGTTTCGACGAGCGCTTTCGCGGACTCCGGCAAGACGAAACACAGGCAGTCCGGCCGGAGACGATTGATCGAATACACCGCCGGAGCCACTTCGTGGGTGAGCGCCAGAGCCAGTGCCGCGACTGGTTGATCTTGTGCCATTTGGCGCGGACTATAGCACAGCATGGCACGAAAACCTGCGTGAGCGTTTGACAGGACGCTACCCCTCGCCTAGAATTGCCTTCGATGCGCGACTTCATCGTCCAAGCCTTCAACGACAGCGCAGCCGTCAAACAGCAGTTCGTCCGCGAACATGCGGACCGGATCGTCGAGGTGGCCAGGCTCATCGTCCGCGCGTTTCGCGAAGGTCATAAAGTGCTGCTGTTCGGCAACGGAGGCAGCGCCACGGACGCCGCCCACATTGCGGCGGAATTCGTCGGCCGCTACAAACGCGAGCGCCCCCCCTTGCCGGCGATAGCGCTGGCGACCGACATCGCCGCCATCACCTGTATCGCCAACGACTACGGGTATGACGAACTCTTCGCCCGGCAGGTGCGGGCGCATGGACAAAAGGGCGACATCGCGATCGCGATCAGCACGAGCGGAAATTCTCCGAACGTGCTCAAAGGCGTTGAAGCGGCGAAGGCCTGTGGGCTCACGACCGTGGCTTGGACCGGTGGCACCGGCGGAAAACTGGCTGCGCTCGTCGATTTTCCCTTCATCGTTCCCTCCAAAGTCACCGCCCGGATTCAGGAGAGCCATATTACGCTCGGACACGTGCTCTGCGAATTGACTGAGGAAGAGCTCCTTGGCAAAGCCTCCTGACCGGCGCCGCTCGTTTAACAGCACACCCCGGCTGATCCCTCCGATCAATGTGTCCGATCTCAAGACCTATCCGCTCAAGAAACGGCACAGCAAGGTCCGCGTCTCCGATTTTGCGAAGCCGTGGCGGCAAGGAGGCAGCTTCAGCCTGTTTTATCGCGCCCTCCCCGACATCCTTGCGGTCAAAACGCTGCGGGCGGTCGCCGACGCCATAGCAAAAGCCCACCGAAAGCGCCGGCCGGTGATCGTCGGCATCGGCGCGCACGTCATCAAGGTCGGCCTCGCGCCGATTCTCGTCAATTGGATGGAACAGGGCCTCGTGACCGCCGTCGCGATGAACGGCGCGGGGATCATCCATGATTTCGAGCTTGCCCTCATGGGGCACACGTCGGAGGAGGTGGACGACGAAATCGACGCCGGACGCTTCGGCATGGCCGAGGAAACCGGGAGCATCCTCAACGAGGCGATCGTCCTGGGACACCAAAGCGGGCAGGGACTGGGTGAGGCCGTAGGCTGCTACATCAACCGAACGAAGGCGCGATTCCCCAACCGCGCGACGAGTCTTCTCGCCACCGGTGCGAGACTCGGCATTCCCGTGACCGTGCACGTCGCCGTCGGCACCGACATCATCCATATGCATCCGGCGGCCGACGGCGCGGCAATCGGCGGGACCTCCCTGCTGGATTTTCGACGCCTGGCCGCGGTGGTCTCTCAAATGGAGGGGGGCGTGTACCTGAACATCGGCTCCGCCGTCGTCCTCCCGGAAGTGTTTTTGAAAACCGTCTCTCTCGGGCGTAATCTGGGTCACCCGTTGTCCAATATCACCACGGTGAACATGGACTTCCTCAGCCATTACCGTCCCCTGACCAACGTGGTGCGGCGTCCGACCCAAAAAGGCGGCAAGGGTTATTCGCTAATCGGCCATCATGAGATCATGCTGCCCTTGCTCGTGGCGGCCGTCGCCGAAGAGATGGGATCCCGACACGTATGATCGGGCCTCAGACCGCGTCAGAACTTCTGGCCGTTTGGAGCGATCTCAATGCCCGTTACTTCGACGGAGATCTTCCGCCCATCGCGCTCGTCTGGAGCGGACGCCTGACATCATCCGTCGGCATGTTTGTCAGTCGAACGGGACCCCGCTCGTCCTGGGCCGAGAATGTGCCGTCCAAAACGCCCAAACGCGAGATCCGGCTTTCGGTCCCTCTCTTGCGGCCCTTGCTTACAAATTCTTCGTACGGATCGAACGAACTGGTCAGCACGCTCGCGCACGAAATGATCCATCAGTGGCAGTACGATATTTTGAAGCGGCGGCCCAATCACGGGCCGGACTTTTTAAGGAAGATGCGTGAAATAAACCGCGACGGCACGCTCGCGGTCACGGTCTACCATACGTTGAAGAAGGAAGTGCAGGCGCTGTCCCGTTTTGCCTGGCGTTGCGGCCGCTGCGGGCGCATTTACCGGCGCCAGCGGCGGACGATCCAGCCGCGCCGCCACCATTGCGGCAGCTGCCGGGGGTCTCTCCAGGAAGTGTCTTCTTCCGACCTCCCTTGTCCGCCAACGGCCGGAGCAGGAACGTCCATACAATTTCGCTCTCGAGAATTACCCGGTCAGCTGGAACTGGATTTTTCCTCCCTAAGCCACTAGGCTTGCGCTGATCTTTAGACCGCCGACCACGCCCGATGCCCCGATGGCCTCGCCAGATTCTCTTTGGTGACATCGACGCCATGTTCGCGTCTGCGGCCGTTGTCAAAAGCCCGCAGCTTGCAGGCAAACCGGTCGCGGTCGGAGGCCCGCCGCCCAGGGGCATCATCGCCGCCGCAAGTTATGCCGTCCGACGGTTCGGAGTTCGTTCGGCCATGCCGACCGCCGAAGCACTGCGGCTCTGTCCAGAGCTGCTCCTCGTCCCTCCTGACCGGCCGCTCTACCGCCGCCTGCACGACGAGATGAGAGCCGTGACAGACCGGCTCTTCCCCGCGACCGAATGGAGCAGCATCGACGAGTTCTATGCCGACACGACCGACTTACAGACTCGCCATCCGGATCCTGCCGCGCTGGCGCGGCTCATCAAGAGTTCGATTTTGAATGCGACCGGTCTGACGTGCACGGTCGGGGTTGCCTCCGGAAAGACGGTGGCAAAGATCGCCGCGGACGCGTCGAAGCCCGACGGCATCGCCATCGTCGGGCCGGGAGACGAGTGGCGATTTCTGCAGAATCTTCCACCACGGGCGCTGCCCGGCATCGGCCCCAAAACCGCGTCGCGTTTGGAGCCCTTCGGAATCACGACAATCGGCGCCCTCTTGGATCCCCAGTGGGATCGGACGCTCTCGCGCCTCTTCGGCTCTCGTCTTCCCTGGCTTCGCGCCCTCGCGCAGGGACAGGATCACGAGCCCGTCGTCGCCGACCGCGAATCCAAGAGCGCCAGCCACGAGACGACGTTCGAACACGACACATCCGATCCGTCGTTTGTCGAAGACCTCCTGCGCGGGTTCTTGCGCGCGCTCGCCCGGGACTTGCGGCAGGAAGGCCTCGCGGCGGGAGGATGCACGGTGAAGCTCAAGGATGCGCGATTTGCCATCACCACCAGGCAGCGGCGGTTCCCGCACCCGCTCAACTACGATCCCGAGATGTGGCCGGCCGTGCAACTGGCCCTGCGCGACGTGATGAAGCCGCAGACCGCCTATCGTCTCGCGGGTCTCGCGCTTTCGCCGCTCGTGCCGGCACCGCCGGGCTTATACGATCAACGCCGGAGCAAGGCGGTCGAAGCCATGGATGCCATCATCGCCCGGCACGGTGCGGTCATCGGCCTGGGCGGAACAGGGGAAGACGACGGAGCGTGACGGCGTGTCGATCCGCCGGCGTGAGAGGCATTCTCTTTCTATCTGCCCACGCAGTCGGTATGATGGGAGCATGCCGGAAAAGGTCTTGACGACGGCGCACTTGATCCCGCTGCTCGACCAGGCGCGCCGGGACAAGAAGCGCATCGTCTTCACCAACGGCTGTTTCGATCTCATGCACATCGGCCATACGCGCTATCTCCAGGCGGCCAAGGCGCTTGGTGATGTCCTCGTGGTCGGCGTCAACAGCGACGCCTCGGTCAAAAGTTTGAAGAAGGCGCCCGATCGGCCGATCGTCGGAGAGGGCCAACGCGCGGAAGTCGTGGCCGCTCTGGCATCCGTCGATTACGTGGTCATCTTCGCCGAGCCGGACCCGCTCAACCTCATCACCGCGGTGCAGCCGGACGTGCTCGTGAAGGGCGGCGACTGGGCGATCGATCGCATCATCGGCCGTGAGGTCGTGGAACGGCGTGGAGGAACCGTGAAAACGATTCCCCTGGTTCCCGGCATGTCGACGACCGCCCTCATTCAACGAATTCGGTCTCAAGCCCGCTAACAACCGTGTCACCTGCTTCCCCATCAGTGGTTCCTTGTTGCGCGCCAGTTGCAGAGGCGCTGAACCAACAGGGGGCCAGGCCCTGTCTTACCGGACTTCACGGGTCGACCGCCGGCTTCGCCCTGACTCAGCTCATGCATCCGCAGTCCGGCCGGCTCGGGACCCAGCCGTGGCTCATCGTCACGAAAAGCGACGAAGCCGCCGCACGGCTCTTCGACGACCTGCGTTTTTATCATGAGCTGTCGGGTCTGCCCGAAACGGCCCTCGCCTTCTTCCCGCGCTGGGAAACGCTGCCCTATGAAGCCACTGCCCCGCACGTCGGGTTGATCGCGAGGCGCATGAACGCGCTCCATCAGATCCGAAACTTTCCTGCAGCCAAAGTGGTGACCTCCATCGATGCGCTCATGCAGCGCCTGATGCCGGTGGAGACGTTTGTCCGGACCGTCCTGACGTTCAAGATCGGCGCCGCGATGGAGCGGGAAGTCTTGACGGCCGGCCTTCTGCGGCTCGGATACCGCCGTGTATCGGTCGTCGAAATTCCCGGCGAGTTCAGCATCCGCG